>JALZHU010000476.1 GCA_030860695.1 Actinomycetota bacterium
CCCGGTTCGCCCGATTTCCGGCCGGAGTTGCCCCACCCCTCCCGCTACGGATCTGATGCGTTGACCGATGGCGAGCTCGGGCAGGGTAGGCCGATGCACCGTTGCCAAGTTCAGGTGCCGCCGCCCACGTCCGGTTTTGCAGGGCTCCGGTTTCCGGCGGAGGTGATCCTGCTGGCGGTCCGGTGATACCCCGTACGTAAGACGAGGGGCTCTGATGCCCCTATGGATGTCAAGCCGCTGACGGCTCGGCTTCGGGTGGGTGTGACCGGGCCCATGGGCCCAAGCGGGGCTGTCTAAGCCGGTGAATTGGACAATCAGTGGGACAGCGAGCGCTCACTGATCATATAGGTAGACCGTTTAGCGTGGTCAGAGGTGGTGGCCAGGGGCGGGGTCGAACCGTGTGCCGTGCCAAAACTCGTCACATGGGGGTGAGCTGGTGATTCGGTGACACCAAGCGATCACGACATGATCACCGACCGCGCTGTTCCGACGGCATTGTTGCGTCGATCGATGATGGGCTCGGGCAGGGTAGGCCGATGCGCCGTCGTCAGGTTCAGGTGTCACCACCCAGGTCCGGTTTTGCAGGGTTCCGGTTTCCGCCGGCGGTGATCCTGGTGGTGGTCCGGTGGTATCTGCGGTACGGCCTGTCGTACAGAGACGTTGAAGAGTTGCTAGCCGAACGCGGCATCACGGTCGACCACGTGACCGTCTATCGCTGGGTGCAGCGGTTCACCCCGCTGCTCATCAACGCGGCACGCCCCTGCCGGCACGCGGTCGGCGATCGCTGGTTCGTCGACGAAACGTATGTCAAAGTCGCTGGGCAGTAGGTCTATCTGTACCAGGCGATTGACCAGTACGGCCAGGTCACCGACGTCCTGGTCGCCGAGAAACGGGATCTGGCGGCCACTCGCCGGTTCTTCACCCGCGCCCTGAAGCACAGCCCCCGCCCGACCGAGGTGAGCACCGACCGGGCACAGGCCTACCCACGAGTGATCGAGGAGCTACTGCCTGCCGCATGCCATGTCATGAAGCAGTACGCGAACAACACCATCGAAGCCGACCACGGACGATTGAAGGCCCGGCTGCGGCCGATGCGAGGACTCAACACGCTGCGCTCAGCACACCTAATCAGTACGGGACACGCTTTCGTCCAAAACCTCCGCCGCGGCCACTACGAACTCGGTGCCGATGTCGACCCAAGGCATCGGATCCCCGCAGCCTTCACCGAATTCGCCCACGCCATCTAATCGGGCACCACAGCGGTCAGCCCTGCCCACGTTCCATCAACGCAACAATGCCCGCGGAAGTGGTCCAACAAGACGCTGAACGTACCGCTATGTAGTACATTCACCCGAATAGATCAGCGGGCGGTTTTAAACGCAGTCAGCCTGCCGTGGCTTGCGAGGTCACCGGCGACGGTCATGCCGATCGAGGCGGCGGGCAAGTGGGAGACGTCGGGTCGGCGTTCGGCATCTTGATGTCTGACTTGTCCACTACCGGTGAGGCGGGCGGCTTTTCGGTGAGTAGCTTGGCAATCGCGTAAGAGACTGGCTGGGTGAGGTATTCAATTCTCTCCACCTGTCCAGCAGTCCACTCTACCCGGAGAGTGCTGTAGCCGAGCAACCGTCCCCCCACCGACCGTAGGTGGCTCAGGCCGGTCACCTCCGTGAGCGGCAATTTGTAGATCACCTTTTTTACGACATAGCCGCTGATGATCATAAAATCTTTGTCGGTGACGACGAGGATTTCTACCCACCACTGCAATACACGCCAGGCCAAGCACACCACCGCCGCGACCGCGATGTACCAGAGCAACGATTGCACCAGCCAGCGATCCTCCGCTACCAGCCGGGACAGCACCATGGCATAGATCACGATCCCCTCGGTCTTCGCTATCACTCCTAACAGCACTGCCCAGTGCCGCCGCGCTCGGAGCCGCCGCACCCGAAGGCTAAGGAGCCGATCCGTGGGAGGAATGCTTCCGAAGTACCGCCCGAAGTGATAGGCGAATGCACGAAGGAAAAACCAGCCTGCAGTGGGGAACTTGAATAGCGTAGGCAGGTCCCCGAGAAGGCTGATCAGCTCTTCGCCTCGCACTTTGGCACGCTCAGGGTTGTCGCTGTAACGAAGACGGACTGACCATTGCATCAACTTGTCAGCCAGCCAGGGGGTGGTCTGATAAGACTCCACTACCAGCAGGGTCACAACAGCAGTAACGGCAGCGGTGAGGATCACCGCCCCCGTGCTCACCGAGCACCTCCCGCAAGGAAGCCGCCCAGCCATCCGCTAAATTGTGGGTGCCGAACTGGCCATCCACAGCGGTGACCTGCGGCATCGCTGGACGGTTGTCGTGGGGCATGATCGTCGGTCGTGGCGGTACGACTGCTATATCTGATCGTCCGGCAGCTCACGGCCTGGCTGGGACTGCTCGCCCGCAGCGCACAATCAAAGAACGCCGAGATCCTCGTGCTGCGCCACGAGGTCACCGTGTTACGCCGCCAGGTCAGCAGACCACGACTGTCCTGGGCGGATCGAGCGGTGTTTGCAGCACTGACCCAG
>JALZHU010000251.1 GCA_030860695.1 Actinomycetota bacterium
GTCACCAGCACCTGCTGGGTTTCGGTTTCGGTGAGCATTGGCAGCTCGCCCACTGGCTGATCAGGATTGGTAGCGATCCCGGTGAGCAGCATTTGCAGGTGGGTGGCCATCCGCTCGATCGTGACCGAGTCGAACAGATCAATGCTGTATTCGATCACCACGTTGAGCCAGTCATCTTGCGGCAGGAATTCAAAGACTAGATCAAACCTTGCAGACGGCCGAGGGAGGTCGTGTTCAGTAATCCGCAACCCATCAACCTCGCGTGGCTGCATTATTGCGTTCTGCAGCACAACCATCGTTTGGACGAGCGGGTTGCGGGCGAGGTCACGCTCCGGTCGAAGTTCCGTGACCAACCGGTCAAACGGAACCTCGTCGTGAGCGAAGGCCTCCAGCACCGTCTCCCGGACTTCGGCTACGAATTCGATGAACGTTCGCGTACTGTTCACTGCGGATCGCAGAACGACGGTGTTGACGAAGAAACCGACGAGATTCTCCAGCTCCGCCCGATTGCGGCCCGAGGTCGCGGTACCGATCGCGATGTCCTGTTGGCCGCTGTACCGTGACAACAACACTTGCACCGCGGCGGCCAGTGTCATGAACAGCGTGGCGCCGTGCGTCTGCCCCACTCTCGTTAACGACTGGATCACGTCTGCTGGCAGAGCCTGGCGGTGCACTGCGCCAGCGGTAGTACGTAGGCGGGGCCGGGGTCGGTCGGTCGGCAGTTCCAGCGGCTCGATGCCCGCGAGCTTGCGCTTCCAGTAGTCTAGATGCAGTTCCAGTGCGGTGCCGGACAACCGCTCCTGCTGCCATACGGCGAAATCCGGGTATTGGATGAGCAGCTCCGGCAACTCGACTGGCATCCCCCGGGCAGCGGCGTAAAGCTTGGCCAGCTCGTCCACCAGCACCTCAGTCGACCAGCCGTCGGTCACGATATGATGCTGATTGAGCAGCAGTACATGATCGTCCTCGGTGACGCGCACCAATACCGCCCTAGTCAGCGGGCCACGCTGCAAGTCGAAGGGGTGGCTGAGCTCCTCCGCCAAAATCTCTTCCACCGTGGTGTCCCGCTCAAAGGAGACTATTGTGGGCAGATCTACCGCACGCAGTGGTATCTCGCCGTGCGGGGCAACCATTTGAACTCCGTGCCCATCCACGGTGTGGAACGTTGTCCGCAGTGACTCATGCCGGCCGACCAAGGCGTCCAACGCCGCTCGCAGCGCGTCGGAATCCAGCACACCGGATAGCCGCAACCCGACCCCGATACTGTACTCAGTCTCACCCGGAGTCAATTCCTCTATTAACCACAACCGTTGCTGGGCGGGAGAAAGTGGCAGCACCCGATCGCGCGGTACGGGGGTGATCCGCTCGGCGTGGTCAAGGCCGGGTGCTGCTGGCAGCAGATGCGCGAGCCGCGCGACGGTCGGTGCGTCGAATATCGCGCGGGCGGACAGCTTCACCCCGAAGGTCGCGCGGATTCGGGAAAGCGCCCGAAAACTCAGGAGTGAGTCGCCGCCGAGCTCGAAAAAGTTGTCTTCGACGCCAATCTGCGCCACGCCAAGCACTTCCGACAAAATTCGTGCAAGCGTCCTCTCGACGTCGGTGCGAGGCGGGATGTAGTCGGTGCGGGGGATTGCGTTCCAGTCCGGAGCGGGTAGCGCACGCCGATCAATTTTCCTGTTGGGAGTGAGTGGAAATTCATCCAGTGTGACGAACGCTGATGGTACCATGTAATCTGGCAGTACTTGACGTAGGAACTCACGCAGCTCCTCGGAGTCCACAATACCGTCAACCGCAGGCACGATATAGGCAACTAGCCGCTGGTGTCCGGAGTCATCTCGAGCCATCGCGACTGCCTCGGCCACGATCTCGTGCCGGAGCAGCGCAGCTTCGATCTCGCCGAGTTCAATGCGGAACCCTCGAATCTTTACCTGATGATCGGCCCGCCCTAGGTATTCCAACTGGCCATCGGTGGTCCAGCGCACCAGGTCCCCGGTGCGGTACATTCGCGCACCCGGCCCGGCAAACGGGCAGGCCACAAACCGCTGCGCAGTCAACCCGGCCCGCTTCCAGTAACCCCGGGCCAAACCAGCGCCGCCGATGTACAGTTCACCCACAACACCCACCGGAACCGGGCGCAATTTGGCGTCTAACACATACACCTGCGTGTTGGCGATCGGCCGGCCAATTGAAGGATTTCGCGCGGTGCACTCATCCACCACGGCCATCGTCGACCAAATCGTCGTTTCCGTAGGCCCGTACAGGTTCGTCACCGAAGCCGCGCATTCCACCAACGAGGAGGCTAAATCGGTGGGCAAGGCCTCGCCGCCCACCAACACCCGCACACCCCGAAGCTCGGCCGCACCCTCAGCAACCACAGCACGCCATAAGCTCGGCGTCGCCTGCATCAACGACACACCAACCGATACCACCATCTGGCGCAGTGCGAACGGGTCCGCTGCCACATCACGGCCTGCCAACACCACAGTCGCGCCGTTGAGCAGTGGAACGAAAATCTCAAGATTTGCGATGTCGAACCCGACCGTGGTCACCGCCAACAGCCGCTCACCGGGGCCAAGAATGAACTGGTCCTGTACCGCCGCTAGGAAATTGGCCAACCCCCCCAACGGGACCACCACGCCCTTGGGGCGGCCCGTGGACCCTGATGTGTAAATCACATATGCGGGATTCGATAGGGCCAACACACAGTCACGTTCGTCGTCTTCAACGTTGGTATCCGGGTATGTGGCCAACCGTGCAACCGTGTCGGTCTCATTCAGCACCACACGCCGCGCCTTGTTCGTCGGCAGATGATCAGCCAACTCGGTCGTTGTGACCACTAGCACCGGGTTAGCGTCGGCGAGCATGAAGCCGATCCGCTCCGCCGGATAAGCCAGATCAATCGGAAGGTACGCAGCGCCTGCCTTCAGCACGGCCAGCAACGTCACGATTAGGTCCGCCGTACGGGGCAGCGCCAACGCCACAAACCGCTCCGGGCCCGCCCCGCATTCGATGAGTAGCCGCGCCAATCGATTCGCTAGCGCGTTCAGCTCCTCATAGGACAGCTCGGCGCCTTCAAACACCACCGCGACGGAATCGGGGGTCCGCGCAACCTGAGCCTGGAACAACTCCGGCAGCGTGACCTGGGGAACCGCGTGGTTAGTATTGTTCCACTCCACCAACATTCGGCACCGCTCGGCGTCGGCCAAAAGGTCAATTTTACCCAGCACAATGGTGGGATCGGCAGTAACGACGTCGAGGATATGGATCAGATGCCCGGACATCCGCTCAATAGTGGCCCAACCGAACTTCTTGGGACTATATTCGACGGCGCCTGACAATTCGTTGCCACACTCGACGAGCCGCACCGTGAGGTCTGCAGCGAACGGCACGGCACCGTGTTCGCACACCACGGCTGCACGCGCCAACTCCGACCCCAGGCCCAGCTCCTCGACTAGGCGTTTGAACGGAACGTCAGAGTGCGCGAAGGCGGCCCCGACCGTGGCTCGTACTTCTACGGCGAATTCCAGGAAGGACGTTGAGTTGATTACCCGTGACCGCAGCACCACCGGATGACTTTGTCCAGGCACCGGAGTGACCACCGCGATGTCATCTTGGCCGGTGTAGCGGGCTAGGAGGATCTGGAAGGCGGCGACCGTGAGCTCGAACAGCGACACGCCCCACAGGTCGCTCAAGTCCGCCATGCGTGTGGCCACGTCCTGTGGCACTTCAAACTCATAAGGGATGGTTGGAGTCATGCTGGTTGGCGGTGACTGGTAAACGGGCAACTCAGGCGCCGACACGCCTTCGAGTTGTCTTCTCCAGTACCGGAATTGCTCGGTTGCCAGACCGTCTTGATCGGCCAGCTTCTCAGCCTGAAAGAAGCTATCGTAGACAGTCATGAATTATCGAACCTTCCAGGCGTGCTTCAGTAACGGTCCAGCGAGTTATTTCTGATACGGATGTCTACTAAACGGCCAAGGCCTGCACTTCCAGTGTCGTTTCCACGTGTGGCCGATGGCGACGGACAACAGACTCGTCGATCTGAATGAGATCGAGTTTCCCGGTAGTCGAATCTCGCAAAAAGCGTCCAAGGACCGCCGATGGTTGCTCCCGCGCCGCGAAACTCAGATCATCGAAGAAAATTAACTCCGTCCTCTTGTTACCGTCGATTAGGGTAAGGGAACCGGTGTTGGCCGCCACGATCGAGACCTCGTAATCCGCATTCAGGTAACTGCCTACGCAGCCTGGCGGGGGCACAGTCGACCGTCCTAGCACTTCGATACCAGAGTGGTTCCGGGTGGGCAGGTCCAGACCTTTTCTGCGCAGCTCGTTGACTAGTTCCCACCACATACCGCGGCCGGTGTTCGCGTTGCTGGTGAAGGCGACGACGTTACCGCTGGATGGGTCGAGCCGGACATCGCAGTACGTTCCTCCCATCACGCCGATGTGACCCACCCATGTGGTGGTTCCCTTCCCAAACACCGCTAGGCCCAGTCCCCATCCATCAGCCCCGCCGAGTGGTTCCGCGTTAGGAACGGTTTGTCGCATCTCCTCGGCGTATGTTGCCGGCAGAAGCGCCGGCATACCACCATCGATCTGGGTCATTCCCAAAGTCATGAGATCCACAGCGCTCACCGCCAATCCACTCGTCGGTGCATCGGCGAGCGGCAACGACTCTTCGACGGGTCGGGTCCTATCGAGGGCAATATTGACCGAGTGGCACATGGCGAGCGTACGACCGAGCGACTGAAGACCAGGTGCGCAGATGAATGTTGGTTCGATTCTCAGCGGCCGCAGAAGAATCGATTCCATGGCATCCCACCAATTCATTCCTGTGACCATCTCGATCAGATGGCCGACCAGGACGTAGCCCACGCTCGAATAGGAGAAGCAGGTGCCCGGCGTTAAAAGTAGATTCTGTCTGGAGCAGTTGTCCAGCACATAGCGCCGAATGGAAGTGGTGGTAGACACCTCGTGATTAGGCTCGTTGGCGAAACCCGCTGTATGGCTCAGCAGCTGGCGAAGCGTGACATCATCTCCGAGGTCGCCTAACTCGGGCAAGTACTCACCGAGCGGAGCGTCCAGTTCGAGATCCCCGTCCGAGACCAAGATCATCGCCAAAGTTGCCGTGAAGGATTTGCTGATCGACCCGATGGGGAATGCCGCATCTTGGGTGATCCGACGCCCGCTTCCGTACTCCAACTCACCAACCTCGATCGCCACTGTCTCCCCACCGTGGTGGATGGCGAGCTGAGCGCCGGGAACCTGATGTTTCCGTGCCAGTGCGGATAGCGTGTCGGACAAATGATCACGGTCTAACGGTGGCCTGAATTGCCGTTCGGCGGTCGGGGCGTGCCCGACCATGACCATGTCGCTTCGGGACGCAGTCCCACGGCACCGCAGCATCTGGTCGATAGGACGAAGGCTCTGATTGCCATCCCCGTGCTGTTGATCATACCGTGCACTGACCGCGGACGTGTCTCCCACAAAAAATTCCTCTCCCGGAAGGTCAGTGGAATGAATCTGAATCGAAGGAGGCACGAGACCCTCGCCGCTTGCGGTACCCGCTGGCGAACAACCCGCCCGTCGCGCGTCCGTCACGGCACCTCCTCGATGCGAGCCCAGCCCTGTGCTCAGGTCGGCATGACGCTACGGATGCACTCCTTGGATGATCTTCATATGCGCTTAGATAGTCATTAACCTGAAGTTGCATCGACCAGAGGTGATACCCCCCAGATTGCGGTGTCTCTCGCCCGATTGATCGTGCTGTGCAATCAACTTGCGTAGCTGAGGATGAGCTGTCTGCGCTACTGTCAGAGCCTGTTAGCCAGACTGGGTACGGTTGCTTTGGCAGTGACCTCGGTTGGACGTCGATCTCCGTCATCTGGCAGACGTGGCTGTGGTAGTGGCAACGTGCCTCGCCGAGGCGTCCGCGCCGAGAAGGACTGCGACGTGTCCGGAGCTTGAGTGATCGTGCTTGACGATGTGTGGGCCCTCACGAAATTCCCCGGGCCTGTGCCCATGTAATTCCGCAGGTGGTGGGTCCTGGTGATGTTTTACTTGGTGGTCTTCTTGTTGTCGTCGGCGATACTGCGGCCGGGTGGCTTGTTCGGTCGGTAGCTGGGTCCGTTCATGAACACTTGGTGGCTGGTGTTGATCAGCCGGTCGGGCAGTGACTCGGCGACGACAGGGTTGGGGAATAGGGGGTACCAGTCGACCGGCGAGCGGTTGCTGGTGAGTATGAGCGAGCGACTGGCCCATTCGTTGATCAGTTCGTAGAGGTCGTCGGCCTGGCGGGTGGTCAGCTCACACATGCCGAAGTCATCGAGGATCAGTACGGGGGGCCGGGCGAGTTCGCGCAGCCGGCGGCCCCAGGTGCCGTCGGCGTGCCCGCTGGCGAGCTCGGCCAAGACGCGGCTGGTCTTGGCGAAGCGGACGTCGGCGCCGTGGTGGATGGCCAGGTGCCCGAGTGCTTGCGCGATGTGGATCTTGCCGACCCCGACCGGGCCGTAGAGGATCACGGACTCGCCAGCGTGCAGCCAGCGTAGGGCGGCCAGATCGCGGAGCTGCGCGGCGGGCAGCTTGGGGCTGGCGTGGAAGTCGAAGTCCTCCAGGGTGATTGGGTATCGAAGTGGGCGCGGCGCAGCCGGCAGCCCATGGCGGCCTGCTCGCGGCGGCCGATCTCGTCGTGGCAGAGGACCTACAGGAAGTCCAGGTAGCCGAGTCCCCGGCGCGGGCCTGGGCCAGCCGGGCGTCGAGGGTCTCCAGCATCCCAGACAGCTTCAGCGCGCGCAGGGCCTCACGCAGCGCGGTGTCGATGACGGTCACGACGCCTCCTTGCTTTCGGTGGCCTCGGACTTGAGTCGACCGGGCCGCCGGGCTCGGTGAGGGCTGGGGGGCGGTGATCGTCGCGTTCGCCGTGGCTGTTGTTGGGGTGAGCGGCGCCGGGGTGTCCGAGTCCGCCTTGGGTGGCTGCTCGGGGTGAGCAGGGCCACGACATTGGCGAACAGCTGCGAGGGGCCGTGTAGGTGCGCCGCGGCGCCTGCGTCGCCGGTCGCCGGGGGCGGAGGGTCGGTCTCGGAGCGCGCGGCGAGGATGCCCTTGATGGTGCGGTAGCTGGGGTGGCCGACCTCGATCGCCCGGGCGCACGCCCGCTCCAGCCGCTCGGGTCCGTGCTTGCCGGCAAGGCCGAGCACACCCTGGGCGGCGCGCAGCCGGAACAGCGCATTTACTTGCAGCAGGTCGGCGATCACCTCGACACGCCGGGCCGATCTCGGGCCGCCTTCGTGCGACACCAGGTCGGGGTGCGCATCTTGAACGCGATCTTCTCCGGCGGGTGGTGCGACAGGTCGGTTGCCTTACCGGCCACTCGGTGGCCGTGGGTGGCGATCAGCTCGCTGTTGTCGAAGATCTGTACCACGGTCGGGGTTTCGCGGGCGTCGACCCGGCGGCCGATGTGCTGCCACGGCACCGAGTACAGGCTCCTGCCCACCCGAACGTGGATGTCCGGGCCGACCGTGCCAGTCGACCAGGTGGCCAGCACGAAGTGCTTGCGCGGCAACGGTTTCAGCGCCTCGACCTCGACGGCCTGGAACACCGACAGAGGCGCGGCGCCGCTCAGCGGGCGGCACTTCCGGTGGCCGGCCACCTCCCGGCACCACACGATCACCTGCTCGGCCATGTGCTGAAGCGAGACGAACTCCCGACCCCGCCAGAAGCTGTCCCGCACATAGGGCATCGGCCGCTCCACGCGCGGCTTGTCCTTCGGTTATCCGGCTAATCCTGGCTGGTGGCTGGTGGCTGGTGGCTGGTGGCTGGTGGTGGGTTCTGGGCTTTAGCTGTTGTGGGCTTGCCTGCGCAGGCGCCGGAGTTCTTCTTCGTGGCGGCGGACGTTGGCGGCGATTTCGCCGAGCGCGGTGCGCAGGTGTTCG
>JALZHU010000038.1 GCA_030860695.1 Actinomycetota bacterium
GGGCAAGGTAGACCGCTCGCAGCGCGTCAAGATCCGCCGGGTCGGGCTGTGCCCACAAGCCCCGATCAGCGGCCTCAAGCAGCCGCTCGGTCATCCCCCGCAGCGCCCACGGGTTGGACTGCCGCAGGAATTGCTGCACGCCAGCATCGAAGATGTAGGAATCGGCGAGCTGGTGATACATCCAGTCCTCGACCACGCCCGCCGTGGCGTCGAAGCCGAACAGGTAGTCGACGGTGGCAGCCAGCTCGAAGGCACCTTTATAGCCGTGGCGCTGCATGGCAGCGATCCACCGTGGGTTGACTACCCGGGAGCGGAATACCCGGCGAGTCTCCTCGGCCAGCGATCGGGTCTTGACGGCATTCGGTAACGCTGAGTCACCGACGTAGGCCGCCGGGTTGCGGCCGGTTAACGAGCGCACCATCGCCACCATTCCGCCGTGGTACTGGAAGTAGTCGTCGGAGTCGGCGATATCATGCTCGCGGGTGTCGACGTTCTTGGCGGCCACCGTGATGCGCTGGAAGGCGTGCTCCATATCGCCCCGCGCCGCTGCGCCGTCGAGCCCTCGCCCGTAGGCGTAACCACCCCAGGTGGCGTAGACCTCGGCGAGATCAGCGTCGGTGCGCCACTCCCGGCTGTCGATCAGCGGCAGCAGGCCGGCACCGTACGCGCCGGGCTTGGAACCGAAGATCCGGGTGCGGGCCCGCCGGTCGTCGCCATGCGAGGCGAGATCGGCCCGGTAGTGCGCTGCGACGAAATTCTGCTCCGCCGGCTCGTCCAGCACCGCGACAGCGGCAATTGCATCATCCAGCAACGCGACCACGTGCGGGAATGCATCCCGGAAGAACCCGGAGATCCGCACCACGACGTCGATTCGGGGCCGGCCGAGCTCGGACGGCGCCACCACCTCGATGCCGGTGACGCGGCGCGAGGCGTCGTCCCACACCGGCCGCACGCCGATCAGCGCCAGCAGCTCAGCGATGTCGTCACCCTGGGTGCGCATGGCGCTGGTGCCCCACACGGTGAGGCCGACGCTGCGTGGCCAGTCACCGGTGTCGGCGCGGTGGCGTTCGAGCAACGAGTCTGCCAACGCGGTACCGACGTCAAAGGCGTTGCGTGTCGGCATCGACTTCGGGTCCACCGAGTAGAAGTTGCGTCCGGTCGGAAGGACCGAGACCAGCCCGCGGGTGGGTGAACCGGACGGTCCGGGTTCGACGAATCGGCCGTCCAGGGCGCGCAGCACGTTGGTGACCTCGGCCGGGGTGCCGGCCAACCGGGGCACCAGCTCGGTGCAGCCGAACCGCAGTACCGAAACCACCCTGCCGTCCGGTGCTCCCAGCACCTCGGCCACCACGGCGGGCACCTTCGCCGCGTCCCAGCCGGTCGCCTGGATACCCTGCACCAGCGTGCGAGCCAGCGCCTCCAGGCGATCAACGTCGGCGAGCGGGCCTTGCTCGTGCAGGCCGATGCACTCGGCGATGGCCGCCCGCAAGCCGGGTAGCGCCGCCCCGGCGCCGAACACCTGGCGGGCGCGCAGCACCGCAAGGACGTCGTTGACCAATTCCTCGCCCTGGGGTGCCCGGCCCAGCACGTGCAGGCCGTCGCGGATCTGCACATCCTTGATCTCGCACAGGTACCCGTCGAGGTGCAGCACGAAGTCGTCGAAGTCCGCCTCCTCGGGCGGCGCGTCCGCTCCCAGGTCATAGTGCAACTGAGCACTCTGAATGAGCGTCCAGATCTGACCGCGCAGCGTGGGCAGCTTGTCCGGGTCCAACGCTGCCACTGTGGCGTACTCGTCGAGCAGCTGTTCGAGGCGCGCGAGGTCGCCGTAGGTGTCGGCCCGAGCCATCGGCGGGATCAGGTGGTCGACGATGGTGGCGTGCGCCCGGCGCTTGGCCTGGGTGCCCTCGCCAGGGTCGTTGACGAGGAAGGGGTACACCAGCGGCAGGTTCCCGAGCACCGCGTCCGGAGCGTCCGACGCGGCGAGTCCGAGTCCCTTGCCGGGCAACCACTCCAGATTGCCATGCTTGCCCAGGTGCACCACGGCGTGCGCGCCAAACGAGCGCTCCAGCCAGCGGTAGGCGGCCAGATACTGGTGCGACGGCGCAAGCTCGGGGTCGTGGTAGATCGCCACCGGGTTCTCACCAAATCCCCGCGGTGGCTGGATGAGTAGCACCACGTTGCCGAACCGCAGCGAGCCGACGTAGATGGTGCCATCAGACACATACAGCTGCCCGGGCGGTTCACCCCAGGCCGCCGTGACGGACTCACGCAACGGCGCGGGCAACTGCCCGAACCACTGGGCATACTCCGCGACCGGCACCCGGATGGCTGCGCTTGCCATCTGTTGCTCGGTGAGCCACTCGACATCGTGGCCACCAGCAGCGATCAGCCGGTGGATCAGGGCGTCGCCCGCTAAGGCATCGACGTCCAGCCCGCCGAGGTCGTAGCTGGCCTCAGCCAGCGCGCGCAGCAGCACCACAGCCGACGCAGGGGTATCCAACCCGACCGCGTTGCCGATGCGGGAATGCTTGGTCGGGTAGGCGGACAGCACGATTGCTAGTCGCTTGTCTGGCGCGGGCACCTGCCGCAGCCGGGCCAGTGCCACGGCGGTACCGGCCACCCGAGCGGCCCGCTCGGGGTCGGCCACATAGACCGGGATCCCGTCCGGACCCGGTTCCTTGAAGGAGAACGGCACCGACACCAACCGACCGTCGAACTCAGGGATGGCGACCTGCATCGCAGCGTCCATCGGGGACAGCGCGGCGTCGCTGGCCTGCCAGCTCGCCCGGGACGTGGTCAGGCACAGGCCCTGCAGGACTGGAACATCCAGCGCGGCCAGCGCACCCGCGTCCCAGGATTCCTCTTCGACCCCGGCGCTACCACCCGCAGCGAGCACCGTGGTCACCACCGCGTTGCAGCGGCCCAGCAGCGCGCGTAGCCCCTCGGCCTGTTTGCTACCCAACCCGCGTAGGGAACCGCAGAACACCGGCAACGCGTTGCCTCCGGAGGCTTGGACGGCATCGGCGAGGACGTCGACGAATCCGGTGTTCCCGGCGAGCGCATGCGCTCGGTAGAAAACGATGCCCACGGTGGGGCGCCCCGGGTCCTCCTTAACGGCGCTGTGCACCCCATACTCCGGGGTGGGAGCCGGCGGCTCGAAGCCTTCCCCGGTGAGCAGCACCGTGTCAGACAGGAACCGGGCCAACTGGGCCAGGTTCGCAGGGCCGCCGGCGACCAGGTAGCGCAGCGCCTCGGCTGCCACCCCCGCCGGGACCGTGGAGGTCGCCATCAGCTCCGCGTCCGGGGTCGCCTCACCGCCCAGGCACACCGTGGGCAGCCGAGCGCGCAGCAGCACCTCGAGCCCGGGCTCCCAGGCCCGCCGCCCGCCGAGCAACCTGAGCACCACCACGTCCACCCCGTCGAGCAGCGCGGGCAGCTCGGTGGGCTCGGTCCGAGCCGGGTTGGCGAGCCGGTAATCGGCACGGCAAGCCCGGGCGGCGAGCAGGTCGGTGTCGGCGGTGGACAGCAACAAGATCCGCACGGCGACGAGCTTACGAGCTACCGGCCACGCGGCTGCGGGTTTCCCGTGTCGCGGCGGTTCAGAGCTGCGGTCGCCAGGGTCCGGTGATCGCGAACATCGTGCCCGGCGACTGTATGTTCGCGAACAGGATCCTCCTGTCATGTGAGTAAACCGGGCCGGCGAACTCATTGTCGTTGATCTCGTTGCGGGCCAGCGGGAATGTCTGGCCGCGTTCGGTGACGCCGACGAGGTGCTGGATTCCCTCGCCGTCTTCCGCCAGGATGAGCCCACCCCAGGGTGAGACGGTGATGTTGTCTGGGCCATCGAAGGCACCGCCCGCCGAAGGGTTCGGATTGACCCCAAAACGCAGCCTGAGCGTCAACGTCGACCGCCTCGGGTTGTAGAACCAGACCTGGCCGTCGTGCGGCACCGGATTTCCCCCCTCGCAAAGCTGGTGACCACGTAAGCACCGTTGTCACCCCACCAAGCGCCCTCCAGCTTGCGGCCGCGGGTCACCTGGCCAGCGGCGAATTGCCTGCGGGTGGAGGTGGTGGCGGCGTCGCGGTCGGGCACCGGCGTCCACGTGACGCCGTAGGTGGTGCCGACCTCGGTCGCCCGCGACAGGTCGTCCACGAATGCCCCAGACCGGTCGACGCAGCGCGCCGCCCCCAGCACGCCATCGGTCGGGCCGAGCGCACGCAGCGCGCCCTTGCGGGGCTTGAACGTCGTCGGCGCCTCCCACCGGTAGAGCAGGCCATTCGGGTTGGAGGCGTCCTCGGTCAGGTAGACATCACCGGTCTGGGGATCGACGACCGCCGCCTCATGCGCGAACCGACCCAGTGCCTTGATCGGCTGCGGGTCCCGGTTGGCCTCCTGATCGAACGCGTCGACCTCGAACACGTAACCGTGATCTTTGGTCCGCCCGCCGGAGCCGGCCTTGCCCTCGGTCTCCTCACACGTCAGCCAGGTCTGCCACGGTGTGATGCCGCCCGCGCAGTTCGTCGACGTGCCGGCGATGCCGACGTACTCACGAATCCGGTTGCCGTTCCAGTCGGTCTCGACGATGGTGCAGCCGCCGGCCGAGCCCGGGTCGTAGACGAGCCCGTCGATCAGTGGCATCGGGTACTGGGTCGTCTCGAACGGGCCGCCGAGCTCGTGGTTGTTCACCAGGACGGTGCCGCCGCGCCTGGACCGGAACGCGCCGGTGCCATCGTGATGGGAGGGCGTCGGCTGGCCCGACTCCAGCAGCGTCTTCCCCGCCTCAGTGACGATCTTGTAGTCAAAGCCCCTGGGCAGGGCCAGGCGCCCGGCCGGGTCCGGCAGCAGCGCGCCGTAGTCCAACGCCCGGGGGGCGGCGAACCCGTTCGGCGCGGTCAGCAGGATCTCGCCGGATCCGACGAGCACGACGCCAGCGCCCGTCGCAGCGGCGCGGTGAAGGAAGTCCCGTCGGGACAGTCCTGAACTCATGGTGGTGGTCTCCCGTAACGCAGTTTGGTTGCCTTTCCCCGACGCCAGTGGTTCCGGGAGTACGTTGCGTGATCAACGCAACGGGAACGTGATCGTCAGCGGTCCATCGAGCATCCGAGAGACGACATGTGCGGGTGATCAACCGCTCGGAAGATCCAGAGCAGTCAGGCCGCCCCGCTACTGATCGGCCGTGCCTGGCGGGATAAAGGGGAGGTCAGCCGGGGGGCCGTGCTCAATCAGCTCGAGTAGCGCGTCGGTGTCTAGATGGGCGCAAACCAAGTCACCAAGTAGATCCAGCTGGGCGGCCCGCAATGCGGCGAAGCTGGTGTCGGGCGCCGGCCGGAAGCCGGGCCGGCCGGCGAGGTGGGCCACTTGACGGAGTAGAGCGCGGCGGAACGCGTCGTTTTCCAACAACCCATGCCAGTGGGTGCCCAGCACGTGGCCGCCGTGGGAACCCTCCCCATCGGAACCAGTCCCAGCGCCAGCAACCAGCGGGGGGTCGCCACGGTGCACCACGCGGCCGTGGTGGATCTCGTAGCCGGTGACCGGCTCACCCAGCGCAGTCCCAGCCGCACACCGCAGGTGTTTGCGCTGATTGAAGACTATGTCGAGGTCCAGCAATCCCAGACCGGCCACCTCACCGGCGCCGGACTCGACGTGGTCGGTGATGTGGCGCGCCAGCATCTGGTAGCCGCCGCAGATGCCCAGTACCGGACGTCCGGCGCCAGCGTGCGCTACCACCGCGTCGGCGAGCCCTGTCCGGCGCAGCCACGCCAGGTCGGCCACGGTGGACTTGGAGCCGGGCAGCACCACCAGGTCGGCGTCGGCCAACCGGGAGGGCTCGGTTACGTAGCGGACCGCCACCCCGGGCTCGCAGGCCAACGCGTCGACGTCGGTGCCATTGGAGATCCGCGGCAACCGCACCGCGGCCACCCTCAGCCACTGGGTGCCGTAAGGCGGGGCGGGGTGTCCCACCACCCCGTCGGTGACATGGGCCAGCGAGTCCTCGGCGTCCAACCACAACCCGTCACGAAACGGCAGCACACCGTAGCTACGCCGACCGGTCAGTGCCTGCAACTGCGCCAGGCCGCCGTGGAGCAGATCCGGATCACCGCGGAACTTGTTGATCACGAAACCGGCCACCAGTGCCTGGTCGGCGGGCGAGAGCAGGGCCAGGGTGCCAAAAAGATGCGCGAGCACCCCTCCACGGTCGATGTCCCCCACCACCAGTACTGGCAACCCGGCCGCCCGAGCCAGTCCCATGTTTGCAATGTCGGTGGACCGCAGATTGATCTCGGTGGGCGATCCGGCACCCTCGCAGATCACCACCTCGTGCTCGGCTCGTAGTGTGGCCAACGCGCGCACCACCACGTCGAGAAGTTCCGCTTTACGGTGCCGGTAAGACGCAGCAGATACCGTGCCGTGCGCCTGCCCGAGCACGACAACCTGGGCGCATCGATCACTTCCTGGTTTGAGCAGCACCGGATTGAGCCGCACCCCGGGCTCGATGCCGCACGCCGCGGCCTGCACCGCCTGGGCCCGACCGATCTCCCCACCGTCCGGGGTCACGATGGAGTTGTTTGACATGTTTTGCGCCTTGAACGGCGCCACCGATACCCCGCGGCGGGCCAACCACCGGCAGATCCCGGTCACCAGCATGCTCTTGCCCGCGTCCGAGGTAGTGCCGGCGACGAGCAGCGCTCCGCGCATGATTACGGCATGGTCAGGATCTCCGCCCCGTCTGCGGTGACGGCAAGGGTATGCTCGAATTGTGCGGTGCGCTGCTTGTCCTTGGTGGTGACCGTCCAGCCGTCTGGCCACAGGTCGTAGTCGATTGCACCCAGCGTGATCATCGGCTCGATGGTGAAGGTCATCCCCTCCTCTAGAACGGTGTCCACGCTCGGCTCGTCGTAGTGCAGCACGACCAGCCCGCCATGGAAGCAGCGGCCGATACCGTGGCCGGTGAAGTCGCGGACCACTCCATACCCGAAGCGCTTGGCGTAGGCCTCGATGACCCGGCCGACCACGTTGAGTTGCCGACCTGCCCGGACCGCACGGATCCCCCGCATCATCGCCTCGTGGGTGCGCTCGACCAGCAGCCGGTCCTCCTCGGAGACCTCACCGGCGAGGAAGGTGGCGTTGGTGTCGCCATGCACACCGCCGATGAAGGCCGTGACGTCGATATTGATGATGTCGCCGTCTTCGATCACGGTCGAGTCCGGGATGCCGTGGCAGATCACCTCGTTCAGCGAAGTGCAGCAGGATTTGGGGAATCCCTTGTAGCCCAACGTCGAGGGGTACGCGTCGTGGTCGAGCAGGAACTCGTGCACCACCCGGTCAATGTCATCGGTCGTGACGCCGGGTGCCACGGCCCGGCCGCCCTCGGCGAGCGCTTGCGCAGCGATCCGTCCCGCCACCCGCATCGCCTCGATCACCTCGGGTGGCTGGATCCAGGGATCGATGCTCGGGGCAGGCCCAGTCTTCCCGACGTATTCCGGCCGGCGGATCTTCGGCGGGACCGAACGCAGCGGGGTCTGCCGGCCAGGACACAACGGGGTTCTCACGGGCATGCCACCACTCTATGCCGGTCACGCTGGGATGCCGGTCACACTGGGCCCAGCGCAGACAGGAAGCGCCCTGAGACGTCCAGGGCCGGGCCAGATGAACCGGCGCCGGCGACAAGAGTTGCGAACGCGAGGTCACCGCGGAACCCGACGAACCATCCGTGCGCGCCGGTAACACTGTCCTCTGCGGTCCCGGTCTTGCCGTACAGCTGGCCATGACCCGCCAAGGTTCTCGCGGTGCCCTGAGTCACCACTTCTCGCATCATCACCCGCAATGCGTCGGCAACCTCCCGTGGCATCGGTGCCACCGGTCCGAGCACCATCTGAGTCTGCATGCCCTTGATCAGAACCGGGGTAGGCACCTGCCCGCCAGCCGCGACCGTGGAGGCAACCAGCGCCATGCCGAACGGGCTGGCGAGCACCCGTCCCTGCCCGAATCCATTCTCCGCGCGCCGCACCACCGACTCCGAGGGCGGGACCTGACCCGTGACGGTGGTGATTCCGGGGATGTCATAGTCCAGCCCGATGCCCATCTGGTGCGCTGCATCGGTCAACGCGCCAGCTCCCAGATTGGCCGCCAAATGCGCGAACGTGGTATTGCAGGAACGGGCGAACGCGGTGCGTAGCGGCACCGTACCCAAATCGAAGAAGCGGTCATTGGGCACCCTCCGCTCCCCGACAATGGTGGTTGCGGGGCAGGCCACCGGCGAGTCCGCCGAGAGCTGCGTGGCCTGCAGCACCGCCGCCGCTGTGACGATCTTGAAAGTGGAGCCTGGGGGATAGCGCCCAGTCAGCGAGAGCGCGCCTTGCGCGTCGGCCGCACCGTTCTGCGCGACTCCGAGGATTTCCCCGGTCGAGGGCTGAATAACCACGATCATTGCCGGTTCGGGCGCCGCCTCGACAGCGTTTTCCGCGGCGGTCTGCACGGCACGGTCGACCGTGGTAGTCACGATCGGCACCGGACGTGGCTGCTGGACGGCGAGGGTTTCGACCTCCTTGCCCATCGCGGTCACCGTGACGATGCGCCACCCGGCGGCCTTCTCGAACTGCTCCTGAGCCACTGTGCGGATGCCCGGCACCAGCTGAGAGGCGAAGTCCCGGTCCGGTCCGAGCAGCAGCTGCTGGATCGGAAAGCTCACCCCAGGCAGCTCGTAAATCTGATCCCGAACCGATTGGTAGTCGTGCTCACGAAGCACCGCCACCGCGCTTGACTGTCCCGCCGGGGCTGCGTTGGCTCCTCCGATGATTGACTGCTGGGTGATCTGAGGGTCGAAACGTCCCAGGGCGGCCGCCAGCTGGGCAGCTACTCCGGCCAAGTCCGGGGTCTTGCTGCGGTCCAGCGCGACGGTGACCACGGTCTGCGAAGTGAGCAACGGCGTCCCGGCTCGGTCAACTACCGGGGCCGGATCGGCCGGTACCTCGTGCAACGTCACCCGTTGCTGCGCGCCAAGCCCCGGGTGCAGCACCGCTGGAGTCCACCGCACCAACCAACCCTCGGTGGTGTCCGCGGGAATCAGATCGAAGCTGCCCTGGTAACGCCACTGCCGGCCCCGACCCAGATCCCAGACCGCGGAAAAGGACACCGCGGCGATGTTGTCACCGGAACGGGTTTCGCCCAGGGTGAGCAGCACGCGCTGCGGCTTCAATTCGTCGCGGACCTGGCGGATCAGCCCGGTAGCGGCGGCTGGATCATCGGTGAGCCGTCCGGCTCCGGCATCGTCCCCTCGGGCCACCGCATCCAGGAACGCAGCTGCCGCGTCATCCGGGTCAGAGCCGAAGACGCCGCAGCCTCCCATCAGTGTCCCCATTATGGCGACCGTCAGGGCACCCAGCAGGGCGGCTACCCGGAGACATCGTCGGCGCACGCGCGAGAGTATGCCCTTGACAATGTCAGAACAGCACCGTGGCAAAGCAACCCACTTGAGCGAAACCGACTCGGCGGTACGCGGCGCGGGCCGGTAAGTTGTAGTTGTTGACATACAGGCTGGCAATCCGGCCCATTCGATGTAGTTGCTGCACCACGGCCGCGGTCGCGCCCGCCGCTAAGCCCTGCCCACGCCGATCCGGGTGCACCCACACTCCCTGAATCTGACCAACCGTGGACGACATCGCCCCGATCTCGGCCTTGAACACCACCTCACCGGCCTCAATCCGGGCGAAGGCCCGACCCGCTGCGATCAACTCCGCGACCCGAGCCCGGTAGCCGGCACCGCCGTCAGGCAGCCGGGGATCAACCCCCACTTCCTCGGTGAACATCGCCACCGCGGCCGGCAGGTAGCAGTCCAACTCGTCAGGGCGCACCGGTCGCACCAGCGGGTCGGCTGCTACCAGCGGCTGCTCGGCAAGCACCATCAGCGGCTGGTTCGGGCGCTCCTCGCGAGCCGGCCCCCAGCTTTCGCACAGTTCCGACCACAGCCTGAGCACCTGATCGGCCGGGCCTACCATCGATGAGCAGGATCTGACCCGTTGCGCCGCTCGATCGGCGAAGGCCCGCACCGCCGAACGTCCCCCGCGCAGCGGGACAAGGTTGGCGCCAGAGAAACACAACCCATCCGGTGCCCCGTCCAACCTACTGCCAAAGCCCCACAGCTCCCCGCCGAGCCGCCACGGATCCAGCCCGCCGCTTTCGATCCGGGCCGCAACCATGCAGGACATCACCGGCTCAGTGGCCAGCGCCGCCCGGACGCTGCGCACGTCGCGGTCATCCAGCAGGCGTGCGCCCGCGTGCTTGAGCACACCACCCAGCGTGCCAGAACAGTGGGTGAGCGCCACGTGAGAACCCCGCTAAGAGCCCTCCACCAGGCGGAAGGCCTCCTCGATGAGCGTCTCGACGATCTGCGCCTCGGGCACAGTCTTGATCACTTTGCCCTGGACGAAGATCTGACCCTTGCCATTACCCGAGGCCACGCCGAGGTCAGCCTCGCGGGCCTCGCCGGGCCCGTTGACCACGCACCCCATCACGGCCACCCGCAGCGGCACGTCCATGCCTTCCAGGCCCGCGGTCACCTCATCGGCGAGCTTGTAGACATCAACCTGGGCTCGCCCGCACGACGGGCAGGACACGATCTCCAGCCGCCGGGTCCGCAGGTTCAGCGACTCCAGGATCTGCAGGCCGACCTTGACCTCCTCGACCGGGGGCGCGGACAGCGAGACCCGGATGGTGTCCCCGATGCCCTGGCTCAGCAGCGCCCCGAAGGCGGTGGCCGACTTGATGGTGCCCTGGAATGCTGGGCCCGCCTCGGTGACCCCGAGGTGCAACGGGTACTCGCACTGCGCTGCGAGCTGCTGGTAGGCCCGCACCATGACCACCGGGTCGTGGTGCTTCACCGAGATCTTGATGTCGTGGAAGTCATGCTCGGCGAACAGGCTCGCCTCCCACAGAGCGGACTCGACCAGTGCCTCCGGAGTCGCCTTGCCGTGCTTGGCGAGGATCTTGGGGTCCAGTGAGCCAGCATTGACCCCGATCCTGATCGGGGTACCCGCGTCCTTGGCGGCCCTGGCGATCTCGGCCACCCGGTCGTCAAACTTCTTGATGTTACCGGGATTGACCCGAACGGCGGCGCAGCCAGCGTCGATCGCAGCGAAGACGTACTTGGGTTGGAAGTGGATATCGGCGATCACCGGTATCCGCGACTTGCGGGCGATGGCCGGCAGCGCCTCGGCGTCATCGGCGCTCGGGACGGCCACCCGCACGATGTCGCAGCCCGCCGCGGTGAGCTCGGCGATCTGCTGCAGAGTGGCGTTGATGTCGGCGGTGAGCGTGGTGGTCATCGACTGTACGGACACCGGGTGCTCGCTGCCCACCCCCACCGTACCGACCTGAAGCTGGCGAGTCTTGCGACGCTCGGCGAGCACCGGCGAAGGTAGGGCCGGCATGCCTATCATCATGAGGGCCTCGTCATTGTTGATGGCAGATCATCATTGCGGCAGATCATCATTGCGGCAGGCGAATCGGATTGATGATGTCGGCGGTGATAGTCAATGCGCTCACCCCGATGAGGACGATCACGAATGCGTAGGTCAGCGGCATCAGCCGGGTGTAGTCCACCGGCGGTCCGTTGGGGCGGCCAGCGGCTCGGCGAAGCGCGTTGCGGACGGCTTCGTAGACGTTGACCGCAATATGCCCGCCGTCCAGCGGAAGCAGCGGAAGCAAGTTAAACACCCCCACGAAAAAGTTCAGGAACGCGAGCAGAAACAGAAAAAATCCCCACGCGCCGAAATCCACGGCGTCACCACCGAGCACGCTGGCCCCAACCAGACTCACCGGGGTATCCAGTCGGTCCTCCCCGGCGATCCGATCCAGCAGCAACGGAACCCGCTGCGGAAACTGCTGGAGCCCCTCCCAGGTGTTGGCGAACATCGTGCCGGTGAAGCCGATGGTCTGGCCTACCGCGTCCACCGGCCCGTAGCGAAGCGTCGCGGCCTCCGGACTCTGCGCCTTCACGCCGATAGCTCCCACCGGCTGGTCCCCTTGCCCGCCCAGCACTGAGACGGGGACACGGGCCACGTCGATGAGTACGGTGCGCTGCTGCCCGTCGCGCTCGAGCCGGAACTCGGTCGGACCCGAACGGCTCTGGATGGCGGTGATCAGGTCGCCGAAATTCCGCACCGGAGTGCCGGCCACGGCCAGCACACGATCGCCCGGCTGCAGGCCCGCGTCCCTGGCCGGCGCCGGCGAGCCCGGCGGGCAGGAACCGTCGGCCTGCACTGCGATGCATTGGCTGACCTCGGACACCACCGCGGGGGTCGGCGCCCGATCGAGGTTCGGCAGTCCGGTCGACACCGCCATCGCGTAGATCAGCACGATACCCAGCGCAAAGTGGGTCAATGAGCCCGCAGACAGCACCACCACTCGCTTCCAGGTGGGGAAACGAAGGAATGCCCGCTTGCGATCCTGCGGGTCGGGTAGCTCCTCCAGCGCGGTCATCCCGGCGATATCGCAGAAGCCGCCGGCTGGGATCAATTTGAGGCCGTATTCAGTCTCTCCCCGACGGAAGGAGAACAGGGTGGGTCCGAAGCCGATGAAGTAGCGGCGCACCTTCATCCCGAAGGCCTTGGCGCTGTACATGTGGCCGGCCTCATGCAGCGCTATAGATATGGCGATGCCGACCGCGAACAGCACTACCCCCAGCACGAACGTCACACTTTACTCCTCACTTGAGGCTCCTACTAGCCCGGGCGAGTCGGCCGCCCAGCAACTCCGTGGCCCTGCTCCGAGCCCAGTGCTCGGCGGCCAGCACGTCCTCCACCGTAGCCGGGTCGATCTGCCACCCTTGCGCCTCGCCCAGCACGGCCGCCACCGCGTCGACGATCCCCCGGAAGGAGATACGCCCGGAGAGGAAGGCTGCCACCGCCTCCTCATTGGCGGCATTGAATACTGCTGGAACGCAGCCACCAGCGACACCCGCCGCCCTGGCTAGCTCGACAGCGGGAAACGTCTCGACGTCGACCGGCTCGAACGTCCAGCTTGCCGGACGGGTGAAGTCGCAGGCCGGAGCGGCGCCGGCGACCCGGCCCGGCCAGCCTAGTGCCAGCGAGATAGGCAAGCGCATGTCCGGGGGGCTGGCTTGGACCACCGTCGAGCCGTCGGTGAAGGTGACCATCGAGTGGACGACCGACTGCGGGTGCACCACCACGTCGATGCGGTCATAGGGCACGCCGAACAGCAGGTGCGTCTCGATGAGCTCCAAGCCCTTGTTCACCAGGGTGGCCGAGTTCACCGTCACGACCGGCCCCATCCGCCAGGTCGGGTGCGCCAGCGCCTGCTCGGCGGTGACTCCGTCCAGTTCCTCGCGGCGGCGCCCACGGAAGGGCCCCCCGGACGCGGTGAGCACCAGTCGGGCCACCTCGTCTGCGGTGCCGGCGCGCAGGCACTGGACAAGTGCGGAGTGCTCGGAGTCCACCGGCACGATCTGGCCGGGCGACGCGGCGGCAGTGACCAGAGCACCTCCGGCCACCAACGATTCCTTGTTGGCCAGAGCCAGGATGGCGCCGCTGCGCAGGACGGCCAGCGTCGGTGCCAGGCCCCGGGAACCGGTCACGCCGTTGAGCACCACATCGGCGGGCTGGGTCGCAACCAGCTCAACCACTGCCTCGGGACCAGCCAGGATCCGTGGCATCCGGTAGCCGCCCCGGTCATATCCGCGCCGCTGCGCTTCGGCGAACAGCGCCAGCTGCAGGTCCTGCGCCGCCCTGGCTTTGGCGACTGCAACGGCGGGTGCGCCGGTCTGCAGCACCTGCGCAGCCAGCACCTGCGGGTCTGAGCCGCCAGCAGCCAACCCGACCACGCGAAAACGCTGCGGGTTGCGGTGCACCACGTCCAGCGCCTGGACGCCGATTGACCCGGTACTACCCAGCAGCAGTACGGAGCGTAGCCGGTCCGAGGGGTCCATTCAGGCCATTGTCCCCGACGGCGGCACCGCGGGGTGCGAGGTAGCCCCATAACGGATCACACTGGCCCTGCAGGCACACAGAGGGAGCTGGGGAGTCGGGTGCTACTGACCCCACCGGGCTGGCGGGACTGGCACGCGGCGGGTCCCTCCAGCTTCCCCGGCGTTATGCGATGATGCTGCCGTGGCCGTGACCGATCAGCACCCCGCTGAACAGCACCCTGCTGAACAGCACCCCACCCACCACGGCGTCCACCCAAGCGGTGTGGACCCGAACGAGGAGCCCTCGGCTGACTGGGGTTGGCACGGCACCTTTCCCCGGGCCGGTCCTATCGCGGGATGGCTCACCGCCTTTGCGTTGTTCGCGATGCTTATCGGGAACCACCGCAGCCACGTCGAGGACGTCTGGCTGATTGGCCTGGGTCTGCTGCTCGTGGTAATGCTGATCGGCCACCACGTGAACAGCCGCAAATCCAAGCGGCGCTGAGGCGCGGGTGGCCCGCGAAAACGGCTCCCCGGCCGTCGAGCTGGACGTTGGCCACCGGACCGTCCGGATCACCAACCCGGAGCGGGTCTACTTCCCCGCCCGCGGCGAGACCAAGATCGACCTGGCTCGCTACTACCTGTCTGTCGGCGACGGCATTGTCCGTGCGCTTCGTGAGCGCCCGTGCATGCTGCATCGGTTTCCCACCGGAGTGACTGGTCCCAAGGTGCACCAGAAGCGGCTGCCGGGCGGTGCTCCGCCCTGGGTGCAGACCGTACGAGTGAACTTCCCCTCCGGCCGCACGGCATACGAACTGTGCGTCACCGACCTCGCAGACGTGATCTGGGCGGTGCAGATGAGCACCGTAGAATTCCATCCCTGGAACACCCGGGCGGCCCACGTGGAACGGCCCGACGAGTGGCGCATCGATCTGGACCCGCAACCCGGCACCGGGTTCGCGCAGGTGCGGCAGGTGGCCGTGGTGGTGCAGGAGGTGCTCACTGAGGTCGGCGCGGTGGGTTGGCCGAAGACCTCAGGGGGTCGCGGAATGCATGTCTACGTGTGGATCGAGCCGCGCTGGAGCTTCGCCGAGGTACGCCGCGCGGCCCGTGCCTTCGCCCACGAAGTGGAACGCCGCGCACCGGATTTGGTCACCACCGCGTGGTGGAAGCGCGACCGGATCGGCGGGATTTTCGTGGACTGGAACCAGAACACCCGTGACCACACGATCCGGGGCGTCTACTCAGTGCGGGGCGTACCGGAGGCGGTGGTGTCTACCCCGCTGCGCCGGGACGAGGTGCCCGACGCCGAACCCAGCGACTTCACCCTGGCCACCGTGCCTGAGCGGTTTGCGCGTCTGGGCGACGTGCACGCCGGCATCGATGACGCCGTGTTCTCGCTGGAGCCGTTGCTGGAGTGGGCAGACCGGGAAGAACGCTAGATCGGCGAGGCCGGTTGAGTTGGGTGGCTGTGGTGGAGCCGCCTCCCGTCACGGACTGACCAGGACATCGGCCAGATTGAACCGAATGGGCCGTTCGAGCTGCTCGTAGGTGCAGGAACGTGGTTCGCGGTCGTCACGCCAGCGGACGAACTGCGTGGTGTGCCGGAACCGCACGCCTTCCATGTAGTCGTAGCGGACCTCGACGACGCGCTCAGGGCGCAGCGGTACGAAGGACAGATCCTTGCCGGCGTTCCACCGGCTGGTCTCGGACTTGCGCGGGGTGCGCTCTCCCTCCTCCTGCCGCGCCCACGCCCACGGGTGGTCGTCGAAAGTAGTGACCAGCGGCTGTAACTCGGCGAACAATTCCCGGCGCCGAGCCATCGGAAAAGCCCCAACCACACCCACCGACACGAGGACGCTCCGGTCGTCGTAGAGCCCGAGCAACAGCGAGCCGATGGCGTCGGGCCCTGACTTATGCACGCGGTAACCGGCAACGACGCAGTCGGCGGTGCGCTCATGTTTGATCTTGCTCATAACGCGCTTGTCGGGCTGGTATAGCAGGTCGAGCTCCTTGGCGATCAGCCCGTCCAGCCCGGCGCCCTCGAACTGCTGGAACCACTGCCCGGCTAGATCGAAGTCCTGGGTCGCGGGGGTGAGGTGGATCGGCGCCTGGGCGTCGGCGAGGGCGTGTCCCAGCGCGGCCCAGCGATCGGTGAGGGGTCGCTCGGTGAAGTCGTCGTCGTCGAGAGCGAGTAGATCGAACGCGACGAAGCTAGCTGGGGTCTGCTCGGAGAGGAGTTTGATGCGGCTGGCGGCAGGATGGATGCGCTGCTGTAGCGCCTCGAAATCGAGAGTGTTGCGTTCCTGGTCGGCGATGATGATCTCACCGTCGATCACTGCGCGGGGTGGGAAGTTCGCCAGGACGGCGGCGACCATTTCGGGGAAGTAGCGGGTCATCGGCCGCTCGTTTCGGCTGCCGATCTCGACCTCATCACCGTCGCGGAAGATGATGGACCTGAAGCCGTCCCATTTCGGTTCATAGTGTTGACCAGCGGGAATCTCAAGTACGGGTTTGGCCAGCATCGGCGCGACGGGAGGCATGACGGGCAGACGCACAGTCTCAGTGTCCCCCACATCATGATGTGCGAACGAGGCGACCGGTTCAGCACCACATGTGCAGATGATCAAGTACACCAAGATTCGCGGGCGATCGTGGTGTTCGAGCAGCGGATCACGGCTGAGATGCCGCGAGTTGGCCGCAGGCAGCAGCGATCTCGCGGCCGCGGGTGTCCCGGACGGTGCACGCCACCCCAGCAGCCCGGATCCGATCGACGAACTCCTCCTGCACGGGCAGCGGGCTGGCGTCCCATTCGCTGTCCGGGGTGGGATTGAGGGGGATGAGATTCACGTGCACCAGAGCACCTAGGCGTTCGCGCAGTAACCGGCCAAGCAGCTCGGCCCGCCATGGCTGGTCGTTGACGTCCCGGATCAGTGCGTGCTCAATGGACACCCGGCGCCCAGTGGTATCCGCATAATGCCGCGAGGCGTCGAGCACCTCAGCCACCTTCCAGCGGCGGTTCACCGGGACGAGGGTGTCGCGCAATTCGTCGTCCGGAGCGTGCACTGACACCGCAAGCGTGACCTGCAGTCCTTCGCCGGCCAGCCGCCGGATCGCCGGCACCAGGCCCACGGTGGACACCGTCACCGACCGCTGGGACAGGCCCAACCCATCCGGTGCAGGCTGAGTGATCCGGCGGACGGCGGCGACCACCCGCTGGTAGTTGGCCAGCGGCTCGCCCATGCCCATGAACACAACGTTGGACAGCCGGCCGGGTCCGCCGGTCAACTGCCCGTCGCGCATTGCGGCCGCGGCCACCCGCACCTGCTCGACGATCTCCGCGGTGGACAGATTGCGGACCAGCCCGCCCTGCCCGGTGGCGCAGAACGGGCACGCCATCCCACAACCGGCCTGGCTGGAGACGCACACGGTGGCCCGGTCCGGGTAGCGCATCAGCACGCTTTCGGTGAGCGTCCCGTCCACGGCACGCCACAGCGTCTTCCGGGTCATGCCGCCATCGCAGCGGACATGCCGCACCGGGGTGACCAGTTCTGGCAGCAGCGCAGCAACAAGCCGGTCCCGGCGTGGCGGGGGTAGGTCGGTCATCGTGGCCGGATCGGTGTTCAGTCGCGCGAAATAGTGCCGGGCCAGTTGGTCGGCGCGAAATGCCGGCTCGCCCAGCTCAGTCACCACGGCACGACGCTGGTCGCGGTCAAGGTCGGCGAGGTGCCGCAGTGGCATGCCGCAGCCCGGGACCTCGAACGCCAAGGGCAACGCAGTCATGTCAGCTTCCAATGTCCCACGCCAGCATTGGGCTCGCGGCGGGTGTGCAGACGGTAGCGGACCGGGATTGTCAGCCCCCGGGTCTGGGCTATCGCTCGCGCCGCCACCTCCGGAGTGAACTCGATGCGCAGAGCGTCTTCTAGGTCACCGCGATCGAGGAAACGCCAGACGGTGTCCACCCGGCAGCAATCGAAGCCCAAGGCGGCGAAGAAGGCCTCGACCGCGGCCGGCCGGTAGCGGGGCGCGGCCGCACATAACCACTCGCCGTACGGGGCGTGGGTGCCGTCCAGATCGATGATGACCAGGGTCCCGCCGGGGCGCAACACTCGCCGCGCCTCAGCCAGGCCGCGTTCGCAGCCTAGGCCGAAGAAGTAGGCGATGCGGGCATGCACCAGATCGGCGCTGGAGTCGGGCAGCGGCAGCCGTTGGGCGCAACCGGCGAGCACCCGGACGCTAGGCAGGTCGCGAACCCGTCGGCGGGCGCGGTCTACTAGCGGAAGATGTGGCTCGATCCCGATCACGCTACGAGCCCGCTCGGCGAATCGAGGCAGGTGAAACCCGTCCCCGCAGCCAACGTCGACAACGTCGGCGCCACACCAGTCGATCCTGTCGCCCAATGCTGCCCACAGCGCCCCGTCGGCATCGGCCGCCTGATTCTCCCGCTCGTAGACCTCGGGCCAGTACCAGATGTTGGGGCTGGCCAGCACCCCCGGGTGGGTCACCGGTCCATTGTGCCGGTGCGGCAGCAGCCGGAATCGGATAGTGTCGCCGGATGATCGAGGAGATGTCGTCGGTCCCTGGGTTGGTGTGCTGGGTCGACGTGTCGACGGCCGACCCGGCGGGCAGTCGGGACTTCTATGCCGGGCTGTTCGGCTGGACCTACCAGATCGATCCGGACCCAGGCTCCGGGCATTACACCACCGCAGTGTGTGGTGGCGGGCCGGTGGCAGGCCTGGCGGGCGTGGCGGTGCAACCAGGGCAACCGCTGACCTGGACGGTGTATCTCGCCAGCGCCGACATCATGTACACCGCGGAGGTATTCATCCAGGGCGGCGGCCAGGTGCTTTACGGGCCGGCCGATGTCCCCGGGCGGGGCAGGGTGCTGGTGGGGGCGGACCCGACCGACGCTGTGATCGGCTTCTGGCAACCCACGCCGCCGTGGATATTCCACACGGGCGACCCCGGGTCGTTGATCTGGGCCGAGTTGAACACCTGGAACGGCCCGCTGGCCGACGAGTTCTTCGCGAGCCTGTTTGGTTATGATCAGAAGCAGATCGGTGACCGCATCCAGGTCGACTACACCACCTGGTCACGTGGTGGGCGGACGATGCTGGGCAGGATGCAGATGTACCAGGATTGGGCGGCGGACCTGCCTGCGCACTGGATGCCTTACTTCGCGGTGGACCCGGAGATTGGCACCGACGCTGCGGTCAATCGGGTCCTCGAGCTTGGCGGCCAGGTGAACATCTATCCCTACAACACCGAATTTGGCCGGATTGCGCGGGTCACCGACCCGTTTGGAGCCAGTTTCGCGCTGGTCGACCCCACCAAAGCACAAATCGTGTGGAAGCCGCCGAGCAACATTGCTGAGGAGGCGGCCATTGTCGAGGAGGTGGACTGACCCGTCGGTGTGGTAAGTGGCCGGCTGGTTCAGACCGGGACAAACAAGCTCAACAGCAGCCAGGAGACGACCGCCGACGGCAGCAGTGAGTCGATCCGGTCCATCGCTCCACCGTGGCCGGGCAACACGGTACCCATGTCCTTGACGCCGAGATCCCGCTTGATCAATGACTCGACCAGATCCCCGCCAGTAGCGGTGAGCACGATCGCCGCCGCGAACAGCACCCCGTGCCACGGCTGGCCGCCTAACAGGTAAGTCACCGAGAGGGCACCCGCGGCGGTCCCGGCCACCAGCGATCCGATGAAGCCCTCCCAGGACTTGTTGGGGCTGATCGAAGGTGCCATCGGGTGCCGCCCGCCCAGTACTCCCGCGGCGTAGCCCCCGACGTCCGAAGCCACGCCAGCGATCAGCAGGCACAGGACCCGCGCCGCACCATCGGCAGGAACCACCAGCAGCGTTGCGAACGCGGCGAATCCGGGCACGTAGGCCGCAGTGAATACCGACGCGCTGACGTCTCGGACGTATCCTGCTGCGCCCCTGGGAAAGCGCCACACCAGGCAGACCAACGCCGTGATCACGAACGCGACGAGTATCCCGTCCTGACCGAACGGCCAGGGCAGCCACACCATCGCTTGCCCACCAAGCAGTACTGGCGGCAGCGCGATCCGGATGCCGGCCCGGCGCAATGCCCCGGCAAGCTCCCAGCTGGATACCGCCACCGTGATGGCCACGATCCCGATAAACAACTGGCGCACGGTGAACAGCGCGATCAGGATCCCGGCGCCCATCACCAGCCCGACGGTGATGGCAGCCCACAGATTCCGGCCCGCCCGCGAGACGCGAGGTGGCTCAGCGGGTTGCACAGCGGAGGCGGAGTGCTCGGGCGGTCTGCTGGCAAACACTCAGACCTCGAGCAGTTCGGATTCCTTGTGCTTGACGAGTTCCTCGACCTGCCCGACGTATCGGTGCGTGGTGGCTTCGAGCTCCTTCTCTGCCCGGGTCACCTCGTCCTCACCGGCCTTGCCGTCGCGAACGATGCGGTGGAGCTGTTCCTTGGCCTTACGGCGGATGTTGCGGATAGAGACCTTGGCGTCCTCCCCTTTGGCATGCGCAATCTTGACCAGATCTCGGCGGCGTTCCTCGGAAAGGTGCGGGATGACTACCCGGATAATCATGCCGTCATTGGTGGGGTTGACGCCCAGGTCGGAGTCCCGGATCGCCTTCTCCATCGGCTTCAGCTGGCTGGGGTCATAGGGCTTGATCACGGCCATCCTGGCCTCCGGGACCGTGATGCCCGCCAGCTGAGTCAGGGGGGTGGCTGCGCCGTAGTAGTCCACGACGATCTTGGAGAACATCGCGGGGCTGGCACGGCCGGTACGCACCGTGGCAAGGTCCTCCTTGGCCACTGACACGGCCTTCTCCATCTTCTCCTCGGCGTCGAGGAGGGTGTCGTCGATCACGGCTACTCCTTGCTACTAGCCTTGTGCCGAAGCGCTGACCAGAGTCCCGATGGGCTCACCGCGTACCGCGCGAGCGATATTGCCCTCGGTGAGCAGATTGAACACGATGATCGGCAGCTTGTTGTCCATGCACAGGCTGAACGCCGTCGCATCCGCCACCTTGAGTCCCCGCTCTAGCACCTCACGATGGGTGGTGTGGGTGAACATCGTCGCCGAGGGATCGGTTTTGGGGTCGGCGGTGTACACCCCGTCGACCGCCTTGCCCATCAGCAGGACCTCGCAACCGATCTCCAGAGCTCGCTGCGCGCCGGTGGTGTCGGTGGAGAAGTAGGGCATCCCCACACCAGCCCCGAAGATCACCACCCGGCCCTTCTCGAGGTGCCGGATGGCCCGGCGCGGGATGTAGGGCTCGGCGACCTGACCCATCGTGATAGCCGTTTGCACCCGGGTGTCAATCTTGTGCTCACGTTCCAGGAAGTCCTGCAGGGCAAGGCAGTTCATCACGGTGCCGAGCATTCCCATGTAGTCGGCGCGGGAGCGCTCCATACCGAGCTGCTGGAGCTCTTCGCCGCGAAAGAAGTTCCCCCCGCCGATCACCACGGCCATCTGCACCCCGGTGGCGACCACGTCGGTGATCTGCCGCGCGACCGTCTGTACCACCTCGGGGTCCACCCCGACTCCACCGCCGCCGAACATCTCACCGCCGAGCTTGAGTAGCACCCTGCGGTATCCAGGACCCGTCAGCCGGTCGGCGTTCATCGGCGCGTCAGGCCTGGCCGACCTCGAAGCGGGCGAACCGTCGCACAGTCATCCCTGCCTCCTCCAGAACGGCTTTGACGGTCTTCTTGGAGTCCTGCACGGAGGCCTGCTCCAGCAACACGGTGTCTTTGAGGAAGCCATTGAGGCGGCCTTCGACGATCTTGGGCAGCGCCTGTTCGGGCTTGCCCTCTTGGCGGGCGGCCTCCTCGGCGATGTGCCGTTCGTTGGCCAGCACGTCGGCCGGCACGTCGTCCCGAGTGACGTAGCGCGGCTTCATCGCGGCCACCTGCATCGCCACGGCACGCGCCGCTTGCAGGGAACCACCGTCATACGCGACGAGCACGCCTACCGCGGGCGGCAAGTCGGAGGCGCGGCGGTGCAGGTAGGTGGCCACCTCGCCATCGAAGGACACCACCCGGCGCAGCTGCAGCTTCTCCCCGATCTTGGCCGAGACGGCCTGCACCGCATCTTCCACCGTGCCGCCGTCCAGCTGAGCCTGAGCCAGCGCTTCGACGTCGGTGGGCCGGGTCCGGATGGCCGCGGCGACGATCTTGCTGGCAAGCTCCTGGAAGTCGGCGCCCTTGGCCACGAAGTCAGTCTCGCAGTTGAGCTCGATCATCACGCCACCCTCGGCGGCTACTAGCCCGTTGGCGGTGGTGCGCTCGGCCCGCTTGCCGACGTCCTTGGCGCCCTTGATCCGCAGCAGCTCGACCGCCCGGTCGAAGTCGCCGCCGGATTCTTCCAGGGCTTTCTTGCAGTCCATCATTCCAGAACCAGTAAGGTCCCGGATTCGCTTTACATCGGCGGCGGAGTAATTCGCCATTGTGGCTTACCGTCCTGGAGTTCGTTGTCGGATCGGAGGGATTATGCGGCCAGCCTCTTAGATCTGTGACATGCCGTTGTTGGCAGACATCGGTTCGGCCTGCTGCGGCGCGGTTTCCCGCTCCGCAGCGTTGCCGGAAACAGGGTGACCGGAAACAGGGTCGCTCGATACCATTAGCTCCTGTTCCCATTCGGCCAGCGGCTCGTCAGCACCGACACCGGCCTCGGGCTTGTCCGAACCGTCGGCTCCAGCGGAGCGTCCGGCCCGGGACATCAAGCCGTCGGCGGTAGCATCGGCTACCACCCGGGTGAGCAGCGCCGCGGAGCGGATCGCATCGTCGTTACCCGGGATAGGGTAGTCGACCTCGTCGGGGTCGCAGTTGGTGTCCAGGATGGCCACCACCGGGATGCCCAGCTTGCGAGCCTCGCCGACGGCGATCTGCTCCTTCTTGGTGTCCACTATCCACACCGCACTGGGAACACGCTGCATATCCCGGATGCCGCCCAGGGTCTTCTCCAGCTTGTCCTTCTCCCGGGTGCGCATCAGGATTTCTTTTTTCGTTAGTCCAGAGAAGCCGCCGGTCTGCTCCATGGCCTCGAGTTCCTTGAGGCGCTGCAGGCGCTTGTGCACGGTGGAGAAATTCGTGAGCATGCCGCCCAACCAGCGGTGGTTCACGAAGGGCATGCCAACCCGTTGCGCATGGTGTGAGATCGCTTCCTGGGCCTGCTTCTTCGTGCCAATGAACAGGATCGAACCACCGTGGGCCACGGTCTGCTTGATGAACTCATAAGCCCGGTCGATGTAGGTCAGCGTCTGCTGCAGATCAATGATGTAGATGCCGTTGCGCTCGGTGAAGATGTAACGCTTCATCTTCGGGTTCCAGCGGCGGGTCTGGTGCCCAAAGTGCACGCCGGAGTCGAGCAGCTGCTTCATGGTGACGACGGCCATGGCCGGTGCACACCTCGATATGTCGGGCCCGTCGGTTTCCGCCGGCGTGCTCATGCGGTTGTCGCGGCGGCCCAGGTCAGACCGCCGCCCTGGCGCCAGGCCGGCGGCCGGACCCCGTGCGATCACGACCACGACGGAGACCGCCGGACGCCGAGGCCCCGGTAGGGCGCAGCGCTGGCGCGCGAAGTCGACCCGCGTGCGGGTCGCCCTTGCAGTGTACGGCGTGCCCCTCACCCAACCCCAGCCGCGGTAGCCCGCTATCCAAGGCTGTCCACATCGCCCCCACTTATCCCCAGCGGTGGGCCTCGTCGCTGGGCCGCCGGGGCCGCCGCGTGGACGCTGTCGGCGTGTCTCGGATACTGATCTGCACCATGCTCCTCGCAGCGCTGTCCAGAGGTCCGCTAGCGGTTCCGGGGGCAGCGGGTCCGGGGATGGGGGCAGCGAGTCCGGGGGCGGCGCCAGCGACCCCGACCGGCCAAGCGGCCCTGACCCCCCAGGGCGGGGTCGCCGGATCCGAGCCCACCGACCGTGGCGAGACGCCCCAGCTGCGGTTCGGCTGGCCGCTGCCCGGTTTCCCCACCGTGGTTCGGGCTTTCCGCCCGCCGGCGTTCCGGTATGGACCGGGGCATCGCGGTGTTGACCTGGCTGCTACGGCCGGGGCTCCGGTGCTCGCCGCTGGTGCCGGCACGGTGGTGTTCGCTGGGACAGTCGCTGGCCGCGGCGTGGTGTCAGTAGACCATTCAGCTGGGGACCATTCAGGTGGGCTGCGTACGACGTATGAACCGGTGTCACCCACCGTCACCGCCGGAGACCGGGTACTCAGGGGCGAGCGGATTGGCACTGTGCAGCCCGGACATCCAGGCTGCCCCGTCGCTGCCTGCCTGCACTGGGGAGCGCTGCGCGCCCCAGAACACGACCGGGACTACCTGGACCCGCTGCAGCTTCTCGCCGCGATACGGGTGCGCCTGCTGCCGATTGACGACCCGGAGGAGCCAGCGATACCTAGGGGTCGTCAGCCAGCAGAGGCCTCCAGCATCTTGCTCCGGAGCCGTAACACCGCCCTGGTGTGTAGTTGGCATACCCGGGACTCGGTGACGCCGAGCACCCGGCCGATCTCGGCGAGAGTGAGGTTCTCAAAGTAGTAGAGCGAGACCACCACTCGATCTCGATCGGTGAGTTGAGAGACCGCTTCAGCGAGCAGGCGCCTGCTTTCGACTGAATCAAGGAACGCACCTGGTTCCTCCACAGCCTCGTCGGGCAGCGTCTCAGCAATCGACGTGCCGCCGCGACCCACAGCAATGAGTTCATCCAGCGCAACCACACTGGTCAGCTGCAGCTGGGCGTAGAGTTCCCGCAGGTCGGCCACGGTGACACCGAGCTCTGCGGCCACCTCGGCATCAGTGGCGGAACGCTGCAACCTGCTTTCCAGACGTTCCAGCGCGCGCTCCACTTCGCGGGCCCGGCTGCGCACCGAACGGGGCACCCAATCCTGGGCGCGCAGCTCATCCAGGATCGCCCCCCGGATCCGCTGCATCGCATAGGTCTCGAACTTCAAACCACGCTCGGGCTCGAATCGGTCGATGGCGTCCCATAGGCCGAACACGCCCGACTGCACCAGGTCCGCGATGTCCACATGAGGGGGCAGCCCGGTTCCAACCCGACCAGCCACGTATTTCACCAAAGGCGCGTAGTGCAGAACCAATCGGTCACGTAGGGTCGCGTCGCGATCCCGTCCATATGCCTGCCACAGCGCTACGATGCCCGCTTCCGCCTCCTCAACCCTGGCGTCAGCGGTCCCACTGCACGGCACAGAATCGGCGGAGGGGGCAGCGGTCAAGATGCGGTCACAACCCCCAGAACATTCAGGAACGGGGGTGGCTCCGGTCATGGATCGCTTTCAGCCTCTCAACAGTGACATGCGTGTAGAGCTGTGTGGTGGCGAGCGTAGCGTGGCCGAGTAGCTCCTGAACGGTACGAAGATCTGCGCCTCCCTCCAGCAAATGAGTAGCGGCGCTGTGCCGCAGGCCGTGCGGACCCATGTCCGCCGCGCCCGGCACCGCACCGACCGCGTCGTGCACGACGGTCCGAATGATCCGCTGATCGACTCGTCCACCACGGGCTCCGAGGAACAGCGCCGCTGCTGAATGGGCCTGCACGAGCGCCGGGCGTCCCTGTTCGAGCCAGCGGAGCAAGGCGCGTTCTGCGGGCAGCCCATACGGCACTGCGCGTTCCTTGGCGCCCTTGCCCAGTACTCGGACCAGGCGTCGCTGCTTGTCGAGATCGCCGAGATCAAGACCGCAGAGCTCGCCAACACGTATCCCCGTCGCGTACAGCAGCTCCACTGCTGCGTGATCACGCAGCGCAATCGGATCCGATTCGACGGCACCTAGTTGCGCGGCGCGCAGTGCTGCGGCTGCCTGTTCCGGATGCAGCACCGCGGGCAGGGCTCGCTGCGGCCGCGGCGCAACCAGCCGCAGCCCCGGGTCGCTGGCCAGCACCCCGGCTCGGGTGGCCCAGGCGGTGAAGGCGCGGACTGCCGCCGCTCGCCGCGCCAGCGTGCTGCGCCGGTGTCCGCTGCGATGCTGGGCACCCAACCAACCACGCAACAACGCGAGGTCCAACGCCGCGAGATCGTCACGGCCCGACTCCGCCAGGTACTGCAGCAGGGCGGTGACGTCGCCGCGGTAAGCCCGCACGGTATGCGGTGACAGCCCGCGCACGGATTGCAGATGAGCCGCGAAGCGCTCCCGATACGCCGCCAAGTCGTCCGGCAGCAAGTCGGGTGCTGGCCGGTCCTCGCTCATCGTCAGGACGCTGCGCCCCCGACGGCGCCACGTCAAGCACCGCCACGCCCGATGTCGGGCAACACCCGATGCCAACCGATCACCCCGCACGCCACTAACCTCTGCAATTCCGGCAATGGCAAGCCTCTGTGGGGCCACGTGCAGCCACCCTTGCGGGCAGGCGGGGAGCGCCTGCTGAGTTTATTGCCCACGCTCGGATAGACGCTGAGGCTATTTAGTTTCACCTAGTTCTTTTACCATAACATCAAACACTGGCGATCCCGGCAGTGGGTTGCGCTTCTGCGCAACCTTGCGCCATCCCCACTTGGCATAAGCAGCCTGAGCAGCGTCGGCCGCAGGCAGCACCGTCAGGGTCGCGCGCTCCTCGGAGCGGTCCTGCATGAGTTGACGATGGATGGTCTCGGCAACGTATCGCCGTCGCCACGGTTTGCGAACCAGTAACTCCACCAGCGCAAAGGTTCTGCCGACATGTTCATGGGTTATTTCCTCCGGCAGCGGCGTCAACAAGTCCTGCCACCACGGAGTCGTCGGCGCGAGGGTCACACCGAACCCAAAGGCAATTAACTCGTCACCAGAGCGTGCCTCAACGAGACTGAAGCCTGCATCCTGGCACTGCCCGGCGAAGCGTTTACCAAACAGCTCGGCATGTTCAGTGCCCCATTCGTATGGCGGCTCCGCATACACTTCACGAAACAAGGCGGTGAGGTCATCCACGTGTCGCGCCGACTCGTCTGGACTGACCACCCGGAAGGCAATACCTTCAGATGACGGCAACGTCCCGCTCCTTGTGCGGGTTGGTCTGTTTCACATACTCGTGCAGGTGCTCCCTGAGGATTACGACCTCCGCGTTGTGGGGATAGCGTGCATTCAGCTCGCTGTAGAAGTGGAGGAGCCAATCACAAACCACGGTTGAGGAAGTTGGTGCCGCCAGCGCAACCGCTGTCTCTGCAACAGTGACAGACTCGGTAAGATCATATTGCGTCAGCCTCACCTTGGCAAGCCGAATCTCATCAAGAATGCGACTGCGATCGTAGCCCTGAGCCCGGCTCTTCCGGGCACTGAGGGTATGGTGCTCCGCCCGCTCCGCATGAGCAGCGGCGTGGACCGAACTGTCCGTGCTGAGAGCCAGCTCGATGTACGCGTTGGCGGCCAAGCAATCGACCTCAGCTTGGTCCATGTAATGCAGCCAGTCTGGCGCCACCTCGCCTTGGGCCTCCTGCCAAACTTCGCACACGCCTCAGCGGAACCTGCGGCCTGCGCATGATTCCCGAGGTGTGCGTGTACTCGGGACTCCAATCCTAATAGTTCAGTGCGCACCAGTGCACTATCGTGACGGGGCAGAATATACAGTGCCGCACGAACAAGGTCAAGGCTATCCTCGTAGTGGCCCTGCGCCGTTGCAAGTTGTGTCATATCGCCAAGAATCTTGGCACCCAGTACCGGCGACCGGGCTTCCTGGCAAGCACTAAGGCCCAGCAGATAATACCGTTGGGCAACGCCGGCCAAGCCTTGATCGTAGGCCATCCAACCAGCCAGCTGCGCTAGCTCGGCCGTAATATGAAACAAGCGCCGGCTTACTCCTGGGTTATAAGACTCGTGTAATAATTCAGCCACGCCGTTGAGCTGCCCGACGACTGCTTTCCGACGCAGGCCACCCACGCCTGACGCATCCCAGCGCCGAAAGAGCATCGCCGCTCGTTCGGGCGCATCGAGCGCATCACTGCTCACGCACTCTGGGGTGACCAGCGGGACAACAGCCAAGGCCTGTGCCAATCAGCGACGAACCGGCTGCAACAGGATGGCGCCTGATATGATGGAAACTTCCTGCGAGTACCTCGCGGCGACTGGCAATATCTACTGCCGTAAACCGTTCCATGAGCGTGCCGATCTCCGCTGACGTCAAGTTCCCCAGCAGCGACAGCAGAAATTCGTCATGAGGCTGCACCGGCAGGCCGTCGGGAGAAGTCAGCAGTCCATCGAGCACCTCAAGCGACACAGCCAGCGCCTCAGCCAGCTTCGGTCGGCACCACGGCAGCGGCTCTGTCTCACCTGCTTCCCAACGCACCACAGTGGAGCGCTCAACTCCAAGCAGTGCGGCAAGTTGCTCCTGAGTGCAGCCAACTGCCTTGCGGCGGCCAGCCAGCCCGCGGCGTTTCGCTGTCATGACGGTAAGCCTTCTCCTTCTCCGAAATAGCCAGCGTAGCGGCCTGTGGCCACCGAGCAGCGTTCCCACGCATCAGTGAACTTGTGCAGGTCAGCCGAGCGGTGCGCCACTCATGCGTCACGTGACACGGCCCAGGTGCCTTACCGATGCTGTAGCCCCTACCGACTCGACCGTCTTGACTCGTGATCAAGGCCCCAGAGTCGGGTTGAACGCTGAGCTGTGCGTCCCTCATCGGGACGCCTTCCCGTCCTTGTCCTCTACCAATCCATCTTCCCGAGCCCTGGACGCCACCCAATGAAGACGCCACACAGACAGGCTGAAGAACACGTGCAGCACGAGGCAATCAGCCACACGGCGACACCGACGACCACCGTCACGGTGATAACCAGCCAGCGCAGTCTCCGGCCGGGTACGGCCATGCCATCACTGTTCTCCGCTTTCCCACCTACTCCGGGTTGGTCAGGACTGTCCCGTGAATAAGCCTCAAGACCAGCCTGAAGATTTGCCTCATGGGCAGGGCTATGTACCCCAGCGTGGGACTACCGCGCAAGGTCTCCGTCAAAGACAGAGAGGGAATTGATGTGACCGTGGTCGTGACAGTGGTGCAAGGTGCGGTGTGGATGTCAATTTCGCCACCGTTTGCCTAGGAAGCCATCATGGAGACGGGAAAAGTTGATGAGCTGATGTCGGTGCTTGGGCTGGCTCGGGAGGACGCAAAGAGGATGGCACTGGTACGCAGGAGGCAGGCAGCTCGTCGGGCACATACCGCAGAACCCCATTGGGAGCCGTGAGCACCGTTCGGGAAACACGGCATCGGCTGCTTTTAGAATACCTTGAGCGACTAGCCGATCAGCTCCGAAGGGAAGAGTCAGTAGAGCCAGCCGAACTCAAAGCGCACACCGTGCGCCTACTCACGGCCGTGGTCATGTTGCTCCGACAACACCGCATCAATAAGCGGGGCCAATGTAAGTTCTGTACCGCGCCCCACTGGACCTGGCGGTTCCGGCATAAACAACCACAGTGCACAGTCTATCGAGCTTTGGGATTTGCTTCAGGTCAGCGCTTAGACATGGTGTGGCAGCAGTTGCTGGACGATGATATGGTCTGAGGTGAGTTACGCTCAAGGCCGCGCAGGCCAAGGATCCTGATGGATCCGCCTGGGGAAGGAAAGGCTTGCTGGCCCCGAGCTTCGCATTGGCGCAGCGTTTGTGGACCTGCTTCTGATCATATAGCCTAACTAATTTCAGTGTTCCTGCAGTAGCGGCTATACGCTCAAGGCCAGGCCGGCCAAGAACCTTGGCGGGCCTGCCTGTGGCGGGCGGCTGCTGGCCCGAGTCTCACACTGCTCCCCTCCGCATCAAGTGGGACAAAGCTTCTCACTGCCCCTTCGGACCCGCTCTGCTCCGGCCAAGGTCTTTCGTCACGGAGCGCGTACCGCCAAGTCGTCCGGCAGCAAGTCGGATACTGGCCGGTCGTCGTTCACCGGCAGGACGGTGCGCTCCCGAGGGCGCCACATCAAGCACCGCCACGCCCGACGTTGGGCTGCACCCGGTGCCAACCGGTCACTCCGCACACCACTAACCCCTGCAGTTCCAGTAACGGCAACGCCGAGCGCACCCGGTGCAGCGGCACTCCAGAGTCGCGCACCAGTTGCTCGGGATGCCGGGAAGCCCGCGCAGGCAACGCCTCATACACCGCCAACAGCTCCGAGCTCAGCCCATCGGTGCAGCGACGGGGGGCAGTAAGCGGCGGCGCGAGGTCCACCCCGATCCGCCCGACCGCCTCGGCCACCTCCGCCACCCGAGTGACCAACACCGCCTGCTCCTCGCGTACCAGCAGGTGGCAGCCGACAGACAGCGCCGAGGTAATCGGGATCTGGCCCACTTTCCGTGATCGAGTTGGCCCCGTGGTGTGTGTCGTTGCGGACTTCTTGATCACATCAGCGTGATCATGATCGGCTGTGTGGTGATCACGATGGTGTTGAGG
>JALZHU010000252.1 GCA_030860695.1 Actinomycetota bacterium
TTCCAGGACTTCTCGTTGCCCATCAGATATCGCCAACGGCGCTGCTGCTCGACTCATACTCCAGAGTATAAATAACTGTAAACCTAATTGCAAGACACTACACTAGCGCACAACGGCAACGCTGACCCCGCCTACCAGAACCATCCGCACGCACCCAGCGACACCGCTGCGTTGACGCGCTACTACGCCGACTGTCGGCTTGCTGGGCACCCCCCGGCTTCTGCGCTCACCTTCACCGCAACCACCATCGACACCGTGTGGGCGCTGGCGGTCCTCGACGCCAACGGCTCACTGCTGGTGTCGCGCCACGGTCGCCCCCTGAACATCCTGCGCGTGCCGCGAATGGGCCTGTACTTCTCTTCTGGGCAGCTACCAGGGGCAGAGCCACTACCCGAGTACTTCACCTGGAATCTTGGTCGTCTGCTGACGGGGAAGGCACAGGAGTGCAGCTGGCATTGTTGCGTTGATGGGAAGCGGGCAGGGTTGACCACTGTGGCGTCCGATCAGATGGCGAAGGCGAGCTCGGCGAGGGCCGCCGGGAGCCGATGCATCGGGTCGACATCGACAGCGAGTTCGTAGTGGGCTGCGGCGGAGGTTGTGGATATGAATGCGTGTCGGTACTGATCCGCACCGATTGGTCATTGGGGCCAGGCATCGCTTGTCCGCTGGGCTCGCGGCCGGGCCTGGTCACCGCATACAGGTGAGCGCTACCTCGCGATCGATTTCCGCCCGGCTCGATGACGATCTCAGCCGGCGTGGTCGCGCAGCGCCGCCAGGAACGCCCGGAGATTGGCGGGCCCGCTCGTCGCGCGGTGTGTACCCGGCGCAGGTCGAGCTCGGCGTAAGCGTGCACGACCAGGTTGTGGAACCCGGCGGCGCGACCCAGCCGCTGCGCCAGCTCGCCGGATATCAACTGGCACCGGCGAGCATGCGGAATGCATCGGCATAGGTAGGCGGGCTACCTAGCCCGAGCCGCACACAGCTCGACACTGCGAGATCGATCACCACCTGCACGGCCTGCCAGAGATGCAGCGCAACTGCGTCAGTCTGGGTGCTCAGTGGCTGTATGAACCATCCCCGGCGTGGCGTGGCAGGTGCTCGGCGACCCGGCGTAGGTGGCGATCCACCGCCGCAGCGCGCTCGGCGAGCAGCTCGCGGTCGATCGCGACGCTCATCCGAGCGCGGCCAGAACGTCGTCGTGCGCGCTCCGGATGACGGTCTCCGTGTCGCACCAGAACTGAACGGCCTCAAGCTGGAAGCGCTGGAATTCACTCGATGGACGTTCCAGCAAGGGGATGCCGTCGCGAGCCGCGTGGTAGCGCAGCAGCGCACTCGTCCGGCCAAGGTCGACCACATCGACCTCGTCGCTGCCCAGGATCTCGGTGAGCGCCGCCGACAGTGCCAGCAGGTCCGGGGGGTCGTCGGCGAGCACGCCAATATCCCAGTCGGACCCCTCACTCGCGTCCGTACGCGCTCGGGAACCGTGCAATACAGCGAGCCGTAGCGCCGCGGCCGCGGGATCCATCGACAACCTTTCGCGCAGCTCCGCCGGGGTCACGGTCACCAACGTACGGCGGGCCGCCACCGCCGGTTACGCGACCTGCGATCATGGAGTGGGCCAAAGCGTCCTGCCTGCCCTTGGCGCCGAGCCGGCGAGCAACCCTCGCCGCTGAGCAGCCCGAGCAGCTCGGGCGGGATCCTGCGGTTGGCGTCGGGTCGGCGACGGCGCCAGCGCACTGACCAGGCCGGGCGACGGCCAGCTCGGCGAGGAGTGCTACTTCTCTCTTCGAGACGCAGAAGGGCAATAACCAGGACCAGGCAGTGGTGAGAGGTCGGCGGTTGAAGGTCAGTCGTTGTGGCCGGGACCGGGACACCGTTGACGAGGTGGCTGGTGGGTAACGCTGCATCGCGCGGGCAGCCGAACCGGCTAGGTCAGGCTACTCGCCGTCTGTAGGGGTTGGTTGCGGTGAGGTAGTTGTGACCAAACGCCGCCAGGTCAGCGTCCATGCCGACATAGCAGGTGTGCATACGCACCCACCGGCCGTCAGGCAAGACGCGATCAACAAAACACAGGGTGTCGCAGTAGGGACAGTAGGAGCCCATGTCACTCACCCGCCTCATCGAGCTGTGGCCAGACGCCGCATGATGCTTCATAGACGTGATCACAACCGTCGAGGTAGCTGTCTATGCCGCTCACCATCCGCGCCAGTAGAGGGACCATGCTCAGGGTCTGCTCGCCAGCGGCGGTCTTCGGCAGGCCAGCCCCGGTCTCCAACGCCCCTGCTGGCGGCGCCTCAATCGAGGCATTGGTGATCAGTCCCATGACTTGTTGCCATCCCGGTGTGGGTCAGCTGTGCCATACAACAGAGTTGACCTCCTGGGTGGCTGATACACCCCTTCACCCGCACGGCGGGTCGCACGGAACTGCCCGTAGTCGGTTCTGGCATCGTTGCCCCGGCGTAATCGCCGGTCTGCCCTGTGACACCTCCAGCGCTGCCCACGCCGCGCGAGGTCGAGTCCACACCGGGACCGACCTTCTGCGCGGCACCAATGCATCAAGTGGCCAGTTCACCCGAGTTGGTCTGCCTTTCCATCCTGGAGCACCGCTGTGGTGGTGGGTTGTAGTCCGGGGTAGAACCCCTGATTCCATGATGATCAACCTGCGACCTGATCGCAGGGGCATGGCCGAGGCAGCGCGTATTTAGACGGTAGCGCGTATTTAGACGGTAGCGAAGCAGCAGCGTGTCGACGCAGAAGAGGTCCGTGGCGAGAATGCCTTGGGCTTGGGCGGCCAGGAACCGTCGCCAAGTGGGGCCGCTGCGGCGAGGTGCGGGGTCGATGCCAGCTCGCTTCAGGATCAGCCCCCACCGTGCTCGCCGCGATCGGGTAGCCGAGGCCGGCGAGTTCGCCCTGGATCCGCCGATACCCCCAGGCCAAGTTTTCTGAGGGCAGGCGCAGCACCAGCTGGCGCAGCTCAAGTGGCGTGGAACGACCCCCGGTACGGCGGTGGGGCTGGGTCCAGCGTCGCTTCACCAAGTCCCGATGCCACCGCAACACCGTCTCCGGAGTGACGATCAAATGAAACCGGCAGGCCTGGGAGAGCCATTGGGTCAGCGCCGCGAACACCCCTCAGTCCGCCCAGGACAGACACGGCCGCCTGATCTGCCGGCGGAGCACAGCGACTTCATGCCGCAGTACCAGGATCTCCGCATTCTTTGATCGTGAGCTACAGGCCAGCAGTCCGAGCCAGGACACCAGCTGCCGGAAGATGAGATATAACAGCCGTACCATCACGGCCGGAGATCATGCCCGACGGCCACTGGCCAGTGATGCCGCAGGTCATCGCCGTGGATGACTCAGTTCGGCACCCACAGGCAGGGCTGCGGAGATGACCGGCGGGTCCCGCGGTCGGAGTAGATCGTGTATGGCGCAGACGAAGCTTCTGGCGCCAGGCCGCTACGCGACCGTTTGGCGCACGAGTATCTCCTCCGTCGGCCGGCTCAAAGCGGACCTTTACCTCACTTGCCCGTGCTGGGTTCGGAAGCGGCTGACGGTGCAAGCTGATCTGCCACGTGAAAAGGGTCCGGTGTGGACGCTCCACTTCGTGCCGCGTGATCGCAGTGCACACGAGATGCCGGCGTTTGGTCAGGTGTGGGTGGGGTGGGTGCCCTGCTCGGCTTGAAGTTGTCGGCTGTGCTCGACCAGGGCGGGGTAGTCGGTGGCGATACCGGCCAGTAGCGCCTCGATGGCGTGTTCGACTTCGGTGTCGCTGGTGGGGGCGTGTCCGAACAGGGTCCGGTAGTGGATCAGTGAGCCGAGCATGTCCAGGATGAGTTCGCGGTCGATGTCGGGGCGCAGGTCACCGCGGGCGGTGGCGCGGTCGAGCATGCGGGAGACCGCGGCGCGGGGAGGGTCGAACAGGGTGGCCATGAACTCGGCATGCAGCTCAGGGTCGCCGGTGCAGTCAGCCAGCAGTGGTCCGAGCACGTCGGGGCGGATGGCGGAGAACGCGGTGATAAACACGCCCAGGCCTTCGCCGAGGTCGCAGAGGGTGCATCCGGTGTCGGGGACCTCAGCGACGTCGAGACGGACGGCGAGCGCAGCCAGGACCAGGCGCGGGCGCCCAGACCAGCGACGGTAGATCGCGGGTCGTGTGGTGGCCGCTCGGCGAGCGACGTCTTCAAGGGACAGGGCGGTGTAACCGACCTCGTCGAGCACCGCCAGGGTGGCGTCGAGCACCGCGGTGTCGATGTGCCGGTCGCGGGGTCGGCCGCCGGCCGCCAAGCCCGGGGCTGGGGGTTGACGGGATGCCATATCTCACCGTACGTTCTGTTACGAGTCGTATTGTAACATATCAGGATAGGACATGGACCACCGCAGCAGCCTGACGCAAAACCGAGGACCCAGCCACGGCACCCACGACCCCGCCCGTCGCAAGCGATCGCGACAGAAACGCAGCGCGGCCGCCACAACTGAGGTCTAGCCCCGGCCGTGCAGCCCAGGACAAGGAGGCACCAATGATGAAGAAGATCCGTAACGACCTCTGGGAAACGCAAGCCTATTCGCCATTTCCCGGCCTGACCACACACGCATACCTGTGGACCCCACCCTCTGGTCAAAATGTGCTGTTCTACTCCACCGGCACAGACGACGACTTCGACGAGATCGAAGACCTCGGCGGCATCGCCCACCAGTACCTCAGCCACCAAGACGAGGCCGGCCCCGTCCTAGCCCAAATCGCGCAGAGGTTCAGCGCCCGACTGCACACACCCGCCGCGGAAGTAGACGCGATCCGCCGCTTCGCCGAACCCCACGTGCAATTCGAGCACCGCCACGTCGACGATCACGGCGTCGAGGTGATCCCCACCCCGGGGCACACGCCCGGCAGCACCTGCTTTTTGGTGCCCGGCGCCGACGCATCCACCTACCTATTCACCGGTGACACCGTCTTCCTTGCCGACAACGGGGTCTGGACTGCCGGATTCATTCCCGACGTCAGCGACGCTGACGCGCTGGAATCAAGCCTCAAGCTGCTCTCGACCCTCACCCCCGACCTGGTCATCTCCAGCGCATTCTCCGGCGACGCGGGCGCGCACCCACTCGGCGACACCCCCTGGGGCCCGTGTGCAGAGCAGGCCATCACCACAATCCCCACATCCCAGGCACGGCGCGCATAGCCGACCCTACTGCTTCCACACCGGGCCACAGCACCTATGACCTACACACTGGCCTGACGGCCCACCAGCACAGCCACAACCAGCAGCACGCCCTCCGGCACCGATTCAGGCGCCGGAGGCGCGTCTGCCCAACAGGGAACCCCAAACGGACACCCCATGCCGCGACTCGCCGAACTGTTCACCGTGTCCCTGCCGACGATGAACCGCACCCTCCAGCCCAGCCCAGCCAGGCCTCCCAGACACGCTGACGCCATGCCCGCTCACCAGCCGGATAAGCCATATCCGCCCGATTCTCGGCGAGTACTTCGGCAACCCCCTCGTGTCCTTCACGGACGCCTGTTGTGCTGGTGTCGATGTAGGTGCCACTGAATCAAGCTTTATTCTTATTGGCAGGCGGTTACGTGGTCGACGGCAATGCCGTTTTCGGTCAGCCACTCTTCCGCGTTTCGGTAAGGCTGCCCATAGCGAAGCTATCAGTGCACCATTGGTCATGATGATCTCCGGCGGGAAGCGGAAACCGGCGAAACTGGACCTGGCGGCAATGCGTTGCGGGTGCTGATTATCATCGAATTGGTCCTGGCCAAAAGACACGGAGTTTCACGACGGGTCGGCTGTGGGGCCGAGGAAGGTCGGCCCTGCTGGACTGGAAAAAAGTTCAATAAACAGGTCACCGGTGCGTTGGTACCTGCGCTACGGGCTTTCCTACCGCGACGTGGAAGAGCTGCTGGCTAAGCGCGGCATCGATGTTGATCACGTGACAATCTACCGGTGGGTGCAGCGCTTCACCCCGCTGCTGATCGATGCGGCACGCCCCTGCCGCCACGCCCCGGGAGATCGCTGGTTCGCGGACGAGACGTATGTGAAAGTCGCCGGGCGGTGGGTGTATCTAATTGGGCTATCGACCGGTACGGCCAGGTCATCGACGTCCTGGTCTCCCGGAAGCGGGACTTGGCGGCCACCCGCCGGTTCTTCCTCCGCGCCCTCGAGCACGGCCTGCACCCGACCGAGGTGACTACCGATCAGGCTCCCGCGTATCCGCGAGTGATTGTTGAGTTGATACCCGCTGCATGCCACATCACCGAGCAGTACGCAAATAACTCCGTCGAAGCCGATCATGGACAGCTGCAGGCCCGGCTGCGGCCGATGCGCGGCCTGAAACGCGTCTACTTCCCGCCTACGCAACAGACCCGAGCCGAGCGAGCACGAGGGCCGTCAGCTCGACAGTGCGCGCCCGCCGGACCCGGGCCATCTGCTGGTCTTGAGGGGCGCGCCATCCGATCATCTTAACGATGCGGCTGCACGCCCACGAGCTACGCAGATGTGTGTACCCGCCGCTGCGCCCGCATCGGCAGCCGCCGTGCAGTTAGCCTCGGCCCTGGTTTGACGGGACCGAATTCGACGGAGACGAGGACCGCGAACGCGCCATCCACAGCATCCTCTGTGCTCGACCGCTGACCAGGCCCATCTAAAGATCTATGTTGGGTTTTTGGCGTATCGCGCTCATATGTGTACCTCGGTCGTGATCTCCACGCGGTCATTCTGCGCGATCGAGTAGCTGAACTTTCACCAACCACTGGCCTGGGTGAGGCTCGCTCGTGCGGCCTGGCGGTTCATGATGACTCCTGTGCTCACTCGCTGGGTAATCATCGCTCAGCTCACCTATCGCTAGAGCAGGTCCCGCAGAGGAGTTCCATTAGGGCCGTGTCCACGTTATGGCATCGTTGGCCCGGCGGTGGAGTTGATCTGGTGGAGGAGCGTGGCTTACTGGCGGCGGGTTATGGCAATCGTCGGGGCCGGTGACTGAATACCTATGCATCTCGGTCCTACCGCAACATCCGCATATGCCGCTGACCGGGCCTCAGCCCTGTGGTCATCAACCGATGCGGTTATCCACCAACAAGCGCCGGTGGCGGCTATGAACGCGGTTCGGCTCCAGCACAGCTGGATGGTCAAGAGTCGGCCCCGATCGTGGAGGCACGAATCCACGGCGCGCCAACGCCCGCGGCAGGCCGCCAGTCAGCCCGGACCGGTCGGCGAGCAGCCGCAACACCGCCGCGCCTAGAGTTCGACACCTAGTTTTCCCAGGCCAGGAGCACTTTTCTTCGTTAAGACGCGTCTGCTCCAAGATCATGGTGAATAGTCAGGGCTAGGTTGACTGCATGTGTGAGCAACCCTGCCAGGATCGGCTCAGCCGCCGGTCGCTGGTGGCCGCGTCGGGTGCGCTGGCCGCCGCCGGGACGTTGCTGCCGGGGGTCGCCTTCGCCGAGCAGTCGGACGCCGAGCCGTCCGGTGAGCAGACCCGGACGGTCACCGGCACCCTGCGGCCCGACGTATCCGACTGGTGTTACCTGCCGGTGGACGTGCCGGGCGGGGTCCGCGAGATCGAGGTCGGGTACAGCTATGACCGCCCGCAGGTGCCGCCAGGCGGCCGGGGGAACGCGCTGGACATCGGCATCTTCTCGCCGGCCGGGGTGCAGCTGGGCAACCAGCGCGGCTTCCGTGGTTGGTCGGGCGGCTTCCGGGACCGGTTCACGATCAGCGCGGCGGCGGCCACGCCCGGATACCTGCCAGGCCCGATCGAGCCCGGTCGCTGGCACCTGATCCTCGGGCCGTACACCGTCGCCCCGCAGGGCCTCACCTACACGGTTGGTGTCACGCTGCGGTTCGGCCGCCCCGACCCGGCCTTCGCGCCCAACCCGGCCCCGGCCAGCGCGCCGGACCGTGACCGCGGTCC
>JALZHU010000253.1:0-3101 GCA_030860695.1 Actinomycetota bacterium
GGCTCGTATCGCCACTCACAGGGCATAGTGCCTCATGGCACTGCAAGTGGAGGCGGTGGTCGTCGGCCGGGACCCAGAAGGTCGTATGGGCGGCTACTGGCGGTTCAGCACGGCCCGGGCGTACTGAGCCTAGGCGGTTGCGAGTTTGATAGCCCGGTGCAGCGCGACAATACCGCCGGTGAGGTCGCGCCACTCAACGTTGGCCCAGCCTGCCGCGACCACGCGCTGCGCGAGCGCCCGCTGGTCGGGCCAAGCGCGGATGGACTCGGCGAGGTAGACGTAGGCCTCCGGGTTACTGCTCACCTGCCGGGCGACTGCCGGCAGCGCGCGCATCAGGTATTCCAGGTACACGGTGCGAAACGGTCCCCAAGTGGGGGTGGAGAACTCGCAGATGACCAGCCGCCCACCAGGGCGGGTGACCCGAGCCAGCTCGACCAGCGCAGCGTCGGGATCCGCCACGTTGCGCAGCCCGAAGGAGATCGTGACCGCGTCGAATGCCCCGTCGGCGAAAGGCAGGGCTAACGCGTCGGCTCCGACCAGTGGGACCTTGCGACGTCGGCCCGCGCGCAGCATCCCTAGGGAGAAGTCCGCGGCCACGCACCAGGCACCAGCGCGGGACAGTTCGACAGTGGAGACCGCGGTGCCCGCAGCAAGGTCAAGCACTCGTTCCCCTGCCTTTGCCGCGACGGCGACCCGGGTGCACCGTCGCCACTGCCGGTCCTGGCCGAACGACACCACCGTGTTGGTCAGGTCATAGCGGCGAGCCACCCCGTCGAACATCGCAGCGACGTCGCGCGGGTCCTTGTCCAGCCCGGCTCTCGGCACAGCGCCACCTTACGGCTGCTAGGAACTAGCTTGGAGGGCCTGCAGCATCCCGGTCACTGCGACGGGCCAGGGAAACTCCTCGGCGCGGGCCCGGGCCGCCGCCCGGAGGGACTGCTCGGGCGCATCGAGCAGCCGGCTGACCGCGTCAGCGAAGGCTAGGGCGTGATCCGCGACGGCAGCACCACAGTTCGGATGGACGATCTCGCGCAGCGCCGAGGAACGCGACACCACGACGAGGGTGCCGGAGGCTAGCGCCTCCAGCGCCGCCAACCCGAACGTCTCGTGCGGCCCCGGCGCGAGCGACACGTCCGAGGTGGCAAGTAGCTTGGCCACATCTCCTCGCCCGGGCACGAACCCGAGAAAGGTGACCGGTAGCCCGGCGGCACGCCGCTGCAGGGCTGCCCGGCGCGGGCCATCACCGGCGATGACCAGCCGCACCCGCTGCCCCGACTCGTGCAGTTCGGCGATGGTGTCCACTGAGCGTTCGATGTGCTTCTCCGGTGACAGCCGCCCGCAGTGCGTCAGCATCGCATCTGCTCCCCGGGCCAGCTCGGCGCGCAGCGCGCTGTCCCGGTGGCAGGGCGCAAAAGTGGCCAGGTCCACCCCCAACGGGATCTGGACGACATCGCGCGAGCCGATCCGGTCGAACTCCTCACGGGCGAAGCGCGTAGTGCAGACTACGGTGTCGTAGGAGGCCGCCATCCGGCGGTTGGCCCAATCGGCCACCCGGTGAGTCGCCCGGTGGGGTAGCAGGAACTGGTGCAGCAGCCGATCCAGCCGTTCGTGTGAGATCACCACGCTGGGGACCCCATGTTCGGCGGCCCACCGGCCCATACCGCGCCGGGTAAGCCGGTCGGATACCTCGAGCCGGTCTGGACGCAGCCCTTCCAGCAATGCCCGCATCCGGCACGGGTCGATCACGCGATACCCCCCGGTATACGGGATCTTCGCCGCGGGCAGCGTGATCCGTCGGACCCCGCTGGCCATCACCTCGTCGGTACGCCGGGGTCCGGGCACCACCAGTACGACCTCGTGGCCCAAGGCGGCGTACCCGGCCCCCAGGTGGTGCAGGGCGGTGCGCAATCCGCCAGATTGTGGACCATAGAAATTGGCCAGCTGGGCAATGCGCATCACGCCACCCGTCGGGCGTCCGCGGGCAGCCCGGTGACCTCGGCATAATGCCCAAGTAACTCGTCGCAGACCGCGGGCCAGGTACGCCGCAGCACGCCACGCCGGGCGGCCGTGGGCTACCAGATCTCGTGGACCGCCCGCGTCGGGAGCGATCACCGGCAGGCCGGAGGCCAGCGCCTCCTGCACCGTTTGGCAGAACGTCTCGAACGGCCCGGTGTGCACAAAGACGTCCAGGCTGGCGTACGCCTGCGCCAGCTCATCGCCGGCCTTGAACCCCAGGAAGGCGGCGCTGGGCAACTGCTTAGCCAGCTGCCGGCGGTCCGGGCCGTCACCCACCACGACCAGCCGAACACCGGGCATGTCCTGCAGTACGGCCAGCCGCATTACCTTCTTCTCCGGCGCCAGCCGGCCGACGAAGCCGACGAGTATCTCGCCGTTGAGCGCCAGCCGTGCGCGGAGCCGCTCGTCTCTGCGGGATGGGCGAAAATGTGCAGTGTCCACGCCGCGCGCCCAGCGGTGCACCCGTGGCACACCGTGTGCGGTCAGGGCGGCCGCCGCGGAGCTGGACGGGGCGAGCGTGCGGTCTGCACCGCTGTGCACTAGCCGGGTCCAGCGCCACGCGGTGCGCGCAGCGAAACCTAGCCCGTAGGAGTCGGCGAACCCCGCGACGTCGGTCTGGTAAACAGCCACCGTGGGGACCCTGATCCTGCGGGCGGCCCACAACCCACGCGCCCCGACGATCACCGGGGAGGCAGATGGACCACGTCTGGGTTAAAGTCCCGCAACGCGGTGGCCACCTTGCGGGTGGGGACGCCGACGGGCACCGAGTCGACCACCGGCAGGTCCAACGCCGGCACCCGCACCACCGGAGCGCCCTGGTAGTTGTCCGGGCCTGCGCCTGGCGCGATGGCTAGCACTTGATGCCCGCAGCGAACCAGGTGCTCCACGACCCGCATCACTGAGTTGCTGACACCGTTAATGACAGGCAGAAATGTCTCGGTCACGATCGCGACGCGCATGCCACCGACCGTGTCGGGTGTCGTCTCCGTGGCGGCGAAGTGACCATGTCGCCCCGCGGAACTCCTGGCAAACTCTCGTACTTCCATGACGCTCCGGCGGCATGCCCCCGGGTGCGGGTGTCCCGC
>JALZHU010000253.1:3201-7907 GCA_030860695.1 Actinomycetota bacterium
AAGACGCCGGTGCGGGTGTCCCGCAAGACGCCGGTGCGGGTGTCCCGCAAGACGCCGGTGCGGGTGTCCCGCAAGACGCCGGTGCGGGTGTCCCGCAAGACGCCGGTGCGGGTGTCCCGCAAGACGCCGGTGCGGGTGTCCCGCAAGACGCGAACAACCTACGCAGGGTGGCCCCGACGCCGGCGCAGCCACCAGATAGCCGGCGCCGCCAGCAACCACAGCGCCACCAGCGTGATCAACGCTGGCGCCACGCCGACCACCCAGGTCCGCCCGGCGACCCGCACATACTCGGGGTCGGCGCTGTCGTACTCCACCCGCACCAGCTGCCCCTGCTGTAGCCCTGACGGATAGGCAACGCCCTCGTCCGGGCGGTACACCGTCCCGTCGGGGACGGCGAATTGCACCAATGTCCGCATTGAGGTCACAGCGAGCACCTGAGCAGTGGCATGGCCGGTGCGGGCGTCGATCTTGGCGTCGTCGAGCGCCGCAGCAGCCAGCGCGAGCGGGATCAGCCCGGTGAGCATCCCCACCGCTGCGAGCAGTACCCACGACGCTGGTTTGCGCCACCGGCCGGGGGTATGTCGTAGGGGCTCGCCAGCGGGCCCGGTAACCAGAGCGGTCATCCAGCGCAGCGTAGCTGGTGCTACGACGGTGGATCGACGCACGCAGCACGCCGTCCGGTTAGCCCTAATACCCTGACGGCGTGACCACTGCCCCGCTGACCGACCGGCTGGCCGTGCGCTCGTATCTAGTGCGGGGCGGTACCGATCTGCTCGACATGTTGCCCTCCCCTCGCGGGGTGCTGTCTTGGGTACATGCTGGTGAGGGGCTGGTCGCGTGGGGCGAGGTGGCCCGGGTGTGCACCGAAGGGCCGCACCGGTTTGCCCGCGCGCAGGACTGGTGGCAGTCCTTCTGCGCGCAGCTGGACACCCGTGATGAAGTCGGGTTGCCGGGCAGCGGCCCGGTTGCCTTCGCCAGCCTTGCCTTCGACGATTTCCCAGGCAGCTCAGTGCTGGTGGTGCCGCGGGTAGTGGTGGGACGACGAGACGGCTTGACTTGGATCACCGAGTTCGAGACCGGTGTCCCGACTGAGCCGGTCGTGCCGGTGCGCCGTCCCCGCGGTCTGCGTTACTTCGACGGTGAGCTACCGGTAACCGCGTGGCGCGACGCGGTGGCTCGCGCGGTGTCGCGGATGCGCGATGGGTCGGTGCCAGCAAAGGTGGTGCTCGCGCACGACCTGCTCGCGGTTGCCGACGAGCCGCTGGATCCCCGGTTCCTGCTGCACGGGTTGGCCGCCCGGTACCCGTCCTGCTGGACGTTCGCGGTGGACCAGCTAGTAGGCGCGACCCCGGAGTTGCTGCTGCGCCGCCGCGGCACCGAGGTGCTTTCCCGAGTGTTAGCCGGAACCAGCTGGCCGCATGACGGCGCTGACCCCGGGGCACTGGCCGTCGAACTACTCGGCTCGGTGAAGGACCGCGACGAGCACAGCTATGCGGTGGACTCCTTGGCTCAGGCGCTGCAACCGTTCTGCAGTGATCTGGTAGTCCCCACCGCACCCAGCGTGCTGCAGCTGCGCAACGTGCTGCATCTGGCTACCGAAGTGCGGGGAGTGCTGCACCCCGCAGGCCCCCCATTGCTCACCCTGGCCGACGCTGTGCACCCCACCGCCGCCGTCGGTGGCACCCCTACCCCCGCTGCAGTCAGCACTATCAGCGAACTGGAAGCGATGGACCGCGGGCGCTACGCCGGCCCGGTCGGCTGGGTCGACGCCGCGGGTGACGGCGAGCTAGGCATCGCGCTTCGCTGCGCCCAGGTCGTGGGCCGGTTCGCCCGGTTGTTCGCTGGCTGTGGAATCGTGGCCGGCTCCGACCCCGACTCAGAAGTCGCCGAAGCCGCCGCCAAGCTGGTCCCCATCCGCGACGCCCTCGAAGGCGTCAATTGAGCTGACCCCCTCCGACATGGAGACATATCGGGGCTATTGGACGCCTGATAACCCCGATATGTCTCCATGTCGGAGGGTTGGGATCAGCCGGGGGGCGCAGCGGGGCGGGCGGGGGTGAAGAGCCAGGTTTGGGCGATGTCGTCAACCTGTTCGCCGGAGACTCGCTCGACGACGGCAAGGAAGTCCTGCACCGAACCGTTGCCGCCGGCCCGCTCGGTGGTCCAGGTGCGCAGTGTGGTGAAGAAGTCCTCGTCACCTATCTTTGCCCGAATCGCCTGCAGCGCCATCGCGCCGCGGGTATAGACCGGCCCGTCGAGCACCCCGGCTGCGCCGGGATCTCCCGGCGGGATCCGCCAGAAAGCGGCGTCGGCGGGAGTGTTCGCGTAGCGCTGCGCTGCTATCTGCGCCGCGGTGCGGCCGCCGGTGCGTTCCGAATACAGCCATTCGGCATAGGTGGCGAAGCCTTCGTTGAGCCAGATGTCCCGCCAGTTGCGTATTGAGACGCTGTCCCCGAACCACTGGTGGGCAATCTCGTGCACCACCACTGAGATGTCCCGGCCAGCAATGAAAAACACCGGTCCGTATACCGGGCGGGTCTGGTTTTCCAGCGCGAAGCCCATATTGGGGGCGTTCGGCACTACGCCGCCGAGATGGCGGAACGGGTAGGGGCCGAAGATTCCGGAGAGGAATTCGGTGATCTCCGGCGTCCGCTCCACCGAGGTCCGTGCAGCTTCCTCGACCTGCGGGTCGAGTCCCTCTGCGTAAGCGGCCAGGTAAAGACCGAAGCGGGTGTCCCGGCGGACGATGTCGTAGTTGCCGATCGCGACGAATGCCAGGTAAGTGGTCATCGGCTCGCTCGCCTGCCAGCGCCACTGCTGCCAGCCCGACCCGGCCGGCTCCGGACCACCAAGCAGGGCTCCATTGGAGATCGCCTCCAGGCCGGCGGGCACGGTCGCGGTGATCGCGAAGGTTGCTTTGTCCGAGGGGTGGTCATTGGACGGGTACCACCAGGCGGCCATATCAGGCTCGCCCACCGCGACCGCGCCGTCGGCGGTGCGTATCCACGGCGAGGTGACGCCGATCCCGGCCGGAATGCTTGAGGGCACCCCGGCGTAGTCGACTCGCACTGTCATCGGTGCTCCCGCCTGCACGGGCACAGCTGGAGTGACTTGCAGCTCACCACCGTCCTGGCGGATTTCGGCCGGCCGGTCATCCACCGTGACAGCCGAGGCGGGCAACATCAGGTCGAGGTTGAATCGAGACAGATTCTGGGTGGCCCGGGCGGTGATCGTAGTGCGTCCCTCGAGCCGATCGGTGGGAGGGTCGTAGCGGATCTGGATGTCGTATCCGGTGACGTCGTAGCCGCCGTTGCCGTCACGCGGAAAGTACGGGTCCCCGATGCCGTCGGCGCCAATGCGCGGTAGCGCCGCAGCCGAAGAAGGGGGTTGCGGGGCTGGCACGGGAGTGGATTCTGAGGCCCGCCACGGGTATACCAGCGCGATTGCCACCAGCAACAGCGCCAGAACCGGCCCGATCAGTACCCGCTTTCGCATGGTCACCTCCCCGGCATCGACCTTAGGCCCTGTTGCCGGCCGACGAACTGACGGCCACCGCTACCGCGGTCTGGATTCGATTGTGCAGCGCACGCAGCCCGGTCCGCGTGGTGCGCACCTCCACAACGCGCACTCCCCGGGCCGGGGTCAGGGCGTCGGCCAGCTCATCGGCCGGTACCCGAACGTGCGGCACGTGATGCGCGGCGCACAGAGCTGCCAGATCGGTGCCCTGCGGAGTGCCGAAGACCCGTTCGAAGGAGTGGGCATACCCCGGGGCGCCCTGCTCCAGAAGCCCGAAGATGCCGCCACCGTCGTCGTTGGAGACCACCACGGTCAGGTCCGGGCGGACTTCGTTCGGGCCGGCCAGCAGCCCGTTCGAGTCGTGGAGGAACGTCAAGTCGCCGATGAGCGCATAGCCTGGCCCGCCGTGCACCAACGACGCCCCGGTTGCGGTAGCGATCGCCCCATCGATGCCGGCGACACCCCGGTTGGCCAGCACGGTCAGGCCATGCCGCGGTCGAGCAGCTAGCGACACGTCCCGGATCGGATTGGATGAGCCCAGCAGCAGCAGCGCACCAGCTGGCAGCGCAGCAACTAGCAGCTGAGCCACCCGGAGACCGGTGGCTTGGGGATGGCCCTGCACGATGCATCTCACCGCAGCAGCGGCCCTTGCGTCGGCTTGCTGCCACCGTTGCAGCCACCCCGGATCCGGTGAACCGATGCAGCGCAGCGCGGTGCCCACGGCAACCGCAGTGCCGGCCACGTCGGTCCACTCCGGATGGTTCGTGAGGACGGTGACCGCGATCGTCGGGTCAGCGAGCAGCCGCTGTACCGGCCGGTGCAGGGTTGGGCGACCCAGCACCAGCACCTGCTGCGGTTGCAGATCCTTGAGCAGAGGCGAGCCCAGTAGCCAAGGTCCGGCTACCAGCGCATTCGACCAGTCGGGAGCGGTGGGCTCGGCCACTACCGGCAGCCCCGGTGGGCCCGTTGGTGCGTCATGGCCGGCGATCACGAGCGTGTGCCGGTCCAAGTTCACCTCCACCTCGGCGCGGACCGGCGATCCGGTGGGCACCACGGTCCAGGGCGCGTTGGTTGGCCGGCCTTCAAGAGCTTCCCACCCGTCCGGTCCGCCTGGCGGATCTGATGGGAGCCCAGGCACCAGTGGCTCGCGCAACGGCACGTTGAGATGCACCGGCCCCGGCCTGCCACCC
>JALZHU010000254.1 GCA_030860695.1 Actinomycetota bacterium
CTCGACGCAGTCGCCGACGAACTCAATAACCGTCCACGTCAGACACTCGGCTGGCTCAAACCAACCGAAGTTCTCAACAAATTCCTGGTCGAGGCTGGTGGTGCATTCACCACTTGACACCGCCCAGAAGCCGAGGAAAACGAACCGTCTTCACCCTGGGAGAGGCAAGCGATCCTGGTCTTGTCCGGGTGCAGTCGCAATCCCAGAGTGAACAGGATCATCTCGACTCGCCGTCGGGCCTCCTCGACCCTACTTTGACTGGAACACAGAATGACAAAGTCATCGCAATACCTCACCAGTACCTGTGGGTGCCCGAAATCTGGCCGCCCTATGCGACCTGCATGTATTCGTGGATGGCTCCACCGAGTCGATCACGTCGTATGATCTTGGTGTCGGTGGTGTCGGGCTGGGGAGTGCTCGTAGCGGAACAGCTTGGCCAAGAGATCTGTGTGGTCAATGGGTATTGAAGTGGTGTCGTACTCGGCGAGGACTTGGCGTAGATATCGGGCGTTGAGGATGAGCATGCGGTCGAGGAGTTCTCCACGGAGACTGCCGATCCAGCGTTCCATGATCGCGTTTGCCTGGATGCCCTCGCTGGTGAAGATCGTGTCGAACATACTGGTGAACTTGGAGTCCCGGTCGCGGATCAAGAATTTGGCCTGCGCAACATGGTCGCCGAGGTCCATGATCAGGTTGCGTGCTTGTTGGCAGACCCAGTCTGCGGTGGGATGTGCGGGTGACGCCAAAGGATGTGTATCCGGCGGTTGACGTGTTCCACGACCGCGAAGCAGTACAGCCTGGTAAGGAGCACGGTGTCGCAGTGAAAGAAGTCGCAAACGAGAATTCCGTGTGCTTGGCTGCGCAGGAACTCCGTCCAGGTGGGGCCCGAGCGTCGTGGGGACGGGTCGATTCCGGCGCGTTTGAGGATCGCCCAGACCCGGGGGGCGCCGACCTGACGGCCCATACCGGCGATTTCTCCAGCGATGCGTCGGTATCCCCAGTGGGTTCTCGCCAGCGAGGCGCAGAATTACCCTGCGCAGCGATGGTGACGTGGGCGGGCGTCCGGACCGCTGGCGCTTGTTGGTCCATCGTCGTCTGACCAAGTCGACATGCCAGCGCAAGGAGCGTGCCAGGGGTGACGAACAGGGTCTGGTGATGAGCCTTGGGAAGTAGTTGGGCCAACGCGCTGAGGAAGGCGCGGTCTGCCCAGGATGGTCGAGGACGGCCGACCTGCAGACGCAAGACGTTCACCTGGTGGCGCAGCACCAAGATCTCCGCAGTCTTGGACGCCTCCGACCGCGCGAGGAGCGCGATCCAGGCGCTGAGCTGACAGAAGATCAGGTACACCAGCCGCAATGTCACGGACGCCGATCATGCCGAACGGAAACCGGATTCACATCACCGCAGGTCAGCGGCGTGGCCGAATATTAGGCACCCACAGGCTATTTCGGCCATGATCGTCGAGGTGAGGATATGTTCACCGCAGATGCGACGCAGGGTTGCATCGACTCCGTTTAGTCGTGCAGTGAGCACGTCATGGGGGTGTGGCGTAGAGCCATGCATCCGGTAATGCCCGGGCGACCCGGTCTGGGTGGAACGCAGAAGCAACTGGTGACAACTGCTGGAGTGACCGCGCCCAGTGGTGCTGATGCATCGCGAAGTACCTATCCAGAAACCGCGCATGCCGCGAGCGTCGATGGCCGCCCGGGACTCGGCGCTGAAATAGGTGACATCGTGCGCTGGCTCATAAATTCCGACATGCGCCGAGCGATGTGTTTGTCCATACCCGTTCCCTATGCCGTTCGTAACACCGTACTGCATTCCAGGAATTCTGATCGTGACCACCCACACGTCGTGGGCCATGACAAGGTGCTGGATCTGGTTGGTGCCTTCGTAGATCTGGGTGATCTCTCCCCTGGTTGGGGCCGACCTGATGATCTACCGAGAGGACAGCGTTAAGAAGGGGAAATACATCTCGGTGGTTCTCGCCGGTTCTCACTCCTGCCCGACGTCTGACGGCCTGGAGACGGCCTGACGGCCTGATCTTGTCAGCGTCGGCCTCATCCGTCCCGCGGCTGAGATGCGCCCAGCACCTAGGGCAGCTCGGGTGTAGATCAGTAGTCGGCTAACAAGCGATTAGAAGAATCCGCTACTGGGCGGTTGTGGTTATGACGGGATACTTCTTCTGGTCAACGCAGATGCCTCCGGCCGGTGTGTGCTGGTACTGGGACGTTGGCGGCCGTTCCGGGTAGGTAAAGGGTGGAGATGACCATGGTAGTCGCCTTATCAGATAACGGAACTCGCCTTGCCGGTGTAGCGGGACTACTCATCCCGTTATCGTTGGGTGGCGGGCTCTGTCCTGGGTTCCGGGTTGCCTTTGTCGTGGCGACTTGTTCGATAGTTTTCGTGGATTCTCACTTCTGCCTGGTGTTGGAGAAGGTCCACAACGGCCCCAAGGTTGATCGACCAGATCCGTAGTCGCAGCCGAGGCCTCATCGCTACTTGCCGGTTGTCCAGGATTTGGTCTCCTTGACCGTCCATGTGATGACTGGCCATCAGGAGGCCAAGGCTTTCGCCTGCCGTGGTTGCAAGGACGGGAACTCGGCTCGGGTGGCGTCATGGGAGCGGAGGAAGGGTGGCATGAGCAGGCTCGCCGGACCTTTGCGGTAGAGGGATGCGGGGCGGCCCGTCGCTGGGATGCGACGTTGGCCCGTGGATTCGAGGAACCCGTCGGCTCGGGTGATCTTGCGACGGAAGTTGCTTGGATCCAGGGCGAATCCCCAGATCACCTCGTAGACGCGCCGGAGGTCGCTGATTGTGAACGGCTCGGCGCAGAACACGGTCGCCACAGCGGTGTATTCGAGTTTCGACCGGGCGCGTTCCAGGGCGTCATGGAGGATGGACGTATGGTCGAAGGCCAGCGTGGCATCGTGGAGGGTAGGCCCCACCGGCATCCAGTACGCCTCGCGGGCGTCGGTTCCGGCTACCGGCGTCGGGAGGTTGGGGCCGAGTGCGAGGTAAGCAGTTGTGATCACCCGTCCCCGCGGGTCACGTTCGGGGTCGCTGTAGGTCCGCAACTGCTCAAGGTGCAGATGTGCTCCATCGACGCCGGTTTCCTCTTTGAGTTCGCGCAGCGCGGTGTCGTCCAGGGTCTCATTGCCTCGCAGGTAGCCGCCGGGCAGCGCGAGCTGTCCCAGGTAAGGCGCCTTGCCGCGTTCCACCAGCAAGACCTGGAGTTCATCGTCGCGGACGGTGAAGATCACTAGATCCACCGTCACGGAGACCGCTGCCCTCTCGCTGTCGCTGCCAAGGTCGTGTGTCATCGCACCTCACCTTTAAAAGTCATGTTGACTAAAACTGGTCCAGCTCATTATAGTCAACATGACCTAAAGTTACGACAGTGGGGGTCACGGTGAGCAACCCTCCGGTCACGCCCCCCACACTGCAAGCGAGAGCTAGCAGGCCACGCGAGCAGGACCAGGACTCGAACTCTCAAGCGAGGCGCCACTTGTGTGCCGGGGTCTATGTCGACAGGTCGTTCCACGATCTGGTCATCCGCCAGGTCCACAACAACTCCCCGCGACAGGTCGCGCCGTCATACGGATTCGACCTGGTGGCGGTTGTGCGGCATGCGTGGCGATCATGGTACCTCGACCCTGGGCTTCAGGTGGCCATTGTCGGTTGCCTGGTTTTGGGTAGCCGGCTCGCGGTGGCGCTAGTCGTCTGTGTGATCCTCGTCAGTCTGATGCTCCGCGTGGCGGCACGGATCATCGCAGAGACGTTCCGGACGCAGGTTGCGGCAGTGGCGGAGGATTGGTTCGAGCGACGCAAGTTCCGGATACGTCCGGAAATTGTAGGGTCGCCGTTCCTGACTACTACTCAAGCACGCGGAATTTTCGCTTCTGCGTCCAAATCCTGCCTGAGAAGGTTCCTTGGATTCGACCACGAGGGAACCTACTTTCAGAGGTTTGACTGTCACAGCGACTGAAGGGGCAATCTTTTGTATATCCACGGCTGGCTTGCTCAATTGGTTAGAAGGTGGGATGACCGGATTTTCGCCGCCGAGGACGCCGCAGCGCGCGCGGGGGGCTGGCAGATTTCCCGCCCGCCGAGTGGATTCGGCCGAGTCTACCGCGATCCGCGATGGGACTTGATCTCGGCGTGTGACGCGTGCGATGGCGACGGCGGGACTGCAGCCGAGCCGTGCCTACCGTGTGGAGGACACGGCACAATCCGGCGAGATCGGGTAACTGCCTCGCGCGGGAGTGCGTCGTGAAGCGGAGCGTTGACACTGATCAGCTGCTGGGCATGCTGCACAAGCAATCCTCCCCACTCCCTCATCCCAGCCTGGTTGTCCTGGCGTGGCGCTGGCGCTGTGAGTTGGCTCTGCTCAGGAGTCGCTGCTCGCCGTCGTGGCGCTAGTCAAGGCTCATGCTTGATAACAGCAAGCCCCACAGTGGACAGTGGACAGTGGACAGTGGCGGTGATCGGCTTCGGTGTCGGCGTCCTTTTCGGGCGTCGCAAGCGGGGAGCGCGGAAGTGAGCCTGATGGAAATTTCCGTTGTCGAGCAGCAGGACCGCGCGGTTGGCGGTGAGGGCGAGAAAGTCTGTTGTGGACGTTGCGGCGCCATGTTGGGATGCCCCGGTAGACGGTACACACCTTGCTTGCCCGTTATTCGGCAACCGTGCCGCTTCGTTGCAGCCCTCACGCACGGCAGTCAGCAGGTCAATGCGATGGGGGTCTGGTCGTGAGTAGCTTGCCAAGATTGACGACGCCCTGGGCATCCCCAACTGTGCACGTAGCGACTCCGCCCGCATCGACCCTAAACGAAGCTACGCGCCACCTGTGCGCAGGTGCCTACGTAGATCACAAGTATTGTACGACAGTACTTCGCAACGTCTACTTTGACAGGTCACGTCGGCTGGCTCCTTCGTATGGCTTCAAGTTGCCGTCAGTGCTGGTACATGCCCGACGTGCTTGGCTGCTAGACCTTGGTCAGCTCGAAGCAGTAACCCTCATCGCACTCGCCAGCCTGGTGATAGATCCATTTTCGTTCGCTGCTGCAGTCGCCATCTTGGCTTCCTGGTACTTCTTACGACGTGCAGCCCGACTCCTTAGCGCTTACGTCCGCTTCCTTCTCGGGCGTACCCACCCTGAAGAGCCCGAGCGTATACGAGCACAGGCGGCGATTTTCGGTCTCATCTTTGTCAGTATCTGGGGCGCAATATTGTTGGTCCTCTTCATTACTGAAGGCGCAGCCCGACTTGAGCTGATCGGGGCGATCTCACTGCTCGACCGGGCGGCGTTACTGGTCGCGCTTCTCGCAACCATTGCAATAGTGTTCGCATGCTCTCGACAGCGTATGATAAGCAAGCTCGCCCCAGGGGCCAAAGAGCCCGATTGCCTTAGCAGGAGACTGACGGAAATCAGCGAGGAGCAGACGCGCCCGGTAACTGTGTACTCCGGGTTCCGTCCCTTCGTCGGAAGCGGCCAGGACTTGGTGACGTGGTCTCTTGCGCAGCGACTCCTACCCAGCACTGCAGACGCCGAACTAGAGGGGGAAGAACAGGAAAAAATGGTGAAAGACGAGGGGCCGTCCTTCACCACTCCGGAGATCGTCGACCATCTCAAGAAGCGCATCGCAGATTTGGCCTTTGATCCCATACCCGAGCGACAACTCCCTAACCTGACCGTAAGGGATCACATTTTCGTAGTCGGGACGCACGCACGTGACGTGCCCGAGTATCCAGAATATGCCGACTTTGTGCAGGTGATGTCAGACACCACCAAGCGTACTCGGCACTATCTGGCGTGCCAGGTGCCGTCCTGGGACGGCGAGGTGGTCACCACAGTCTATGTACACGTGTCTTTGCAAGGGCGCACCCTCTATCTAGAGTTCTCCACACTGGTCCTCCCACCCCCTCGCAAAGAGTTCCGCGTGGTCGATCGGGTAGGCGGCAGGGGCATCCGAGCGTACTCCAGGTGCATAGCAAAAACAGTATGGAAGCTGCCAGAAACACTGGTGCGGTGCCATCTCAGCTTGGGCACCGCGGCGCGCTGTATTATTTACTTGGCCCGAGGCAAGCGATGGAGAAAACTTGAGAGCCGAGGGATCGATGTTGGCGCCGTACTCAGCGTTCGAGAGTTGGGCGCGGCAGTAGTTACCGATCGCGTCGCTCGCTTCCAGATGAATACCAGCATCAACTATTTCCAGTACCGTGACGTCGTCAAGCACGCAAAGGTGATTGAGCGCCGCCTGCTGGCGGCGGTCCTCGACTTCCTCGTCGCCAAAGGTATCGACACCGGCGAATACCAGCAACGAGCCCTGACCATCCTCAGCAGTGGTATCCTCCACATGGGAGAGGGTGACGTCAACGTTACCGGAGTCGTCGGCGCACAAGGGACATTTCATAGCAGCCAGACGCCAGGAGCACCAAATGATTCGTCGCAATGATGGCATCGTCCACACAGGACCCGGGAATGTCAACATGACTGGCATCGTAGGGCGAGAGGGAACATTCATCCAGCATCCCACGCCGAGGACCGGTACTTCAGATCGGCGAGTTGAAGGCCAGAACACAGTCGAAAAATGCGATATTGCATTCTTAACGACAGTGCCCCTGGAAACGCAATCGGTGTTCGAGGAGCTTCGCCAGCGGGGCACGTGCCTACGCGGCGTTCAAAGGCAAGGTCGGTACTTTGATGTTTTCAATCTACCCTCAAAGGGCCCAGCGGCGACCCGTGTGGTTTTTACGCAAGCGACCGACAAAGGCGGGCAGTCAGCGTCTGCTGTCACCCACGACGTACTAGCAGGATTTAAACCGCAGCTGGTTTTACTCGTAGGTGTTTGTGCCGGCTTTAACGAGCGTAAAGTTTCACTATTTGATCTAATTCTTGCCCGCAACGTCTTCAACTACGATCCCGAAAAAGTGCAACCAAACTCGACGGGGACGCGCCCGCAGGTATATCGAACAGATGAGCAATTTTTGCGCCTCGCAAGCTATATGTACAACAGAGGTGATCTGAACGATGTATTGCAAGGCGCAAACCTACACATCAAGGACTACGCTAGCGGGGAGAAGGTGATCGCTTGGCGTCAGGCCCCGCTGCGTGCCCGACTTCTCAACATCTCCACGGATCTATATGGTATTGAGACTGAGGCGCATGGCGTGATGCACACAATTTGGGAGACTTTCAAAGCTGACCACTTCGTCGGCGGAGGCATGGTTAAGTGCGTAAGCGACTTAGGTGACGAGGAAATGGGCGTCGACAAAGAGGTTAAACAACGTAAGGCTGCCCGGAAAGCCGCGTGTGTTGCACTACAACTTGCTGCGGCGTTCCACCGATAGTACGCCAAGCTTTCCCAATTCCTGATCGTTGACGACCGCTGGCGCAACGACGGCTGCTACACAAGCGGTAATAATGATCCCGATCCGGACTTACCTGGGCGAAGTCAGCTTGAGAAGGTCCTGAACTGCGAAACTACATCTCGGTAGTTCTCGCAAGTTCTTAGCAGTGCCCGACGTATGACGGCCTGGAGACGGCCTGCAAGTTCTTAGCAGTGCCCGACGTATGACGGCCTGGAGACGGCCTGACGCTTCTATTTGTGTCAAGATCTTTTAGTGCGGTTCCGCCTGTCGTGTGAGTAGTCGGTGCGCGGGTATCAGGTGCTGGCCACTGTGGCGGGGGTCATCGCTGCGGTGAGGGCGCGAAACAGTTGCCGGGCGATGTACCGCTTGAGGCAGCGGCGGATCTCGCGGTCGCTTTTGCCCTGTGCCCGCCGGCGCGCAAGGTAGACCTGGGTCGCGGGGTCGGTGCGCATCCGCGTAGTGGCGATGACGTGGATGGCTTTGTTGAGCACCCGGTCCC
>JALZHU010000255.1 GCA_030860695.1 Actinomycetota bacterium
ACACACCCGGTAGTGACCTTCGCACCCGCGCCATCGTCGTGACCGCCATCTGACACGATCGCAGCCACCCGCCGAAGCTGCTCTAGCAGATCAAAGCGGTTCGAATAACGTACCACCACCCCGACGAGGCCTGTTTTAGAGCCTGTTTCGGCAGGTCAGCACAGGTTCGAGTAAGTACGCACCAGGTGTCCGCCTGAGAGGGACACCGTAGGCTTCTACGCTAGTGCCAGCAGGTGCGGCCCTGAGCGGATCGAGTGTATTGAGCCACCTCAGTGAGAGAGATCGAGTGCGGTGAACCCCGAAGGGAATCGGCCAGCTCACGCGCGTCTCAGCACCAGCGTTGTACTGCTGGGCAACGGTCGCCTTCTCGGTAGCGGAGTGAGGTGCGTTGGTGCTGCCGTGTCCCCCGGGGTGGTGCAATGCCCAAAACCTTCTTCGGCTAGAGCGTGTCCCGTGGATCATGAGATGGGTCTTGGAGCCAGATCCTGATCAAGGCGATGCGACCGATACGAAATGGTTGACAGTCAGTGAGCGGGCCGGAGTGTCGCTGACAACAGCAAGGAGGTCACCAGCGCAGAACATCACCCGGACTACCACCTGCGGGATTACATGAGTGCATGCCTGGAGGCTACGTAAGCGTCCACAGACGGCTCCAGGACTGTAGTTGTAGAAACACAACGTTAGCGAGGTGTCGTGAATGAGGAGCATGAATAGCAATCCCTTATCACAAAAAGTAGTTCCTAAAATGTTTGATCGCCTGGGTACTGTAACGAAACGGCCCCTCGCTTGGGTCCTGGTTACTGCCGTCATGGCGTCTGCGGGAGGGACGACAGGACGACAAGCGGCGTTGCGAGGGTATGCGTGTTATTTACTTGGGGCCGCTGCGGGCAATCTGCCGAAACCTCTGTTCGGGCGGGCTCAGCCCCGTCACCGTTGGCCTCGAAAGCCCCAGGTTATAAGTGGAGCGTTCCCCTCTGGGCACGCTGCTGCCGAGGTTGCTTATGTATTTGGGGCGTCGCTGGAGGCTCCCCTTGCTTTCTTGCCGCTCGGAACGATGGCGCTGTCTGCGCACTTATCGCTTATCAAAAAGGGGGAGCATTACATAAGTGACACGCTGGTGGGGGGAATTATTGGCCTTGCAGTGGTTGCTCTGACAGCAAAAGCATGGCCACCTCACACCACCTTCCCACGTACCCTCACACAGCCTGCCGAGGCCCTCGGAGCGAGGAACTCCATCCAACAGCAACGTGCAGCAACCGAGGAACTCCCGAGTCGAGGGGAGGACACCTCGGTCCCCCGATCCCAGGACTGACCGTCACGAGGTGGCATGTCGACGGTCGCCTCGTGGTGACTGCCCTGCTCGCACTGCTCTGTCAGACGACCTCACGCCTTTGCCTCCACACGTCGCCACACGAACGTACGGCCATCATCGGGCCGGTCTCAGCAGCCGCCTCTCAGGGCTGGGTGCTCAAACAGATCAGCAATCACTCAGGCGTGATGTGCTTTGCGCGGGTATACACGGCCCTCACGGCGTACGCCGTGCTGGTGCAGCAGTCGTTTGACGCTGCGCAGGCTGACACTAAACTTTTCGGCTACAGCCTTGCCGTGGTGCCCGGCCTGTACAGGTCGATCATGATTTGAAGGTTCTCAGGGGAGAAGCGATCACGCAGACGCCGTGAGCGGACCACGCTCTCCGTAGTGACCTCTACACCCCCAGCATCGTCTCGACGATCATCCGACACGATCGCAGCCACCTTGCGGAGCTGTCTAGCAGCTCAGGGCGGTTCGAATAACGTCCCGCCACCCCGACACTGTTTTAAGGGCTGTTTCAGCAAGTCAGCACAGGTTCGAGTAAGCGTGTGCCAGGTGTCCGCCCGAGAGGGGGCACGTGACCACTACGCTAGTGCCGTCGGACGTGCTTCTGGCTTGACAGTCGCGCATAGCCTATGGGAATTGATCATGACCTGAACACCCTTCGGATAGAAACGATCACGCAGGTTCCGCCAGCGCGGGCGCTGCACACCTTGCCCACCGCGCTAGAAGCCACCGTGACCTGACTCTATCCAGCAAGATCAACCTAGCTCATAGTGCTGTGAGTGGCGAACAGGAGGGGATGCCGAGGAAGATCAGCACACTGCGGACGATTTCCCAGACCGACACATCTAGACCGGTTTGGCTCAGGCCGAGCCAACTGGGCAGGACCGCCAGGTAGAACCAGCCCAACGCGGAAAACCGATCATCTGAAAGATCGAGTTCAGGGTGACCAGCACGGCGGCGGCTTTCCGGTCACCGCAGGCCAGCTCGTTCCAAATGATGACCATGGCGATGCAGCGGGCCAGGCCCACAATGATCAGCCCGGTACGGTACCCAGGCAGGTCGGGCAGAAAGACCCAAGCCAGTGTGAACATCACCATCGGGCCGATGATCCAGTTCAGCACGAGCGGGAGATCAGCAGGCGAGGATCGCGGGTGACGGTATCGAGGCGGTCATAGCGGACCTTGGCCAGCACCGGATACATCATCACCAGCAAACCAAGTGCAATTGGCAGCGACGGCGGCGCAGTGCTTCTGATAGGTCGAGCAGCTGGTTACTTCCTCGTTTGCCAGGAGCCCACTCTTATGTCCGGTGTAACACGCCACCGTGATCAAATTGGTACTCGCGTCACCCACGGGTAAACCCAACCAACATCATTTACCAACGGGGCCTTTGGGCTACTTTGAGAAGCCCGTGGAGTTTTCCATGTGGTCTCAATGAACCAGTCCGTACGGAGATCTTCGGCTGTGTTATCCGATGGCGTATTGGTCATTACACAGGTTAGCGAGATCGGGCTTGTTTGATGGCGTGAGCGAAGATGGGGAGTGATTGCTCCACCATTTCGTCGGTGGCTGTGAGGGAGAGACGGAAGTAGCCCGGTAGGTCGATGACGTGGCCGGGAAGGACGGCAATTCCTTGCTCTGCTATCAGCGCGCAGAAGGCGCGGTCATCCGCTATTGGTGCTCGGGGTAGGAGGTAGAAGGTCGCTTCGGGACTGTGTAGTTGGTAGCCTTGTTCCGCAATGCTGTCACCATGCGGTCGCGGCGGCGTTGGATCGCGGTGATGTCGAGGAGAAGGCCGTCGATGTCGGGTAGGGCGTACTGCATGACCGCGTCGGGCATCACCAGTCCAGAGGAGAACAGGACGTGGAACAGGGCTGTGCGCATGGCCTCGGCTTCGGCTTCGGCTAAGCCGGGTGCTAGAGCGAGGTAGCCCAGTCGTTGCCCCGGTGTCAGCGTGCTTTTGCTGTAGGTGTGGGCGAGTATCGAATACGGGTGGAAGACGCCGGGGCTGACGAAGCTGCGATTGTCGAACAGGATCCGGCTGTATACTTCGTCGGAGATCACCCAGATCGGTCGGCCATACCGTGCGGCCGTCTTGGCCAGCCCGTCGGCTAGACGCTGCAAGGCAGCGGCCGGGTAGATCCGTCCGCTCGGGTTGTGCGGGGTGTTGATCAGGACGGCTCTGGTCCGTGGTCCCAGCGCCGCGACGATAGCCTCGATGTCCAAATTGAAGGCGGGAGGTTCGAGTTGGACCCGGACGGGGATGGCGCCGCTACTGAGGATCATTGCTTCGTAGTAAAACCATGGTGGGCTCAAGAAGACGACTTCATCACCCGGATCGGCCACGGTGTGCAGGGCCAGTGCGATGGCCCCACCAGCACCGCGGGTCGGGAAGATGTCCTCGGCGGCAAAGCCCACGCCCAACTCGGCACTCAGTGACGTTGCCGCTGCCTGACGGGCGGGCTCGTGCAGGAAACGGTAGGCAAACCAGTCGTTGGAAGTGGGAACGCTGCAGCGCTGTATTGCCTCGACAAACCCGGGTGGAGGCAGTTCCTGCGGATCCCCGGTCAGGAAATTGTCGATCAGTGTCCGGCCCTCTTGGGCCGGGGAGTGCAGCACCGTTTCGAAGAAGGAATGCAGGGCCTGCTGCACCGCCATCACTCGTTTGGTGATCAGCTGTTCGGCCATCTCGACCGTCCTTTCGGTACAGTCTCCTTGCCCGGACGTGGAACCGCGCGGTGATCATGGCGAAGCGTGCAAGCAGGGACCGTTCTCCTTCCGAACCGCCACCCACCCCCGATCACGCTCCGCGGTCGGAGTACCAGCTCGGGTGCCGGAAAGGGGATGGCGCAGCGTGGGCCGTTTCTGGGCCCCTTGCGGCAGCAGCGTGGAGCGCCGGTCGGCCAGTAGGGTGCTGGCCTGGATGCCGAAGACCACAACGCGCTCACCACCCGATCAGAGCTCATTCTGCGGCCATCGGGCAGGATCATCTCCATCGGACCGTGCGCCAACACCGGTCCTTCCTGGGTCAGCATGACCTGGCGCCGACGTGGCTTAGGGCACATGGCGGGCTCCGATGACCACCAGCTGCTCCGCCCGCTGTCCGGGTTGAATCAATCCGCGGGCTTCGAGCATGGCGGCCCGGGCGCGCATGACCGGCCCGAAGGGCACGGTGTGCCGGGTCAAGACCTCAGCCTGTAGACCCGCGTCTGCGAAGCGCTTGCGGGTGATGTCCTCGTCGCAGATCGCGGAATGCACCAGCAATATAATTCCCTCCGGCGCGAGCAAAGCGGGTCCTTCTGCGCAGATCCGATCCAGCAGCGCCCGCCCATCCAGGCCAGCATCCCAGCACCGGCTCATCCGATGCCGGGGCAAGACAATGCTGGTAGCCGGGACATAAGGCGGATTGGCCAGGATCACATCAAAGTATTGACCCGCCACGGGCTCACCCAGATCGCCCCAGTACACCTGGCATGGAACCCGGTGCAGGCGAGTGTTGAGCCACGCGGCCGCCACCGACCGTAGCGACAGATCCACCGCGGTGACCGACGCCGCACTGTACCGGGCGGCTGCCAGCGCCACCGCGCCGGTTCCGGTCCCCAGATCCAACACGCGACGCCCCGCCGCGTAACCGCCTTGCCGCAGGACATCAATCAGCAAGGAGGTATCAGTGCCGACCCGATACACCCCCGGCGGCCGCACCAGGAACACGATCCTGTCTCTACCCGCGCTCCAAGGTCGAGAAACCCCCTCAGCTCGTCCTACATCGGCACCGTGAGAAACAAACCGCAAGTCGCATCGATCCATGTGCCGGACGCTGCACTCGGGGCGGATGCTTATGGGACTCCTGTTGTGGAGGGCGGCGCGGCCTGCGCCGAGGAGACCCTACTGTTCACCGCCACCGCTTAGAACACCGCGAACGGCAACGGTGATGATCCTGATCCAGGCCCGGAGCTGCCGATGCGGTTTAGTGCACACGCCGTCGCGAAATGAGGCTGTGGCGCCGGCTGGAGTATCACCACAAAGTTTAAATGCTCAGCTGAGGGTCACACCCAGTGCCGTCAGCAGCACTAGCACCACAGTGACCACGGCGAATAGGCCGTGCGCGACGACGACGGGGACCGGTAGGTGCCGCTCAGCCGGCTCGGCCTCGGTCGGTCCGGAACCGGCTACGCCAGAGCCAGCAGCAATCGCGTGGCCTCGGTAGACCGGGATCCAGCGGAGCAGCATGATGAAGCCCAGCAGCGCAACCGGAATAAGCAGCACAAAGGCCACCCAGCCCAACCCACTTATGCCGGTGATCAGGTAGATAATCCAGATCACAAGACCGATTGCAGCGAGCCCGAAGTGGGAAAACATCAGGCCAGCGGGGAACCGGGTGGCTCCGCTGCGCTGCTGACGCAACCCGCCACGAGAGATCCACTGACCCAACATGACAAAGCCGCCCAGCGCGGTGAGCACCCAGGCGACTAAGGCGGCGATACCCATGACGCCAACACTCATCACCACATCTCCTTACGATCTGCGTACCAGCCCTACGGCGGGCTGGCCGCAATGCCCGCGGTCAGCCCAGCCATCGGAGGCCTGCTAGGTGGAGGACCGGGAGTGGCGATAGCCCGAGGCCTGGGTAGCTTCATCGGCCACCCGCACCCCATAGCGGTAGGCGAGCATGCCACCCAAATAACCCGACACGGCCAGGACGGCCAGACAGGCAGCGGACAGTGCAAGCGGACCCCATCCCACGCTGGTGGACAAGTCACTCGTCCTTCGCCACAGAAATCCACCAAGATAGCCAGCGCTCACGACCAGATTCAGTCCCGCATGCACCAACCCGGTGCGAAATGCTGGCGTGCCGGTAGGGATGGCCAGCAGGTCCAAAAACCCGACCAGCGCGGCCGCCAACGCCCCCACCACTCCCAACCCAATCAGCCACAGCGAACCCCGAGCTAAGAATCCCGGATCGGCGACCACATGCGAGGCAAGGTCAAACACCAGGCTGGCCACCCAGGCTCCGATCGGCACGGTCACCAGGATGGGGTGCAGTGGATGCCCGTAGGGCCCGGCCAGCACCGCGCTCACCGGATTCTTAGCTTGCTGCAGATCGCTGGTCATCGCCAGGCTCCCTCACCGATCCAGATTTCTCCAGCCAAGTTTGGTCCTATGCCGGACTCAGGTCAATAGGGCCATGAACGGTGCCACCTCAAGGATTCTCAACCAGAAATACCGCCTTTAGATAGCTCCGTGTATCCTGCAATCACATCCCGCGCCGCTGCCTCTGAACGCGTCCGTGATCGAACGGGACCTTGCCTTCCCAGCCTGACCACCTTCAAAGCGACGCTGTTGCATATTCACCATGCTGGGCTCGGGCAGGTTGTGCTGATGCCTCGCCGCCCGATCCAAGTGCCAGCACCACAGTCCCGAGTCTGGTAGTAAATGCTGTTGGTGACGTTCGCTCGGCATGAGCGCGGAGGGTGATTTAGTCACGTGCATGGTGTGCCCGAGCGTAAGAGGGCTCCTGTTGCGACAAGTAACCAGCTACCCACCGCCCAGAGCCCGCGGATGTCTCGACGTGAAGGTCAGTTATCGGACGGGATACTGATGCGACGAGCGTCCAGCGTAGGTGCTGCGCAGGCGTGCTCGCGAACCTGATCCCGCGGCCCTGGATGCTGTGCAGTGACCTGATCGCTGAGATCCGCCGGCTTGATCGGCGCATCACCACCACGGAGATCATTCCGTGGTTTAAGACAGCGGCAGCACCCTGACTCAGCTACACGGATCGCAACCTTGCTGGTTGGCAAGATCATCGAGGTGTCTTCCGGTGATGTCGTCCGCCACCGGCTCTTTCGCGTACGTGGGTGGCCTCGGGATTGCCGGGATGATGCCGGGCATCTCGCTGCTCAACAGGGGGCATGCACGTCACCCCGAACGACGTCATCATGGCCGGGGACGTCGCCTAACACCTCAAGGGGACCACCGCAAGAACCCTACCTTGTGATCTTGGGAGGCTGCGGCGACAGCCCTGCTATCGGATCACGACGCGACGGTGTGCCCTGGATTGTTCTTATGGTTTCTGGGTAGTCGATGAAGCAGCGTTTGAGTGAGTGCTTCGATCGTGGATATTTGCTACTGAATGTAATGGCCTGGTTGGTCGTGTGGTTGGTGGTCTGGCCGATCTGCTGTTTGCTGGGCCTGGTGCTGTATAGGTACGCGGTCCCGTGGTTACGGCGCCGTGGCTCCCTGATCCGCCAATGGTCCTCACGACTCGGAAAAGTGCCGGCTATTCGCGGAACTTCCTCACGGCTGCTCCTGCGGTGCCATGGACGGCGTCTAGATCAATTAGGTCTCCGAAACTTGACGTTTGAGTCAAGTTTCTTCCTTGATCGGACTTCGGCGCAGCGGGCGGCGGCGGTCTGCCGATCATGGTCGCATGTCCCTGCGTAAGCCTGGCCAAATCAGGTCGATCCCGGAAAGCCCAGCTCAGACACGCTGCTAGGCGTCCGAGGCGACGCCTCACTGGCTCATTGGGTC
>JALZHU010000477.1 GCA_030860695.1 Actinomycetota bacterium
TCCATCTGGAGCCCTGCCCCTCGATCCGCTCTGAGACAAGCTCGCCGACGCGACGGGATACCCGCTCCCCGCCCCTGCCGTCCTGTGGCAGGCCAACACCCCGCATGTGCCATTAGCGTGCCATTAACAGCGGTCAACCACGGTCAATGACGGGGCACTGTGACCCGAGCTGACCATTGATTGAGGCATTTGACGGCGCAGTAGGCGCAGCCTTCCAAGTTGGGGCTCACCTATGATCATCATCAGCGAACCGTTAGTGGGAACGCCGTGACGGGTTTCGTACGGGCCGTTGTTCGCGGGCACGTAGGCGCAGTCGACGGCACGCAGCAGCACAGGTGCACGACTCAAGGCACCACCGATCAGCGCCGAAGGGAACCCGAGTCGATCGCCTGGTTGTACTCACTCTCCACCAGGACAGTGGCGAGGCGGTGAGCCAAACGCAGGGTGTGGGGATGATCGTCGCCTAGGACCTGGCGCATGCGATGAGGGTGTCCTCACCGAGCTGGCGAGCCCGCTCGCACTGCCCCAACTGTCGCAGGGTGGCGGCGAGGCTATCGGCCGACAGCAGGGTGTAGGGGTGATCGTCGCCTAGGACCTGGCGCATGCGGGTGAGGGTGTCCTCACCGAGCTGGCGAGTCCACTCGCACTGCCCCAACTGTCGCAGGGTGATAGTGAGGATTAAGGCCGAGAACAGGGTGTGGGGATGGTCCTCGCCCAGGACCCGGTGGCAGCGGGCCAGGGTGTCCTCGGCGAGCTGGCGAGCCGGCTCGTATTGGCCCAGCTCCCGCAGGTAGACGGCGAGAAGGTAGGCCGAGCGCAGGGTGTGGGGATGGTCCTCGCCCAGGACCCGGTGGCAGCGGGCCAGGGTGTCCTCGGCGAGCTGGCGAGCCGGCTTGTATTGGCCCAGCTCCCGCAGGTAGACGGCGAGAAGGTAGGCCGAGCGCAGGGTGTGGGGATGGTCCTCGCCCAGGACCCGGTGGCAGCGGGCCAGGGTGTCCTCGGCGAGCTGGCGAGCCGGCTCATACTGCCCCAACTCCCACAAGTTGAAGGAGAGACTGCCGGCCGTGTCCAGCGTGTCGGGGTGGTCCTCGCCCAGCATGGAGCGGCGCAGGCATAGGGCATGTTCGAACAGCGGTCGGGCGGGGGCGAATCCTGCCCGGACCCGCAGATACTCAGCGGCGCGGTCGAGCAGCCAGGCCACATTCTCCTCGGCCCCGGTGAGGGTGCGGTGAGGGTCGGTGGCGACCAAAACGTGCGGAAGAAGCTGGCGCCAGACTGGCCAGACCGGCGGGTTGTCCCACGGATCGTCAGCCGGGACCGCGGCACGCAGCAACCGAACCGCCAGGGTGGGCAGGTCCTGTTGCTGGTGGGGCTGGGCGCGCAGGATCGCGGCGAGCAGCCGATGCAGCTGCACAGTGGCCGGCTCGACCCAAGCCAGCCCGTGCTGACGCACCAGTCGGGTCAGCACGGTGAACGCCAGCGAATCCGTGGCCGCGCTCGCGAGGGGATCGGGCAGCTGGGTGGGGTGGGTGGTGAACAGGGTCAGCGGGATCGGCTCCGGTGCCAGGTAGGCAGCCAGGGACAGCAGCTGCAGCGCGGCCGGGGACTGGGCAGCCAATCGGTCGCAAGCGATCTGGGTACTGGCCGCCAGCGACACCGGGTAGGTCGGGGGGACGCCGTGGGCCAGCACCTCCGTGGTTCTTTCAGCGAGCAGGGTGAGATAGTCCTGCACGCCGGTGGCGGTGTCGGCCAGGTGCGCTCCGGCCTGGATCAGCGCCAGCGGCAGATCCCCCAGGGCCTCCGCAATCCGCCCCGCTTCACCGTCGGTGAGCTGCGGGGCGCGGCGGCGCAACAGTGCGATCGACTCGCCCCGGTCGAACACATCCACTCCCACCGGGGTGGCCAGCTCCTGCCAGCCAGGGTTACGGGAGGTGATTATCACGTGCCCGCCGCTCCCGGGCAGGTACCGGGTCAGGGCCACGGGTTCTTCGGCGTTGTCAAGGATCAAAAGCCATCGGTCCCGCTCCCGCAGCGCCCCCAGCAGCCTGGCCACTGCCGCAGTCACGGGGTCGGTGGCAGTCGCCAAACCGAGGGCGTGGGCCAGCTCCGCCAGCCGATCCGGTATCAGCGCTGGTTGCTCCGCCGGGACCCACCACACCAGGTCGTAGTCGGGCCCGGAGCGGTGAGCGTATTCAATGGCCAGCGCGGTCTTGCCGATCCCGCCCATCCCATACAGGGCCTGCACCACCGCCGTCGCGCGCTCCTTCTCCAACGCCGCGTGCAGCGCAGTGAGCAGCTCCTCCCGCCCAGTGAACACCGCACTACGGGCAGGCACATTCCACACCCGTCCCACCAGCGCATCCTCCGACCGGGCATCCGGCAGATCCCGCAGCCCCTGAAACAACGCCTCGCTAAGAGCCTGTTCCTGAACTGATCTTGTGGCAGCAACTGATCTTGTGACGGCGTGTCGCCGCTGGTAATGGAGGACTCCTGGTAGATCGAGCGGTGCTGAAGCGCCGTTCTACCAGGAGTTCTGT
>JALZHU010000256.1 GCA_030860695.1 Actinomycetota bacterium
AAAGCCAACAACGACAACCCGAAACCATTCATCTGGACTGCCACCGCAGAGCAAATCCTCGCCAAGGTCGCCCGCGGACGAGTCGCCCTCCAGCAAGTGCAAAATCAATAATGAAACACTACACTAGATCTCGTCGCACCAGCACAGCGATTAGATCGAGCAGACACCACACCAGCTGATACAAGATCGATAGCAACAGCACTCGACGATGATCCATGACCGACCGGCACACGAGGAGCACTGGTCAAGACGCTGCATCGAGTTTTCGAGCCCGTCAGGTTGCCCAGAAGCCATGTGGCAGGGCTTCAGTGCCTGATTTGCTATGGTTTTTCAAGGTTTCGATGTGCTACATCACCGCTTTGCTGCATGGCGAGGACAACTTGCTTTAACACAACAGTGCCTCGTCATAGGCTGGGCTGGTGGACCCGAAGACTGCTGCCCAAGCTGCCCTCGACCGCGCTGAAGCAAATCTCGTCGCCCTGAGCCACCGCATTCACGCTCATCCGGAGCTCAAGTGGGAGGAGGAACGGGCGTGCGCTTGGCTGGGTGAGGCTTTGACCGGTTACGGCTTTTCAGTGCAGAGCGGCATCTGTGAGCTGCCCACCGCTTTTGAGGCCCGTGCTGGGTCGGGGCCGCTGCATATGGTGATCTGTGCTGAGTATGACGCTCTTCCCGGAATTGGGCACGCGTGCGGCCATAACGTGATCGCGGCCACCGCAGTGGGCGTCGGTGTGGCCTTGGCTGCGGTGGCTGACGAGCTTGGGCTGACCGTGCGGGTGATGGGCACACCGGCCGAGGAAGGCGGCGGAGGAAAGATTCTGCTGCTGCATCGGGGTGCCTTCGCTGGCGCCCACCTGGCAATGATGACCCACCCGAGCCCTCTGGATAGGGCCGAGCCGCCCATTATCGCCGCCCAGCAGTTCCGCATCCGCTACACCGGCAAGGAAGCCCACGCCTCCGCCTATCCAGAGCTGGGTATCAACGCCGCCGATGCCCTCGCCGTCGCCGGTGTGGCCATTGGCTTGCTGCGCCAGCACCTGCGCGTTAGCGACCGGGTCCACGGGATCGTGACTCGGGGTGGAGAAGCACCCAATATCGTGCCCGCCCACACCGAAGCTGAGTACATGATCCGCGCGGCCACCCTGACCGACTTGGAGGTGGTGCGCGAGCGCGTCATGCGCTGCTTCCAGGCCGGTGCCCTGGCCACCGGAGCCACCGTCGATGTGCTAGCCGACCACGAGCCCTACGCCCAGATGCGCCACAATCCCGAGATTGCTACCGCCTATCGGCGCAACGCCGAGGCGCTGGGCCGTACTTTCGAACCGGTTGATCCACACGCTGCGGCTTCGACCGATATGGGCAATGTGTCGCTGGTCATCCCTTCGATCCACCCGGGGATTAGCATCGACTCACTGCCGGCCGTGAATCATCAGCCCGAGTTCGCTGCCCACTGCATCACCCCAGCGGCCGATCAGGCTTTGCGGGATGGCGCCATCGCCCTGGCGTGGACAGCCATTGACTGCGCTACAGACCAGGCTGTGCGAACCAGATTGCTCACCACCACATGACTAGTTAGGCGCCGCAACCCAGTACCTTCAGCCGCATGCTCCGGTCAAGGTGCACCGGTGCGGACCAACCTGCGCAGATGCGAATCGCGCCATGACCACTGACAATTCCGACTTCACCAGAGACTGGACACCCTGACTGGACAGGCTAGACAACGGCGGTAAAAATCGCCCGTTGCGTGAGAGAGACTCCGGCGGCGCTGTTGCGTCGGCGGATCATCGCGAGCGGGCAGGCTGGACTGTTGCATTGAGGCGACGAGCGTCTTCGCCATGCAGCAAGCAGGGAGGCACGACCCCACGGGCCCCCTGGCAAACCCCAATAAACCGGACATCTGAAGGCCTCGAGCGTCGCTTCAGAGCGCGCGGATGGAGCAGGTCAGGCGGGCCGATCGCTCAATGCAACAGTGCCCGCGAGTGCATGGTGTGGACCGCGAGTCGATCGCGCTCATGGCTGAACTCGTACGCGGGCGCAATGCCATCGACGAGAGAATCGTCCAGATCATTTCACGGCCAATGGCTTCCGGGCATCTGGATGGTCCACGCTGGCTGCCCGAGCAGGTAATGTTCGCCCACGCACTGGAACGATCTGACACGCTCAGGTCAACTGGCGGCGGATATCGAGGAGATGGTGGTGCACCTCGTGGGCGGTGTGCACCACAACCCACTGCAGTGATCGTTCGCGCGGGTGCGGGTAGTTGTAGATAAGGCTGCGTGTCCAGTCGTTGGTATCCAGTCGGTCAAGCACGTTGGAGAACATCTGCGCCGCGTCGGTGAGCTGGCGGGCGACATCCTCGGATTCCTGCTCGGCATAACCGTCGTGGTCGACTCGCTCGTCTCGGCCCATGGGCGGGCAGTCCGGCCGATCAGTCCGGCGGGCGGCGAGGACCCGCTCGCGCTGTACGAGTAGCACGTCTCGAAGGTGACAGCCGTACTCCAGGGGCGACCATGTGCTGGGTTGCCGTCGAGTCCGCAGGTCGACGACGGTGTTTCGCCGCAAGATTGCCACGACGTCGGCGATCCCTTCCCAGATCATCTGTCCGGCCACCGACGCTTTGCCGAGATCGTAGATAAAGCCGCACTCCGGGCATCGATGCATCGCCACACGCTAACCAGCAGCAGATGCTGCAACAACCACATTCGACACGACCGACCGGCGCTTCCTTGCGCTTGTCAGCGCACACGACATCGACGGTCTCATCGCCATGATCACACCGATCTAGATCATGTACGGTGGTTCATCGGGGCTGCTTGCCGGTGAGGCGGGCATCCATCAACTGTTCGCTACGTTTGGCGTATCAAACTGGTGCCTTGACGGTGTGGAGGTGGGTTACGGCGGGCTGTTCGGCGCCGCCGCAACCTCACCTCGATCGTCGGTTATTCGACTAAGCTGCTGCGTGCGCTTGGTCGAACGCCTGCTGGATCGACGCCGGGATCCTGCCCCGCTCGCTGATGTTGTGGCCGCGCTGGCGCGCCCACTCCCGCACAGCGTGGGTTTGTTCCCGGGACTGCCGACCGCCACCACCTGAAGGGCTGCGGGTACGACGTCCGCTGCTGCCCTTGACTTTCCGGGCGCTTTCGATGAAGCCACCGATAGCGGACTTGAACTCTGCGATGTTCTGCGTGGACAGGTCGATCTCGTAGGAGACTCCATCGACAGCGAATGAGAACGTCCGCTCAGCTGGTGAACCGTCAATGTCATCGACGAACTCACGGATAACCTTCTGCGCCATGCCACCTTCCTCCTTGGCACAACTAAGACTAGTCACCACATGCGACTAGACCGTCCTTACACCTCTGTTCTATCACAACACGCACGCCGGGTGTGAGTGACCTGTGTTGCTGGCTGTGTGGTGCGCCGCGGCTGGTGCAATGCCGGCTGCCACGTATGCTGCCATCTTTGCTGCGACTTCCACCTCTTCTGATCGGGAGAACAATCGGTGATAGCCTGTGGGTGCCGAAAACCTCGGTTCCGTCATGCGGCCTGCTGATATCGTTTGATCAAGCCTCCGACGGTGGATGCGTCGCACCTGCTCTGGCGGTGGTCCGGGGGTATTTCGAGCCCGTCGGGTGGTCGTTGGCCGAGGGCGCGGTGTGGCCGATGAGTGTTGTAGTGCGTGATGTAAGCATTCAGGACCGCAGTCAGGTGGCGGCGGCCGAGGATAAGGATCCGGTCGGTGCATTCGCGCCGGACCGTGCCAATCCAGCGTTCGGCGAAAGCGTTCGCGCGGGGCGCGCGTATCGGCGTACGGATGATCATGATCTGTTCCGAGGCGAACACGGTATCGAAACCAGTTACGAACTTGGCGTCGCGATCCCGAATCAGGAACGCAGCTGGTCGACCCGATCACCGAGATCCATGAGCAGATTGCGAGCTTGTTGGGTCACCCACGACCTGGTCGGGTGGGCCGTGATGCCCGCCAGGTGCACTCTGCGGGTGCCGAGTTCGAGGAAGAACAGGACGTAGAGCCGGCGCAGGAACACCGTGTCGATGGTGAAGAAATCGCAGGCCACGATCGTGGCAGCCTGGGCGTTGAGGAACTCGCGCCAGGTCGGACCACAGCGGCACGGCGCTGGGTCGAGTCCGACGCGTTTCAGGATCCGCCACACTGTCGAGGGCGCCACCCGGTGCCCGAGCCCGGTGAGTTCACCGTGGATGCGTCGATACCCCCAACCAGTGTTCTCGGTAGCCAACCGCAGCACCAACTCCCGCACCACCCCGGTGATGGGTGGGCAGCCTGGCGGCTTCGCGGTCGAATATCTCCACTTGCGAGCCACACGGGGCCAACGCAGCAGCGTCGTGGGTTGCACGAAAAACACCGACCAGCGCACCCTGGGCAGCGCAGCAGATAGCACGGCTAGCACAGCTCGGTCGGCCGGGCGGGGTCGCGGACGGGTGACCTGACGGCGTAACACGCTGGCCTCGTGGCGTAGCACCAGGATTTCGACGTCATGCTCATTCACCGGCCCATGCAGCACTTGGCCGCCCCGCTGGGTCAAGGCTGCGGCGGTGTGGGTGATGCTGGCGCTGGTCAGATACACAGTCCGGGCCACGAGGTCTCCCGCCTGCACTGCAACGCCTGCCAGGCCGGCCACCGGCCAGCCGGCACACAGGGCGGTGGTGTGCTGCCCGCGGCCTGGGTCGGTTTGGTAAGTCTAGCCGAACAGCCCGCCATAGAAATCTCGGCTGCCAGCCGGATCGGTGCTCGACATGTCGATCCAGCACACCGATCCGGGAATAAACGACGCGCCCGTGTCAGCCACGAGGAATGCGCCTTGGCCGTCCGCATGTCTACAGAGACGCCCCACGCCGGTGCAAATACGCGTACAGGCTCAGGACAAGGTGACAAATTTCGACCGGCACGGCGGTGAGTTGGTAGCACCGGCAGCGAGAAGTTGGTTCATCCCGTCGGCGTCCATTGAGCATCGATGGCCAGGACCGGTCGACCGCAAGAACCGAAGCGGGGGGGTTGACCCGTCGGCCACCGGATCCGCTGGGAGATTTCCTCCAGCGACTTTCCGCCATTCGACCTGAACCCCACCACCGGGTCGTGGCTGGGGGGACACACGACGACACAGGCCGCACACCAAATTGTGCTGCACGACGCCCAGCAGCCGTCAGCACTGTACTGCCGGTCATTCCGGTCGGCTTCAGACAGGGCAGCACCACATTCCCGCTAAAGGCCCATCAGGAGCCGCTGTGCTCCTGCACCGACCGTGGGTCGTGCTCGGCGTGAGGGGCGCACCGTGACTGGCGAGGGTGGCTAAAATCAGCATTTCCCTGAACATGCCGTAGATCGCGGTTGCCATCCTTCAGCGGCAGGAGGGAGCGGCATGGAACTGCTGCTGCTCACCGCCGATCCCAGACCGGGTTCGGTGCTGCCTGCGCTGTCGTTGTTGGGTCACGGCGTGCGGTGGGCCGCCCCGGAAGTCGCTGCTCTGGTGGACGCCGGCTCCTACGACGTGGTGCTGGTCGATGCCCGCTGGGATCTGGCCGGTTCGCGCAGCCTGTGCCGGTTGCTGGGAGCCACCGGACTGGCTGTGCCGGTGGTGGTCGTGATCAGTGAAGGCGGGCTGGTCGCGCTCTCCGCGGACTGGGGTTCCGACGAGATTCTGCTGCCCACCGCGGGGCCGGCCGAAGTCGATGCCCGGCTGCGGCTGCTGGTCGCCCGGCACTGCGCGGAGCACCAGCGCGCTGGCTGGAGCGGCGCGCTGGTGCTCGGCGAGCTGGTGATCGACGAGGTCACCTACACCGCTCGGCTCAAGGGTCGGCCACTGAGCCTCACCTATAAGGAGTTCGAGCTGCTTAAGCACCTTGCGCGGCACGCCGGCCGGGTGTTCACCCGCGCACAGCTGGTGCAAGAGGTGTGGGGCTATGACTTTTTCGGCGGCACCCGCACGGTGGATGTCCATGTGCGGCGGCTGCGGGCCAAGCTCGGCCCGGAGCATGAGCAGTTCATCGCCACGGTGCGCAACGTCGGCTACAAGTTCGTCCGACCCCTGCACACTATGAGTTCCCGGGAACGGGCCACGCACGAGCACCCAGCCAAGCAGGACGCCGAAACCGCGGACACCGACGCAGATGCCCGAGGTGGCGGGGTGGGCGGCTAATCACCGGGTAAATGATCCGGGGCCAGCGCGCGGATGACTCTTCGTCCCGAACGCTGATCGGCCGTGCCGTGATCCGCCCACAAGTGCCGCTGCGTGCTGCCGACCTGCGGCTACGTCCCGCAAGAACGCCTGTACAAACCCTGTGGGTGCCGAACTGAGCATCCACCTCATGCGACCTGGGTGTATTCGTGTATCAACCCGTCGAACAGATCGCGACGTCGGAGGCAAAGCTGGGATGCCGCAGGTGGTGGTAGTGGCCTAAGTGGTGCTGCTTGGTTGAGCGCGCGGTGTGGGCGATGGTGGTTGAAGTGCGTCACGTACTCGGTCAGCACCGCCATAAGATGGCGGCGGTTGATGATCAGTATCCGGTCCAGCAGTTCACGGCGGACAGTTCCGATCCATCGTTCGGCGATCGCGTTCGCCCGGGGTGCGCGCACCGGTGTGCGTAGGATGCGAAGACCCTCGCTGGCGAACACAGCATCGAAAACGCCGGTGAACTTGCTGTCGCGGTCCCGGATCAACAACGTGAACTGAGCTGCGCGGTCGCCGAGGTCCATCAGGAAGTTGCGTGCCTGCTGGGCCACCCAGGCGCCAGTCGGGTTGGTGGTGGCCCCGAGCAGGTGCACGCGACGGGTCGCGTGTTCCACCACGAACAGCACATACAGCCGCTGGAGCAGCAACGTGTCGACGCAGAAGAAGTCGGTGGCGAGAATGCCTCGGGCTTGGACCCGCAGGAATTGCTGCCAGCTGGGCCCGTCGCGGCGAGGGGCGGGGTCGATGCCGGCTCGCTTGAGGATCGCCCACACTGTAGAGGCCGCAATCTGGTAGCCGAGCTGGGCGAGTTCGCCGTGGATGCGTCGGTACCCCCGGGAGGAGTTCTCGGCGGCCAGCCGCAGCACCAACCGGCGCAGCTCGGGTGCTGTGCGCCGGCCGCTGGTGCGGTGACGTCGGGGCTGGGTCCAGCGTCGCTTCACCAGGTCCCGGTGCCACCGCACGATGGTGGCCGGGGTGACGATCCGATGCAATCGACAGCCTTGGGACAGCAACCGGGTCAGTGCTGCAAACACCGCCCGGTCCGCCCAAGACAGTCGCGGTCGGCTCACCTGGCGACGCAACACGGCAACCTCGTGGCGCAACACGAGGATCTCCGCATTCTTCGAATGTGCGCTGCGAGCCAGCAATCCAAGCCAGGCCACCAGCTGCTGAAAGATTAGATACAGCAGTCGTACCGCCACGACCGACGATCATGCCGACGACCACTATCCAACGATGCCGCAGGTCACCGCCGTGGATGGCCAGTTCGGCACCCACAGGGTCCGGTCGACGATGCGGTCAAACACCTTCTCCATCTGGGCGCCCACCTTGAACAGCAGGTTGCGGCTGTACTCAGCCTGGTAGACCGAGTAGCCATAGCAGAAACCGCTGTGCTGTTGATCCTGCAGATCCAGACCGAAACACAGGCAGGCCGAATAGATCCACCGGTCGCAGACCTGGATCAGGCGTCCTATCGTCGCGGGTTGCGACAAGGTGTCGGATCTGGCCCACTTTCCGTGATCGAGTTGGCCCCGTGGTGTGTGTCGTTGCGGACTTCTTGATCACATCAGCGTGATCATGATCGGCTGTGTGGTGATCACGATGGTGTTGAGGTTCTTCTTCCGC
>JALZHU010000039.1 GCA_030860695.1 Actinomycetota bacterium
CGGCAGTGGTTGGATCGCCGGCCCAGCCGGCAGTGGTTGGATCGCCGGCCCAGCCGGCAGTGGTTGGATCGCCGGCCCAGCCGGCACCCTCCTGCCGCGGATGCTCCGCGGCCGACCAGTCCATAGGAGGTTGAGTGGTTCTCATGCGTCGTTACGAGATGATGGTCATCCTCGATCCGCAACTTGACGAGCGCACCGTGGCACCATCGCTGGAGCAGTTCCTCGGTGTGGTGAAGACGCAGGGCGGCAACGTCGAAAGGGTCGACGTCTGGGGCAAGCGCCGGCTGTCTTACGAGATCGACAAGCACACTGAGGGCATTTACGCGGTGGTTGACCTCTCCTGTACGCCTGCCGCCGTCGCCGAACTCGACCGGCAGCTGTCGCTCAGCGAGTCGGTCCTGCGCACCAAGGTGCTGCGGCGCGACTCCAGAGGAAGGAACTGATGTGGCCGGTGAGACCGTTATCACGGTGATCGGTAATCTGACCGCCGATCCGGAGCTGCGTTTCACTCCCTCCGGTGCAGCGGTAGCCAACTTCACGGTGGCCTCCACACCGCGTACCTTCGACCGCCAGACCGGCGAGTGGCGCGACGGCGAGGCTCTTTTCCTGCGGTGCAACATCTGGCGCCAAGCCGCGGAGAACACCGCTGAGTCGCTCACTCGAGGCATGCGGGTGATCGTCAGTGGTCGGCTGCGCCAGCGTTCGTTCGAAACCCGGGAGGGTGAGAAGCGCACCGTCGTGGAGATGGAGGTCGACGAGGTCGGACCCTCACTGCGCTACGCCACCGCCAAGGTCAACAAGGCCAGCCGGCAGAGTGGTGCATCGGGCGGCGGCTACGGCTCCTCCGGTGGGCTCTCCGACGACCCGTGGAGCTCGGCGCCGCAAGTCGGTGCGCCGGCCGGGGCGCAGGGTGGATCCGGTAACGCCGCCAGCGGTTACGACGACGAGCCCCCGTTCTGATCACAGTATTTCCGACCCCTAGGCGTGACCCACTCAAGGAGTACCCCCAGCCATGGCCAAGCCTCCGGTACGCAAACCGAAGAAGAAAATCTGCGTCTTCTGTAAGGACTCAGACGCCGCTATCGATTATAAAGACATTGCACTGCTGCGGAAGTACATCTCCGACCGCGGCAAGATCCGGGCTCGCAGGGTTACCGGCAATTGCAGCCAACACCAGCGCGACGTCGCAGTCGCGGTGAAGAACGCCCGCGAGGTTGCGCTGCTGCCCTACACCTCGACCGCCCGCTAACCGGGGAAGAAGCATCACGTGAAGATCATCTTGACTGCTGACGTTCCCCAGCTCGGTGGGCCCGGCGATCTCGTACAGGTCAAGGACGGCTACGCCCGCAACTACCTGCTTCCCCGACGGCTGGCCATCGTGGCCACCAAGGGCGCAGAGAAGCAGGTGGCCACGATCCGTCGGGCCCAGCAGGCCCGCCAGATCCGTGACCTCGACCACGCTCGGGAGATTGCCGATGCCTTGTCGCGTCTGGGCACGGTGTCCCTGACGGCCAAGGCCGCCAGATCCGGGGGGAAGCTGTTCGGTTCGATCACCGCGGCCGACATTGTCGATGCGGTCCGTTCCGCGGGTGGCCCGCCGCTGGACAAGCGGGCGGTCGACCTTGGCGGGCATATCAAGTCTGCTGGTGTCTACCAGGTCACCGTACGTCTGCACCCGGAAGTCTCGGTAACCGTCCCGGTCGAGGTCATTACCGCCACCAGCTGAGCCTGGTCTGCCACTCTGGCCCACCGACTACGACTCTTGCTGCACCACGGTTGCATACACGAAGATCAAACACCGACACGGATCAGCAACGGGCCGTCCCCAGTTTTGTTGCGTAGAGCCGAAAATCTCCTCCCGTTGCTTAGTGGCGTAGAGCCCAATATCTGGCTATCTGAGCCGTGCTGGGCCGTGCTGGACGGGTAAGTCGGTGTCGATGCGGTGTCTGCCTTGAAGGTCGGCCGTCGGCCTTGGAATAGTCCGGTCCAAGGATGTTAATGTATCGTGCGAGCCCACCATCAAGACGACCTCGCTGCTAAAGGAGCACGCAGATGAAGAATGTCGGTTCGACGAGAGTCGTGCTTTACTCTCTGAACTACGCCGACCGCGTGCTGACGGAGATACCCTATGTACGATATTCGGGAGAACGAAGCCTCTGCTATCTGGAAGATCTGCGACAGGACGAGAATAACCTCATCATCATCACCCAGGCACCAGTGGAACCATATGCACTGAAATATCACTACCGTGACCTCTACCGGTTCAACGACCAACAGATAAAATCGGCGAACGAGAGATTGACCCTCCTTTCTCCGCGATCCCATGAATCATTACCGCTCGACGCCTTGGTGCTCGCCGACGATGAGATCATGTGTCGGCTGGAGGAAGAAGTGAAGCTCGGTCGCGAGGTGTCGATAGCAAACTTTTCGGCGTCGCCCCAAGTAGAGCAGATAGCCTCCGTGCTAGGCGCTAATCTCGATGAACCTGACTCTCGGTTGTCGTCACGATGGGGTGGCAAGTACGGGGGTAAGGAGATTTTCCTGCGAAGTGGTATCGCCATGCCGCCTGGAGATGCTCAGCTCCTCATGGACGAAGCGTCTGTAGTAGCTGCTATCCATCAATTGGCCTTGCGTGACCGACCTGGACCTGCCAGGAAGGCGATGATCAAGTTGAATGACTCATCCTGGGGTGGGGCGATCGGCAACGCACTCATCGACTGTCAGCGCCTTGTCCGTACGGGCGACCTGCGGGACTCGGTGGAACTCGTGGGGCAGCCCTGGAACGATTTTGTGCAGGAAATATCCAGAGGAGGGGCGATCGTTGAAGAGTATATCCAAGACGTGACCTCGTCGCCGAGCGGGATCGGACAGATAACCGCGGATGGCTCGGTGAGAGTTCGAGCGACACATGATCAGATCGTGTCCTCGGGGCAATACTGGGGTTGCCGGTTCCCCGCGAGCGAAAAATGGCGTCGTGAAATCATACAGGCGATCAAGCAGGTCGGCCAGACACTTGCCGAGCTCGGCCTCCGAGGCACGTTCGGGGTCGACTTCGTGACGTCCATAACCGGCGAGATATTTGCTGTGGAGCTCAACCTGCGAAAGGTCGGCCCGAGCCATGTGCTGAATTATGTCGAGTCGCTCGTCGGATCTCCAGTTGATCTGCACAGCATGCCGCAACAGGAAGGGTCGACAGTGCATTATGTGCACCGTCGTTTACTTCAGCCAGAAATCCTCCGCGGTCAGCAGCCCCGGGCTGTCGTCGAACGGATGCGCAGAGCGGGTTTGCTCTACCAGCATGATACCGGCGAAGGTGTCGTGCTTCACATGCTTGGCGCACTGTCCGCGTGCGGATATGTGGAACTCACCAGCATCACCACTTCCGACGAAGTGGCGAATGCGATCAGCGAAGCCGCCCAGGAGGTCACTTTGCACAGTCGATAATATGGCATCGCGGCGGATCCCGCTCAACACCACTCCGCAACGCACTCCGGTAACTCCGGTAGTCGAGATCGCCGCTCCTTGCGCACAGCCTCTGCTAACGCGTCGGCAGTGGCGGTCCAGACGAACGCGGTGACGGCGTGTCGAGCTCGAACTTGGGTCCCTGATCGTCAATCATCTGGGTTGTGTCCGCGTCCAAGCCCCCGTCGCCCGCGCCGATGAGTCCCCGGCCAACGTGAACGGCAAAGACAGCCGACCACCTCGGCCCTGCGCTGCTCACCGACCTACGCACACGCTACGATTACCTAGGCGGTGGGCATCACCACCAACCAGCTCTCAACGTCACCAAACGACACTGAGCCATCTCCGGCTACTGGCACACCCTCGCCACACTCGCCGGCTACTGCCGCGTCCGCGCCTACCCTGCTCAGCGCCCGTGGCCACAACATCCGGCGCCATCGGCGCCACTACAACGCCCTTCACCAGCAACCCCCGGCTCCCACAACGGCGTGACATCCCGGCTCAACCCGTGAAGGGACACCTTCGAGGAGAACTTGTTGACAGCCCACAGATCTACGGACACGCCCTCGTGGGCAGGCAAGAATCGCGGAGCTAACGAGCCTTAATATATTATGTCGCGGTACGATTGATGTGGCGATGTGGCGCAGCCTCCTGGTGGGGCCTCCCACTGGTGGGATGGGAGGATGAGGATTAGGGAACACACATCAATGTTAGGGCACACCAACACGGCATCGTGTGGGTCCTCGAGACGGGATAGGAGAGAATCGCAGCAGTGAATGAGCTGATCCGGCTACGCCGAGAGATTCACGCGCACCCCGAGCTCGCGCGTCAGGAGCGGCGCACGACTGCGCTGGTCGCTCGGACTCTTGGGCAGGCGGGGTTGAACCCGAAAGTATTGCCGTCCGGGACTGGGCTGACTTGCGACATCGGAGAAGGTTCAGGGCCAGTCATCGCACTGCGTGCCGATCTCGATGCCCTACCGATCCAGGATGACAAGATCGTGGATTATAAGTCGCAGAATCCAGGTGTTAGCCACGCCTGTGGGCATGATGTGCATACCGCTATCCTGACTGGCGCGGCCATTCGATTGGCCCAGGAGAACATAGGTACTCTCGGCCGAGTTCGATGCATCTTCCAGCCCGCGGAAGAGTCCTCTCGTAGCGGCTCGCTGGATGTCATAGCAGCCGGCGCAATCAAGGAAGTCGATGTGATCTACGCTCTTCATTGTGATCCGAGTGCACATGTGGGACGGATTGGAACAAGAGTTGGCCCCATCACCTCCGCGCAGGACCGTATCACAGTAAAGGTTCGCGGAAGCGGTGGGCACTCGGCACGGCCGAACCTGACGCCGAATCCCATCAACGTCATTGGGACTGTTGTCGTCGGGTTGTCAGATGCGGTTAACATGCAGTTGGCAGAAGATAAGCGGATGCTGATTGGCTTTGGTGAGATATCTTCGAACGGCACCAAGAACGCCATACCATCCCGCGCTGAAGCTAGTGGAACGGTCAGAATACGGAATGCTGATATCTGGCCGGAAGTACCGAAGTTGGTCGAAGATACTTTGGCAAAGATTGTCGCTCCGTTTGGACTCGACTGGGAGCTCGAGTACACGCGTGTGTGTCCTGCGGTGAATAACAACCCCAAAGCGATCGGCATCCTACGGAACATCGCTGTTAAGCTATTTGGCGAAGACAACGTATACGAGGCTCCACAGAGTTTCGGTGGTGAAGACTTCGGCTGGTATTTAAAGCATGTGCCGGGTGCGCTATGCCGATTGGGTGTCCGTTCCCCGGGAAATGAAGCTCAGGCTGACCTGCACTCTGGTCTCTTCGACATTGATGAGCGTGCGATACCGGTGGGCGTCGACCTCTTCGTTCAGACCGCGTTGAGCGCTCTCAAAGAATATATCAGTAGCGGTAAAGAGGATGTGGGCGATCAGTCCAACCTGTCGCCGAGTTCAACCATAATAGGCGACTGAGGACCTTGGTTTAGCCGGCGCGCCGCCTCGTTTTTCAGTTCGTTGCAGATATCCTTGAGCACGCCGAGCATTGCCAAGGTAGTCGGTGAAGGGTAGGAACCGGGCGCCATGGCGACGCGGACCTTCCGGAAAAGCGTCTTGGAGTCCAGCGGGCGGATGACGATGTCGGGGCGCGTGGTAGGCAGCGTGGGTTGCGGGATGAGCGCGACTCCCACCCCGGCGGCGACGAGCCCCTCGATCACGGTGCGATCGTCGGTCCGTAGAGCAACAATGGGGTCGAATCCCGCTTCCCGACATGCCTGTGGCAGCACCTCGAGCGTCGGTCCGTGCAGTACGCCCTGAATCCAATGCTCGTTGGCCAGGTCTGCCAGCCCCACGCGGTCGCGGCTGGCGAGCGGATGCCCTGGCGGCAGCCCGATGTGTAGCGGATCATCGATCAGGTCTATCTGCACGATGTCGTCGGGCAACGGAGGCTCGAGCTCGAACTGGTACACGAGGGCGAGTGTGATCTCGCCGGCACGCAGCCCGGACACGCACTCGACTGGGTCGCCCCGGAAGAGATCCAGCTCGATGCCGGGGTACCGGGTGCGGAAGGCGGCGATCGAGCGGGACACCAAGGTCGATCCGGCCGTGGTGAACCAGCCCAGCCGCAGCAGTCTGGACTCCAGTTGGACGAATGCCCGCAGCTCCCTTTCGATCGCGGCCAGCTGGCGGAAGACCGGCTCCGCCTGGTTGACCAAGATCTGCCCAGGCTCGGTGAGTGAGACACCGCGAGCACCGCGTTGCACCAAGCGGGTGCCTACTTCCCGCTCGAAGGCTGCGATTTGCTGGGAGATGGCCGAGGGCGTGTAGGTCAGCGCTTGCGCAGCTGCGGCGAAGGAACCGTGCCTGGCAACCTCGCGGAGGATCCACAGGCGACGGACGTCGAGCATTAAGCCCTCCTAACAGCAGTCTATAGAAAAGATAGCTTATCTACGACCAGCGAGTCAAAGAAGTTGGCTTATGATCGCGATAGAGTGCGTTCGTGGCCGAAAAACAAGCAGACAAGAATCGCTGGCCCCAACTACGACCGACTGCGCAGTTGCGCCGTGAACTAGGGCTTCGGGAAGCAGTGTCGATCGGTATAGGCGGCACCGTCGGCGGCGGTATCTTTGTGCTTGTCGGTGTTGCTGGTGGCGAAGCGGGCCCCGCTGCCCTGATTGCATTCTCACTTGCCTTCGTAGCATCCCTGCTCATCGCCCTGCCTTACGCGGAATTGGCCTGTCGACTGCCGATGGTGGGTGGTGGTTACGCATTTGCTCGGCAAATACTCGGTCAGCACTGGGGTTTCTTCATGGGCTGGATCTACTGGGGCGCTTACGTTTTTCTTTCGGGCTATGTGACGATCGGCTTCGGGGGCTATCTCAACGCCGCCACTGGCTTTCCAATCATGGCGGGTGCTGGCCTCCTGGTGGCCGCAAGCACCGTGGTCAACGTGCTCGGCGTCAAGGTGTCAGGCGGCGCGCAGACCGTGGTGATCACTGTCGCGATCGCTGGGCTGGTCGGGTTCTCATTTTGGGGCCTTCCGCATGTCAGTCTCAGTCATCTGACACCGTTCGCGCCTCATGGGGTTAGCGGGATCTTTGGCGCCGCCCTCATAGCCTTTCTTGCGTTTGGCGGATTCGACATGGTGGCCGCCGCCGGTGAGGAGATCAAGCGGCCGGAGCGAAATCTGCCGCGCGCCATTCTGCTGACTCAGACCGGGGTTCTCGGTCTTTACCTGACCGTCGCATTCGTCGCCGTGGGCACGGTTGCATCAGATCGCCTTGGGTCGTCAACGTCGCCCCTGGCCGACGCCGCAAGTCTTTTTGGTGGCACCGCCGCCCAGCACCTCATTATGTTTTGCGCTCTGTTGACCACCGCCGCTACGGCGAACGCGATCCTCATGGTCACATCCCGCACCGTTTTCGCAATGGCGCGTGACCGGCTGCTGCCGGCGCCGCTCGCCGCGGTGAGCGGCCGGACCGGCGTTCCCTGGGTCGCGGTGGTGATCAATGGTCTTCTGCTCGGCGGCGTGGCCCTCATCGGCACTGTCTCGATGTCCTCTTCGACTGGGGGCTTCCTCTACGTGCTGCATTTCATTCCACCGCTAATCGCCCTGGTCCGGCTCCGGTGCGATCAATCCGATGCCCGGCCCGCGTTCTGCACGCCGGCTCCGCGGTTGCTCATACCACTGGCCTTCGTGTGCAGCGCGGGGCTGCTCGTCGCCAGCGGCGTCACGGGCGTCACGATCGGCTTAGCGTGGCTGCTTGCGGGCGCCGTTCTGTACACGGCGTATCTTTACGCGCAACGTTCTCGCCGGGCCGGACGGATGGTCTGACACTACGGATGCCGAATCACAGGATCAAAGCATAACCAAGGGGAATGGGGCATGGCCGCCGATGAACACGCGCCACAAACAGATCTTTTCCTGCTCGACGAGCTGCTTTCCGCTGAGGAACGCCAGGTGCGCGGCCGCGTTCGGGACTTCTGTGACACGGAAGTGCTGCCTATCATCAACTACTACTGGGAACGTGCCGAATTCCCGTTCGCTTTGGTGCCCAAGCTCGCCGAGCTGCGGGTAGCCGGCGGCGCGCTCCAGGGAGACGGCTGCCCGGGGATGAGTCCGGTTGCCGAGGGCCTAGTCGCTACCGAGCTCGCGCGCGCCGACGGCGGCCTGCGAGCTTTCTGCATCGGCCACAACATGGCTATGCTGTCGATCGGGCTGATGGGATCGGTGGAACAGCGGCGCCGGTGGCTGCCAAAGCTCGCTGCCATGGATGCGCTCGGCGCGTTCGCGATGACCGAGCCGGATCACGGCTCGGACGTCTCCTCGCTGGGGGCCCGTGCCCGGCGCGACGGCGACGGGTATGTGCTGGACGGCGCCAAACGATGGATCGGCAATGGCACCTTCGCCGATGTCATTGTCGTGTGGGCCCGTGATGACGACGGCGAGATCGGCGGATTTGTTGTAGAAACTCCGGCGGACGGCCTTGCCGCAGTGCCCTTGCGGGGAAAAACCGCTTGCCGGGTGGCGGTGCACGCCGAGATCACGCTGATTGGCGTGCGCATCCCAAGCGGTAACCGGCTGACCGAGGCTAAATCCTGGCGTGCGCTCACCCCGCTGATCCTGCGGGCGCGTCAGGACGTGTGCTGGGAGGCGCTCGGCCACGCCATCGCGGCATATGAGATCGCCAGAGAGCACGCCCTGCGGCGGGAGCAGTTCGGCCGTCCACTAGCCCATTTCCAGCTCGTCCAGGCCAAGCTGGCCCAGATGCTCGCCAACATCACGAGCATGCAGCTCATGTGCTGGCGGCTGACTCGCTTGGAGACAGCGGGCAAGGCAACCCTCCCGCGGGCATCGGCCGCCAAGTTGCACACCGCGGCCGCCGCCCGGCAGGTGGTTCTGGACGCCCGTGACATCCTCGACGGTGATGGGCTTCTGATCGACAAACACGTCGCCCGCCACCATGCTGACGTAGAGGCCCTTTACACCTACGAGGGAACACAGGACATCCAGAAGTTGATCCTGGGTCGGCAGATCACCGGCCACTCGGCCTTCGTGCATTGAGCACCGATTATGCTGGATGAAACAAGACACGGAGGGTGTTGTGACGTTCGACCCGGTTGACCAAGCCCCCGACCTATCTGCGCTGGAGGAACAGGTACTGCAGCGCTGGCGTGCCGACGGGGTGTTCAGCCGGACGCTGGAGAGCTCTGCCGGGCAGAACGTGTTTCGGTTCTACGACGGCCCTCCGACCGCGAACGGGCGACCTGGGGTGCACCACGTCGAAGCCCGTGTGTTCAAGGACGTTTTCCCTCGTTACCGCACGATGAAAGGCGACTTCGTACCACGTAAGGCTGGCTGGGACTGTCATGGAATCCCGGTTGAGTTGGAGGTGGAGCGGGAACTCGGCATAAATCGTAAACCCCAGATCGAAGAGTACGGTGTCGCGGCGTTCAACGCCCGGTGCAGGGAATCGGTCATGCGCTACGTCAGTGAGTTCGAGGAGCTCACTGAGCGCATCGGGTACTGGGTGGACACTGGTGACGCCTACTGGACGATGTCCGACGAGTACGTCGAGAGCGTCTGGTGGTCGTTGAAGACGCTTTATGAACGCGGATTCCTCTATCAGGACCAGCGAGTTGTGCCCTACTGCCCCAGATGTGGGACCGCGCTGTCCGACCACGAGGTGGCCCAGGGCTACCAGGAGACCGACGACCCCAGCATCTTCGTTCGCTTTCCCCTGCTGTCCGGTCCGCTGGGGCCGGACGGCGAAGGACCGACCCGGGGCGAACAGGTGTCGCTGCTGGTGTGGACGACTATGCCCTGGACGCTCATACCTGCCACCGCGGCCGTCGTCAGCGACAAGATCCGGTATGTGCTGGCCCGCGGTGGTCACGCGGGCGACCACCTCGTAGTCCTTGCCGCCGACTGCGTCGAGGCCGCCCTCGGCGAGTCTGCCGAGGTGCTCCGTGAGGTTGCGGTCGACGAGCTCGCGGGCGCCCGCTATCAGGCGCCGTTCAACTTCGTCGGGCCGGGTTCTGCAGACGACCCTGATGGCGACCCGACAACCTGGCGATTCGTCGTGGTCGACGACTTCGTGGAGATCGACCAGGGCACCGGTATCGTGCATACGGGTGCCGCCTTTGGCGAGGACGACATGCGGGTCGCCCGCGACAACGGTATGCCAGTGATCAACCCGGTGGACGCCGAGGGGCGGTTCGACCACCGTATCGGCCCGTTCGCGGGAATGTTCGTCCGCGACGCGGATGCGCCGATCATCGAATTCCTTCGGGCCAATGATCTGTTGGTGCAGCAGGGGACGTACCGGCACACCTACCCGTTCTGCTGGCGGTGTTCCACGCCTCTGCTGTACTACGCCAAGCCGTCGTGGTTCATCGCTACCACGCAGCTGCGCGAGCAGCTCTTGGCCGACAACGCCGAGGTCGACTGGCGACCGCCGCACATCCGCAACGGCCGGTACGGCGACTGGCTGGCCCACAATGTCGACTGGGCGCTGTCCCGCGAGCGCTATTGGGGCACCCCGCTGCCGCTGTGGCGATGCTCGGGTTGTGCGAACACGGTAGCCGTCGGATCGCGCGCCGAGCTCGGGGAACTCGCCAGATGCGACCTGTCCGAGCTCGATCCGCACCGCCCTTACGTGGACGAGATTACGTTCGGCTGTCAGTCCTGCGACGGCACCATGTCCCGGGTGCCCGAGGTCATCGACGCGTGGTATGACTCGGGCGCCATGCCGTTTGCCCAATTCGGCTACCCCCACATTCCCGGCAGTGCGGAATGCTTCGCGGCGGCATATCCAGCCGACTACATCTGTGAGGCGATCGACCAGACCCGCGGTTGGTTTTACTCGCTGCAAGCGGTCGGCACTTTGCTGTTCGGGCGCAACGCCTACCGGCGGGCGCTGTGCCTCGGCCACATCGTGGACGACGACGGCCGAAAGATGTCCAAGTCGGCCGGTAACGTTCTCGACTCGTGGGCGCTGGTCAACAAGTACGGCGCCGATGCCCTTCGGTGGGTCCTGCTGGTCGAGGGAAGCCCCTGGCAGTCCCGGCGAGTCAGCGAAAGGGCTCTGGGAGAGGCTACCCGCAAGATTTTGCTGACCATCTGGAACACCTACTACTTCTTTGTCACGTACGCCCGGCTCGCGGGCTGGACCCCTGACACCGTCACTCCGCCCATCGACCGGCGGCCGGTGTTGGACCGTTACGTGCTCGCCGAGCTTGCCGACGTTACCGCCGAGGTCAGCGCGACCCTGGACGATTTCGACGTCACAGCGGCCGGTCGGCGGCTGGCCGGGTTCATCGCTGACCTGTCGAACTGGTATGTCCGGTGCAGCAGGGAGCGTTTCTGGAACACCGACCCGGACGCACCGGCCGACGACTCCGACGCCGCCTTCGCGACCTTGCATACATGCCTGAGCACACTGAGCCGACTGCTCGCCCCCATCACCCCGTTCCTGGCCGAAATTCTCTATCAGAATCTTGTTCTGGCGGGGGATCCGGCCGCGCCGGATTCGGTGCATTTAACTACGTTTCCCGAGCCTGATCTGGCCGCGGTCGACGATGGACTGCGCGAAACGATGGCGGCCGCCCGCCGGCTGGTCACGCTGAGCCGTGAGGCGCGCAACATCGCCGGCATCGGCGTGCGCCAGCCGCTGAAGCGGGCGCTTGTGACCCTCCCAGCGAGGCTGCGTGGCCGTTTCGGTGACGTTCGCGACATCATCGCGGCCGAGTTGAACGTGAAGGAGCTTGAGCTGGTGGGAGGCGTCGGCTCGGACCTGGTGTCACACGTAATCAAGCCCGCCTTCCGTTCCCTGGGGGCAGCCTTCGGCGGCCGCACCCAGGCCATCGCCAAGGCTATCCGCGAAGCCGACGCCGAGGCCGTCGCCACCGCGCTCCGCGATCATGGCCGGTTCACGATTGAGGTGGATGGCGAGCTGGTCACGCTGGGTGCCGAGCATGTGCAGGTTACCGAGATCCCTGCCGTCGGCTGGCAGGTCTACAGCGACGATGGCTACAGCGTCGCGCTCGATATCGCCGTCGACCGGGAGCTGCGCATGGAAGGCCTCGCCAGGCAGTTGATCCGACTCACCAACGCCCTGCGCAAGCGCCGTGGTTTCGGCTTCTCCGACCGCATCTCGATGGTCATCGCAATTAAGGATGATCCCGGCGGTGAAATAGTCGACATGCTTGCCACCCACACCGCCGTGATCGGCCAGAACGTCCTCGCCGACGAGATCCGGGTAGCCCCGGTCGGCGACTCAGCAGAGCAGATCCCGCTCGGGGACGGTCACATCGCGGTGGATCTGCACTTCGCTTGATAACGGGGATGCGTGAATCAGACGCCCGGCACGAAAAAGTGAGTGCGGCGCAGCCTGACCAGGTTGCGGTCGAAGTGATAGATGTCGGCAAAGCCGAGTTCGGTTTCCGTGCCGTTGGTGAGCACGCAGCCCACCCGTCCCCAGACAGCCCCCAGGTCGTCTTGGACGACCGTGCCTTCGACGTGGTGCGTGCTCCGCACGATCTTCCGCTCGTTGTGGTAGAAGCGAAGCACCCGGTCAAGGCCGCACAGCGGCGGGAAGCCGGGCCGCTCGTACACAATCTCGGCGTGGAAAAACTGCGGCAGGGCGTCCCAGTCCACGGCGTCGATGGTGGCGAACATCGCCCGGAGCCGTACGTCATCCATCTCGATCCGGTCCCGGTCAGTCAAAAACAACGGTCAGCGGCGGCTGGCCGTGCGCCTCGATGATGAATTCGTCACCGCGTACGGCCGGCAGCGACCGGCCGAGCGCCCCGGACAGCACGATGTCGCCGGGGAGCAAGCCGACACCGAGCCGATTCAGCGTGCTAGCCAGCCATGCCACCGACCGGGCCGGATGGCCGAGGGCAGCGCTGCCGACGGCCTCGACCGCGGTCACGCCGTTGTGCTGGACCAGCATGCCGATCGTCCGCAGGTCGGCGTCGGACAGCGCCGGATCCCAGAGGCCAAGAGTGAACGCGCCGAAAGAGGCATTGTCAGCAATCGTGTCGACCAGTTTGATCTGCCAGTCGGTAATCCGGCTGTCGATTACCTCCACGGCCACTGCCACGGCGTCGGTCGCGATCAGTACGTCATCGGCGGTGCAGTCTGTGCGGTCCAGCGGCTTCCCGATCAGGAAAGCCAGCTCGCCCTCGGCCCGCGGCTGCAGGAAGACGTTGGAGGGAACGATGGCCCGGCCCCCGTGCGCGGGGAAAAACCGCGACTCCCACAGCCGTCCGTAATCGGGTTCGTCGACGCCGATCTGATCTCGCATCGCCTGGCTGGTCAGACCAATCTTGTGGCCGAGCACCTGCTCACCACGCTCGACGCGCAGCTCGGACCAGCGGGTCTGGATCTGATACGCGACGGTCGGCGAGTCCAGACCTTCGGTGTCGCTGAGCGGCGAAATGGCCTTCCGGTCCTCCCAGGCGCGGTCGAGTCGGCGGGCGATCTGCTCGATGCGAGCCGTCATCGCTCCTCCGATGCCCTTTCTCTCGTGAATACTCACTGGCGCTAGATTAAGCTAGATTAAGAGGTGATCGCGATCTGGCGAAATTCCGCAAAAGGCGTAGGGCGGCTGCCCGTAACCATGTAACCGTTATGGCCTGCCGTTAGCAGGGGTGCCATCCGACCCCAGTATGTCATTGATCGACAAGAGTTTGAGCGAAATAGCCTTCTTGATGGCATCGACGCGGGACACAGCGCTCAATTTTATGTAAATATTAGTAAGATGTCGCTTCACGGTTCCTTCAGAAATATAAAGTTTACCAGCGATTTGGGAATTTCGCATACCTGCTGCAACCAACGCAAGCACCTCGCACTCTCGAGCAGATAGTATTTGCTGGCTGTGCCTATTCAGGCTCTGCAAAGTCTCTCGTGACACTGACAATACGACCTGGCTGGAATTTCGGTGAACCTTCCGCACTACGCTGACCAATTCCTCGCGGGTGGAGTCTTTCAATACGTATGCCCCAGCACCAGCGGTGATCATATTTGCAACCAATTTAGGATCATCGTGCATTGCCATAATGATGATCTTAGTTTGTGGTGAGGCAATCAGCACTTCACGCAGTGTCTTCTCTGCTCGAATTCCAGATCTATCGGTACCCCAGAGTGCTATGTCAGGCTTCAGCTGATCAGCTATAAGTGTTGCATCATCATTACTACATTCGCCTACGACGTGGATTTCCACCTCGGTTGAAAGTATTTCTACAACGCCCTGACGAAACAGGACGTGGTCGTCGATAACAACCACTCTTATTTCTTTTTGAATGGAGGACGTGGTGCTTCCTCTTGTCCAGTTTTCGCTCACCAGGTTTGTCTCCTCTGGTTTGAGTTTGAGCCGCCTTGTTAATTTGCGCCGAAAAGGAAATATCCATGGAATTGCTAAGTTGTAGTAGACGCAGACATATTCTGGTTAGGATTGTTTGTCAGCCAGCCATCCCAAAAATATTTCTCGCAGACCGCTGACCCCGTCGTCCGACCGCCACGATGCGGTGGAATTGTGTAACCCTGTCTTCCGAGGCCTTTACAGAAGCGAGCAAGCGCGCGCACACACCCCACGACCCCCCTAATAGGCGCTGCTGCAGGTGTCCAGTGCCAGCGTCAGTTTCCATTCGTGAACGGGCCCCCTGCTGGACGTAGAGGATGGCATGTGGGAGTTGAAGAAACCTTGCAGGATCGTGGACACCGCTCTGCACGAGCTCCAGATGTACTCGACGTGTAACCGTGGTGCCATACACCTACCTTCATTCAGACGCCGTTGTGCGACAAATGGGGTACGCGAGCGCGGAAGAGGACATCTAAACGGGGACACACGGTAACTAAACCGCTTGATAGGGTGTATATTGAAAAGTTACCCCTCGGCTGCCTCCTCATGGTGGTCCCACTGCAGGTGCGGTCGCACACTGTTGAGTCCGACGCGAGGGAGACGCTGCCATGAACCAGAAGCGACAGCATGACGCTGGTCTGCTGAGTCTCCGCGTGCTGGGTCCTTTTCAGGCTGTGCGAAACCGCGAACAGGTCAAACTCGGCCCCCTGCGCCAGCAGGCAGTCCTTCTCCCGCTCGTCCTGCGTCCGGGCCGAACCGTCGCACCGGAGGAGATCCTCGACGGCGTGTGGGGTGAGGCGGTTCCGGCAAGCGGCATCGCGCTGTTGCGTACCTATTTCAGCAGGTTAAGGTTGATCATCGGCCGGGACATGATCGGGCACAGTGCTGCCGGTTACTACGTTCGGCTCGACCCAGGGCAGGTTGATCTCACTGCGTTCGAGCAGCACCTGATCGAGGCGAGAGAGCTGCGGCGATGTGCCCAGTTGGGCCCGAGCGCGACGGCCTGGCGAAAGGCGTTGAAGTTATGGCAGGGACCGCCCCTGCCGGGGATTCCGGGACCGTTCGCGGAAAGCCAGCGCCAGCGGTTGACTGATCTGCACCTGAGCGCGCAGGAGGAGTGCTGGGACACCGAGATACTCCTCGGGCGGCATGCTGAGCTGCTTGTTGAACTGTCTGCAGCGGTGCGGGATCAACCCCTGCGAGAGAACCTGACAAGGTTGCTCATGCTCGCGAGTTACCGGTCCGGCAGGCAGGCCGACGCGATCGCCGCATTCGAACAGACCCGGCGCCGGCTGGCCGAAGAATTGGGAGTGCAGCCGACACCGGGTCTGCAACAACTCTACGATCGCATCCGTTCTGGCGATCCTGGGTTGTCAAATTACTACAGCCGCGTCTTGTGATGTTTGAGGTATTGTTACTGGGCTAGGTAGCCGCCGTCGACAGGCAGCACGACGCCGGTAATGAACGATGCCTCGTCGCTGGCCAGAAACGCGATGGCGGCGGCGACCTCGGCTGGCTCGCCAAACCTCCCAAGTGGGTGCATACGCTCGATCGCGGCCAGGTACTCGGCGCCACCCGGCTCATCGGATAATCTGCGCACCCGTTCCGTCCGTATTGTGCCAGGTGCCACCGCGTTTACCCGGATGCCGTGCTCAGCCCACTCTACAGCCAGGTGCTTGGTAAGCCCCGAGGCGACGAACTTGGCCGGCCCGTAGGTGGCCTGGCCTTTCTGCCCGGCCACGCCGGAAATCGAGGAGACACACACGATCGAGCCGCCGCCGATTTCCCGCATCTGCTCGATTGCGTACTTGCAGGTGAGGAACATGCCCCGACCGTCAACGTTCATCACCTCGTCCCAATCCTGTGCGGTCGCGGTGACCACGTCAAGCAGTGGGATCACCCCGGCGTTGGCGACCAAGACGTTGATCTGGCCGTAGCTGGCCACCGCAGACTGGATCATGGCCCGAGCGTCCTGAGGCTTGGACACGTCACCGACGACGACTTCCAGCTCGGTCTCGCCGTCGGTGAGATCAGCTCGCAGCTGCTCCAAGGCGGCCGCATCGATGTCGGCCGCGACGAGTCGAGCACTTTCCGCTGCAAACCGCATCGCCGTTGCTCGTCCGATTCCGGCCCCAGCGCCGGTCACCACGCAGGACCGGCCAGCGAGTCTCAGCCCGACCGAATTGCCCGGGGTGTGTGCTCTCGGCGCGCCGCCGGCGGTCATCGCGGTGCCTTCATGCCCTTGCTGCCCATCGTCGTCACGTCGGAGATCCTCCGCTGCGGACAGTGCTGAGCTTGGGCGTGACGGTGTGTTGTAACCACAGGCCCGCGAACTGCGACGTCACAATGGAAAGGACCACGAGAGTGGTGAAGAAGTCCCTGTTGATCACTCCGGCGGACAATGTCACGGTCGCAAGCACTATCCCCGGCCCGCCCCGCGCGTTCAGCGCGACCGCGAAGTTGACCGCAGATCGATTCGACTCGCCGGCCAGCCGCGCCCCGAGCCAGACGCTCAGCGATTTAGTCACGCAGGCAAGTAGTATGAAGCCGAGAAAGAATAGCACCGTGAAGTGGTGCACCAGGTCGAGCTGGATTCCGACACCGGCGAAGTACAGCGGGATGAACAGTGCCAGGGAAAACTTCTTTATCGCGTCCCACGCCTGCTCGATCTCGTGCCGGCGCGCCTCGTCCCCGGTGTAACTGTCTGCGCTCGCGGAGGCGATCCCGGCTAGCAGCGCCCCGAAGATCGGATTGATACCGAGGAACACGCACACCAGCACAAGCGCCAATAGGAAGACGAGCCGGAACGCGATCGGGCTGCGCAGCTCAACGACGTTGAACCGGCTACGCGCGAGCCCGGTGAACAGCGGCTTACCCAGCGGCATAAATATTGCGAAGAACACCAGGTTGGCGATGACGTAGTACGCGGTCGTCGCATTCGTCGTGTTGTTGTGAAAAAGTGACCACAGTCCAAATATCGTGTTTGATTTGGACTGGGCCATACCGAGGACGACCGCGAGCACCACGTACAGGACCAGGTCCTCCAACAACGCCACTGACAACACGACGCGGGCGAACTTGGTGTGCAGGATGTTCAGGTCGAGCATGATTCGGGAGATGACCGGAATGCTGGTCACCGCGATGGCAATACTGAAGACGAGAGCGAAGGTCACCGCGTTGCCGTGTGGGCCGGAAAACGAGGTGTAGTCCACGAACTGCGCGGCCACCACCCCCACCGCGAATGGAATGACGAGGCCGGTCACCGTCACCGCGACGACGGTGCGCTGCTGGCCGGGGTTGCGGTAGGTCAGCACCTCCCGCCCCGACAGGAACATCAGCAGCAGCAGGCCTAGCTCGCTGAGCACCCCGAATCCGGTGGCGACCACACCCGATGGGGGAAACAGACTAGTCCCGACTCGGGGTGCGATGAGGCCGAGCACGGTGGGGCCGAGCAATAGGCCACCAAGGATCTCGCCAATGACCGGCGGTTGGCGCAAGACGCTGAAGATTCGCCCCACAATATGGGCGACTATCAGTGCAAGCGTGATCGCAATCAGCAGACGGGCCAGATCGGCCGCCTGAAGAGACATCTGGATGATCCCTCGATGTGGGGGGAGGGTCGATAAAAGCCTGGGCAGGTTCGTGGTGGTCGTGTCGCGAATCTGCCCAGGAGTGGCGCTTTGGCAGGCTGCCGGCGTGGGTTCAGCCAACCTTGACTTTGACGCTCATGCCGGCGTGGAGGTTGTACGGGTACGCCAGGCTGGCCGCGTTGCGCGCCAGTGCCAGGTAGCCGCGGCTGGACAAGTATGCCACCGGCGCACCAATCGGGCCGGCATCAGCAAACGTTGGGCTCAGCGGCAGCTCGAATGGCAACACATCGTCCAGCACGATCTTAAGCTTGGTTCCGTACCCGATACTCATTTTCTCCAGGTCCACCCGGTGGATGTTGGTCCAGATGTTGCCGTACGGGTGATCAATCGTAGTGACGACACCAACCAGCTCGTTCTCACCGCTGCGCGTCGGCTTCAGCCGATTAAAGCGGACGATCTCCTCGTCCTTGAGGCGGCGCCCTACCTTGTTCAGCGGGAAGCCGGCGGCTAGGTGCGCTGAGGGAAGCGCTACCATCTCCCTGCTGTAAAACGTAGGTTCCGGCTGTTCGGGGATTACCTCGGTGGAGGTAACCTCGTAGGCTTCCAAATAACCGTGCTCCTCGATGACCGAGGTCAGCAGGCCGTTGTTGGGCGCGATGTAGATATACGAACCGTCGGCTCGCTCGAAACCAGCCCCGGAACCGGCCCACTGACCGCGAGCACCGCCCTTGGCCGCCCGCTTAATCCGCAGCGCCACCGACCGGGCGGTGGTACCTGTCGCCGGGTACGTCGTGGTGGCGAACACCGTGCCCTCGGGGAACAGGCGTGGCAGGTCCACGATGTATCGGGCACCTTCCTCGACATCCCATGGCTTCATCGTGTGGCAGACGTCGACGATCGTCACGTCCGGGCAGACGCTGAGCATGAGTCCCTTGCACTGGGCCACCGAGTCGTCGGTAATTCCGAGGTCGCTCATGAAGGCGATGATCGGTCGGTTCCCGTTGCTGGTCGTCATCAGAACAGCTCCTTGGCTTGATGGAGGAATTCGAGAAGTTGCGCTTCGCCACACCGTAATCACGGCGATTTCGTCGCCGCAAGACCGCAGTAGTTGATGCGTGAGAACGGGACATAGGGCACACGCGACCGGGCCGATGGTAACAACGGTGATTGACTCCTCCAGTGAGTTTTCCATTCGGTCGGGGTAGTGCACGATCCAAGTAGGGCGCTAGTTGGTGCGCGCGGGAGGTACGGCAGCGTGATCGTGTTGTTCTTCGGAGATATCGTCGGCGCCGAGGCCACCGATTATCTGATCAGACGGCTGGGCCAGATCCGTGCCCATCACCGCGCGGATCTGGTGGTGGCCAACGCTGAGAATTGTGCACCGGACGGGCTTGGAATGACGGTGCGGCAGGTCGAGGGGCTGCTCGACAATGGTATCGACGTGATCACCGGCGGCAACCACTCGTGGGACAGTCCTGACTCGGTGCGTGCACTGGCGAATCCACGGGCGCTTCGCCCGTTCAACGTGGCCGGGGACGTGCCGGGACGCGGCACGCTGACTATTGAGATCAACGGTGAGCCGGTCACTGTGGTGAATCTGGCAGACGCGTGCGCGATGAAGTCGGTCAAGGCGACGAGCGGAAAGGTGTGCCCCGCCTACGCCGGTTGGATCGAGGCCGACCGGCGGGGCACTGTGATCGTCGACTACCACGGTGACCATGTGTTGGAAAAGCAGATCTTCGCTCGCGCGGTCGACGGCGAGGCTGCCGCGGTGCTCGGCACACACACCCACGAGGCGACCCTGCTATTGCATGTGCTGCCGGGTGGCACCGCGCTGGTCACTGATGTGGGGATGACAGGTCCAAGCGGCGGTGTTCAAGGATTCAGCTACGACATGTTCGTCACCGGCCTCAGAAGTACCGGAAATCCATTTGAGCTGGGCACTCCAAGGCCGATTTCGGGTCCGATCACGCTCGGTGGCGTTCTGCTGGACATCGAGAGCGGAAAGACGCTCCACCTGGAACGCCTATCCTAGGGAGTTATGGCGATGGCCGAAATGGTAAGCGATATTTCAGTCGTGCTTGGCAACTATGATGTGGTCGACCTGTCACTGATGCTCGCCGAAGACCTGCCGTGTTTCTGGTCTACCCACCAGCCGTTCCAGCACAAGACGTGGAATTGGTTCACCACTGAGCGCCGGCCGGCCGGCAACGTCTACAACCGCAGTGGTCCGTACGCCACCAGATGGCTAGTGCTGGATGAGCACACCGGTACCCACATGGACGCGCCGTGCCACTTTGTGCCGCCAGAGGGCGTCGGCCTGCCGGAGGCCAGCCCGGCCGGTGCGATTACCGTCGCGGACGTGTCGCCGCGCCAATTGATTGGTCCGGCCGCGGTGATCGATGCATCCGGGGTGACCGGGACACACGCCGGCATGAGCCCGCTCATCGACAGCACCGTCGTCCTTGACTGGGAGGAAGCCAACGGTCGGCTCACCGCGGCGGAAATAGTGCTATTTCGCACTGGATGGGACCGCTACTACCTGCCGTGGCCGGAGGGCGAGGACTACCTGCACCATGTTGTGGTCACCCAACGCCGGCCCGGCTGGCCGGCACCCAGCGTGCCAACGATGGAATTGCTCATCGAGCGAGGAGTGCGGTGCGTCGGCATCGACGCACCGTCAATGGGACCGGCCCACGACGGCCGCCCGGTGCACCTTGCTGGTCTGCGCGTGGGCGCCGTCTTCGTGGAATGCCTAACCGGCCTCCACACGCTGCCGTCGCGGGGTGCCTGGTTCTGCTTCCTCCCGTTGCGCCTTGAGGGTGGCACGGGTGCTCCGGGCCGGGCGATCGCGCTGAACCCGAGATCAGACCGCTGACACCTCGGCGATCGGGCCCACGACCGTCACCCGTCGGCTTCGTCAATGAAATGGTGTACAAAAATGTCGCAAAAAGCCGTGGAAGCCGAGCTCGGTATCATCGGAGGAAGTGGACTCTACGAGCTTGCGATGCTCGGTGATCCGCGCGAGGTAGAGTTGTCGACTCCTTACGGGAACCCGAGTGACGTGGTTGTGCTCGGTGAGCTGAACGGACGGTCGGTGGCCTTTCTTCCGCGTCATGGCAGGGCCCATCAGCTTTCTCCGTCCGAGGTTCCGGCTGCGGCGAACATCTACGCGCTGAAATATCTCGGGGTCACCGAGATTGTGAGCGTCAGCGCGGTCGGCAGCTTACGGACCGAACTGCGCCCGGGTGACTTCGTGGTTCCCGACCAACTCGTCGACCTCACGCGCAGCCGCAGGCTGTCATCCTTCTTCACCAACGGTGCCGTCGCCCACTTGCCCTTCGCCGATCCGTACTGCGGCCGGCTGCGCCCGCTGCTCATCGATGTCGCCCACCGCGTCCTCGGTGCCACAGTGCACGACGCTGGCACCTACTTGTGCATCGAAGGGCCACAGTTTTCCACTCGAGCCGAGTCCGAACTGTACCGGTCGTGGGGCATGGACATCATCGGCATGACCGCCGTGCCCGAGGCGAAGCTGGCTCGTGAGGCGGGGATCTGCTTCGCAATTCTGGCGCTTGTCACCGACTACGACTGCTGGCGCCGGGACGAGCAGACGGTCACTGCCGACATGGTCGCCGCAGTCATGCACGGGAATGTAACAGCGGCGCAAGTGGCAATCGGCAGCTTTGCCCAGACCGCGCCGCGTGGACAGGCCTGTGCCTGCCGGGACGCCCTGGCCGAGGCGATCCTGTCGGATTCCTCGTCGGTTCCCGAGGAAGTCAGGAATCGGTTGAACCTGTTGGCCGGAAGATATCTTAATGTCTGATGGTTCGGATTCGTCGACCGTCACGACAAGAATTGACGAATAGCTTAGCCGCGATGTCGTGGCACATATTCCTGATCGAACTGGCGCACTCACATACGCGCCGTTCTGACGACCGCGACAAGGGCAGAACGGATCAGTCCAGTATCTACTCCGCAGGCGACTAGATGGACCCCACGTTCCCACCAGCACTTCGTGCGCTGTGCGTCGGGCGAGAACAGGCAAGTCGCGAGGCTATGCGCTGTCGCGAGACGAATGGCCCCGTCCAGTGCTTCCAACACGCTCGGGTGGTCGAACTGTCCCGGCACGCCGAGGGAGTGGGAAAGGTCCATTGGCCCAAAGAACACACCGTCCAGACCGGGGACCGAAACTATCTCGGGCAGCTCGGTGATCGCTGCTCGGCCCTCGATCATCACCAGGGTGGCGACCTCCTCGTTCGCTGCGGCGAACCAGTTTTCCCGGTGTCCGTACTGGGCCGCTCTGACCCAGGGATTGGCCCCCCGCGTACCATCCGGGGCGAACCGCGCCGCCTGCACCACCGTCGCCGCGTCCTTGGCTGACTCGACGTGGGGCACGAGGACCCCGCAGGCACCGAGGTCGAGTACGGAACTGATCGAAGACGGCTCTAATGTGGGTACCCTGACCACGGTATGCAGTCCGTATGCATCCGCAGTTGCCAGGACACCGCGCACATTGCCGAGATTGTACGGGCCATGCTCCATGTCGATGATTACCAGGTCGAAGCCGGCAATCGCGATCAGCTCTACGATGTCGGCCGACGGGATCAAGTTAAACGTCCCCAGTAAGCGGTCGGCGTAGGTTAGTCGTTCGCGCAGCCGTGTCGTGCGTGTGGTAGGTCTCGGTTTCGTCATGGCTTCGCCACCATCCGCATGTGTCTAGTGTCACCGGAGCACGGTCGATCGAAATCGGCCATTGGGTACAGCGTCGACTGTGACCTTCGGATGTATCAAATAACACGTACGTGCGATGGAAAGATGACCGTTTCCGCCAGTTGTGGCCCACGTCGCGAGGTAACTACGTTTGCCATGAAGCGCGGGATGAGAGCGCCTTGCCATGAGCGCTGGCCGCGAATGGAGAAGAAAGGAATGCGAGGTGTCCACAATAGGGCCGGCGGAGCGGCTCGTTGAACGGCGTCTGGCCTTCACGCTTTTTGAGGGCTACGCGGTGAGCAGCATTGTTGCATTTTTTGAGATGTCTGGCCTACTCACGCTGCTTGAGGCCGACGGAATCGACGAGCAGATTATCATCGACCGTGCGCCCGACGAAGTGGCCTTGCTACGTGCCAGCCTGCGTTATCTTGCCCAACGAGGAATTCTCCGGGAATGCGCCGGAGTCTTCACGTTGTCACCTTATGGCCGAGAAGTCTGCCGAGACAAGGGTTATCTCGTGTGGCTCGTCGGCGGGTACGGTGAGCCCTTGCGCCGGGTCGACTCCTTCCTCGCCGGAATCAAGCGGTACGGCGTGGACTACGTCCGCGACGACAAATGGGTCGCCAGGGGCGCGGCGTTGCTCGGTGGCAAGGATGTCGTGCCGACGGCGAAGAACCTGCTGCGGCAGATCACCTTTGACCGTGTTCTCGATCTTGGCTGCGGCAACGCCCATCTGCTGACCTCGATCTGCCAGGACTTTGACGCATGCGGTGTCGGGATCGATATCAGCTCGGAGGCCTGTGCCGACGCTAAGAAACTGGTCGCGCGGGCCGGCATGGCGGACCGGGTGGCAATTATCCAGGCCGACGCCGCGGAGGTCGACAAGATCGACGAGCTGGCCAGCATCAACCTTGTCGTCGCCTTCTTTCTGCTGCACGAGATCCTTGCCCAGGGCCGCGAGACACTGGCCCGCTACCTGACCAAGATGGCGCGCATACTGCCCGCCGGGGCCTACCTACTGATCGCCGAGGTCGAGCCCGCGGCCGACTGGCCGGCCCACCCTGAGAAATTCACGCCCGAGTTCACCTACGTGCATGCGTTGATGCGGCAAATCTTGCTCCCGGCCGCCGACTGGATGGACCTGCTAAAAAACAGCGGGTTCACCATGCGATCGGTCCAGCGCAACGATATGCCGGGGGGCATTCTGATGTTGGCACAGACGGGCGAGCGCAGCAGGGTGACGAGCTGATGGCTGGCGATGCCAACACGCCGAGGCTGTGAGGCGCCGTCGGGACACGCCGAGTCGAGGCAAACAACTTCTGTCCACATCCATGCACAGGAGTTTGACCAGGCAGGATCACCCAATCCCGGCCCAATTTCCCCAGGTTGTCCCCAGTCATCCACCGCTGCACGAACGGATACCGGATGCTTCGTCCGGACGGCGTCCCCAGGCTGTCCCCAGGCACTGTTTGCCCTCCCTGTCAGGCCGCCCTAACCTCGCCCGGCGCGCCTAAAGGAGCTGGTTACGGCCCGTCCGGACAGATCTGTCGGTGCCATCGGGTAGAACATATGTTCGGCAGGGGCCGGACAGTCGGGGAAGTGGAGGTACCCAGGGGTGGCGCTGCTGGATGACCGTGGTGTGCGGTTCGAGGACGGCGGGCCGGCCTTCGACCGGCAGCCACCGCAGGACATCACGGCCGAGCAGTCCGTGCTCGGCGGGATGCTGCTGTCCAAGGACGCCATCGCCGACGTGGTCGAGGTACTGCGGCCAGGAGATTTCTACCGGCCCGCCCACCAGGTTCTTTTCAACTGCATTCTTGATCTGTACGGGCGTGGCGAGCCAGCTGACCCGATCACTGTCTCTGCCGAGTTGGAACGTCGTGGTGAGTTGCTCCGGGTTGGTGGAGCGCCGTACCTGCACACGCTGATCTCGATTGTGCCGACCGCAGCCAACGCGGGGTACTACGCCGAGATCGTCGGGAGCAAGGCGGTGTTGCGACGTCTGGTGGAGGCCGGCACCCGGATCGTGCAGCTGGGCTACCACGGGGCCGACGGCGCTGACGTGGATGAGGTGGTAGACCGCGCCCAGGCCGCGGTCTACGAGGTCACCGAGCGGCGGATGAGCGAGGACTACATCGCGCTGGAGGAACTGCTGCAGCCCACCATGGACGAGATCGACGCGATCGCATCCCGGGGGGGCGTTTCGGCCGGCGTCCCGACCGGTTTCGCTGATCTCGACGCGGTGACCAACGGGCTGCATCCCGGCCAGATGGTGATCATTGCGGCTCGTCCCGGAATCGGGAAGGCGCTCGCGCTGGACACCCCGCTGGCGACGCCGACCGGCTGGACGACCATGGGCGACGTCGTCGTGGGCGATCAATTGCTGGGCGCGGATGGGCATCCCACGACAGTCGTGGCCGCGACAGATGTGATGCATGGAAGACCCTGCTACGAGATCGAATTCTCCGATGGCGCAGTCATCGTGGCTGACGGGCAGCACCAGTGGGTTACCGAGACTCGTGCCTCCCGCCGCCCGGCGCAACAGGACTCCTCGGGCGACAACCGCTACCCCAACCAGCCGACATTCGCCGAGGTGCGTACCACTGAGGAGATCGCAGCGACGCTCCGGTGTCGCACCGGTGACCGGCGGCTCAACCACTCGGTTGTCAACTGCCGGCCATTCGACCTACCCGACCGGGATCTGCCCATTCCGCCCTACTCACTCGGTGCCTGGCTCGGCGACGGGTCCAGCGACGCTGCGGACTCCCCCAGCGCCGATCCAGAGATCGCAGTTCACATCGAGGCGGAAGGAATGGACGCCGGGACAGTTCAGGCGAGGCTGCATACGCTCGGTGTGCTGGGCAACAAGCACATTCCGTCGGTCTATCTGCGGGCCTCGCTTACGCAGCGGCGGGCGCTGCTCGCCGGCCTGCTTGACACTGATGGCACCGTCGCGTCCTTCGGATCGGTGCAGTTCTGCGTTGCCTCTGCCCGGCTCGCTCGCGATGTTCGCGAACTCGTGGTCAGTCTCGGTTACCGGTGCGTAATCTCCACCAATACTGCAGCGACGGAATACACACTCACGTTCAGCACTGATGATGACGTATTCCGAATGGAGCGCAAGCGGCTGGCTCACAAAGAACTTCGGCGGTATTCCGCGGCGAGGTCGGGCGCGCTTTACATCGTCGACGTGCGGCCGGTTTGGTCCGTTCCGGTCCGCTGCGTTCAGGTTGACAACAGCGACCACCTTTACCTGGCCGGGGAATCGATGATTCCTACCCACAATTCGACACTGGGGCTGGATCTCGCGCGGTCCTGCTCGGTTACCCACGGCATGGCCAGCGTGATCTTTTCGTTGGAGATGAGCCGCACGGAGATCGTGATGCGGCTGCTGTCCGCCGAGGCCAAGATCCGGCTATCGGACATGCGATCCGGTCGGATGAGCGACGACGACTGGACCCGGCTGGCCCGGCGGATGGGTGAGATCAGCGAAGCTCCGCTGTTCATCGACGACTCGCCGAACATGACGATGATGGAGATCCGGGCCAAGGCGCGGCGGCTCAAGCAGCGCCACGACCTGCGCCTCATCGTCGTGGATTACATGCAGCTGATGACCTCGGGCAAGAAAGTTGAGTCCCGTCAGCAGGAAGTCAGCGAGTTTTCCCGGAACCTCAAGCTGCTGGCTAAGGAGCTCGAAGTTCCCGTGGTTACTATTTCCCAGCTCAACCGTGGTCCAGAGCAGCGCACCGACAAAAAACCGATGCTGGCCGATCTGCGTGAGTCGGGCAGTCTCGAGCAGGATGCCGATATGGTGATGTTGATTCACCGGCCGGATGCGTGGGAGCGGGACGATCCACGGGCCGGGGAGGCGGACCTGATTCTGGCCAAGCACCGCAACGGGCCGACCGCGACGGTGACCGTCGCCCACCAACTGCACTACAGCCGCTTCTACGACATGGCCCAGGGTTGACCGGGCAGCTGGAGGTCTCGTCACCGGCGGGCGGCACTAGGCCGCTGTGGTGGCTCATCACCGTCGGGTGAAGCGTTCCCATGACCAGGGTGGAGTTCACCTCGCTGTGGTATTCCGTTGTTCTGGCCGACATGTGCTAGTCACCGAGGACGGAGGACCAGGATGACTATGGAGAGCCAACAGAATCCGCGCACGCTGGGCGAGCCAGGCGGCGGCGGAAGCAAGCAAGCCCGCACCGCCACGGTGACGCTGCCGTTTGTCACCGCCCAGTTCCGCATGCCGGAGGTCCGGATGGACTCGGCGGTACGGGCGGTGCGCTCGTCGCTGCCCACACCGGAGCGTGCCGCCTACTACGGCGGGCTCGCCGCGCTGGCTGCATTCTCAGTGATTGATTGGCCGGTGGCGGCGGCAATCGGCGTGGGAACCGAGATTGCCCGCCGAGCGGCTACTGAGCAGCGCCGCGAACCTACCGTGGTCAAGGCTTAGCCCCGCCAGCTGCGGTAGATCCGCAACCGCGGACGTCCGCATCCAGCTCCGACCCTCGGTGACCGCATGCCCCTGAAGCACCTGCTCGGACTCGCCTCGTGGGCCGCCAGCCCGGTAACCGGGGTCGTCCGCACGCTGGTTATCTCGCCGCGAGACCGTCGCCTGTGGAGTTCTGGCGACCGCACCCACCTTGAGGTTCGCGGGATACACCGTCCCGGCACCGCGGCCGCGGCCCGCGAGATTGAGCAGCGGCTCGGCGCGCTCGATGGGGTCTTCGCCGCCGAGCTTAACGCGGTGCTGGGCCGGGTCGCGGTTCACCACGACCCCACCCGGATCACCCTAGGCGAGCTGGCCGGGGTGATCGGCGAGGTGGAGACCGCGCACGGGCTGGACACCGAGCCCATGGCACCCGCGAGCGCGGTCCACCCGGCGAACACCGCACCGTTGGCGCGCGAGCTCACCGCGTTAGCGACGAACGTGGCCGGCTTGGGCTACTGGGCCACTGGGCAGATACTGCCCCTCGTCCGCATCCCGCCGCTGGTACCCGCGCTGATGTCCCTGGTGGACTTCACCCCCCTGCTGCGCAGCGAGGTGGAAACGCGTCTTGGCCGGGCGGCCACCGACATGGTGTTCTCCCTTGGCGGCGCGGTCTCCAACACTCTCGCCCAGAGCCCCGCCGCGCTGGTCACGGATGCGGTGCGACGTTTTTGTTCGCACCGCGAGGCGACCGCCCGCCAGCAGGCCTGGCATTGGTGGGACGGTGAGCGGCTCGCCGGCCGCGCTGGGAGCCATCGCGCGGAGCCGCTGGATGTCGAGTCCCGCCCCATACCCCTGCCCGACGGCCCGATCGAGCGGGTTGCCACGTCCTCGGCCGCGCTCGCCCTTGCCAGCTACGTTGTGGTGTTGGCAGCCAGCCGGAACCCGGCACGCGCCCTCGGGATGCTGCACGCCGGGCTTCCCAAGCCCGCCAAGGCCGGCCGTGACGCCTTCGTCGCCCAGCTTGGCACTGATCTCGGCAAAGGCGATGGTCTTGTGCTCGAACCGGACGTGTTGCACCGGCTCGACCGGGTGGACACAGTCGTGCTCGACGCCGACGCCCTACTCACCGGCCGCCGGGTGGTCGAGGAGGTGCTTGCGCTTGAGGCGGGCCTCGACTGTGCTGAGCTGTTCCACCAGGCGCATGACCTGATCGATTTGGACCAGGTGGAAAGCCGGTCGGAGCGCGCTGGTTGGAGTGCCGTTCCGCTGGCCGAGAGCACCGATGAGTTGCCCGCCGAAGCCCGCCGCACCGCCCGCGAGTGGTCGGCCCGCGGCGCTACCGTGTTCGTCATACTGCATCACTCGCGGCCGGTCGGCCTGGTCAGCGTCGCTGCGGAGCTTGATCCGTTCGCCGAGGCCGTGGTGGCCGCCGCCAGCGCCGCGTTGGTCCTCGTCGCCGCCGCCACGAGCGGTCTTGATCGCAGGCTGGGCACCGACGGTGTGGTCACCGGCGGGGCCCAGCTGGCTGACTCGGTGCGCGCCTTGCAGGCCAACGGGCACGTGGTGGCCGTGCTCTCGGCGCGCTCCCGTTCGGCTCTGGCGGCAGCCGACGTCGGCATCGGGATCCCGCACCGCTCGGGCATGCTGCCGTGGGGAGCGCATGTGTTGTTCCTAGGTCTGGCCGAGGCGACCGTGCTGCTGCACGCCGTCGCAGCGGCACGGGACAGCAGCCGCACCAGTGCAGCGTTGTCTGTCGCCGGGTCGGCGGTGGGAGCGCTGTTGGCCACGTTCGGTCCGGCGGCCGGGGCGGGTAGCAGGGCGGCCTTCCCGGTTCACCTCACCACCCTGTTCGCGATTGCCGCCGGGACCTGGGCCGGTGCCAGCCCGGCCCAGAAGCCCGCGCCGGTGGCGGTGGAGCGGACCCCGTGGCACGTGATGTCCCCGCAGACCACGCTGGAGCGGCTGGGCAGCGGCCCGGGCGGGTTGGACCAGGAGGAGTCCGAGCGCCGCCTCGCCGAGCAGCCCGGCACCGGCGACGGACGCGAAGTAGGCCTGGTACGGGCCTCGATGGAGGAGCTGGCCAACCCCCTCACCCCGGCTCTCGCGGGCGGCGCCGGTCTTTCCGCTAGCGTCGGCTCGGTGGTCGACGCGCTGATGATCGGTGGCGTGCTCGGCCTCAACGCGCTGATCGGCGGGGCACAGCGGCTCGGCGCTAACCGGGCGCTGCGGGCGCTACGCACCACCAGCGCGGGGCAGGTCCGGCTGCGCCGGGACGGCATCGAGCGCACCACCTCGGCCGCAGAGCTCGTCCCCGGCGACATCATCGAGCTGCACGCCGGCGATGCCGTCCCCGCTGACTGCCGGTTGCTGGAAGCCACCGCTCTGGAGGTTGACGAGGCCAGCCTCACCGGCGAGTCGACGCTGGTGACCAAGGCGGTGCAGGCCACCGCGGCGGCCTCGCTTGGCGACCGGCACAGCATGCTCTACCAGGGCAGCGTGGTGGCGGCGGGGCAAGCGATCGGGGTCGTCGTGGCCACCGGGGACCGCACCGAGGCCGGCCGGACCGCGCGCTTGAACGCGGAGGCGCCCCCGCCCACCGGCGTGCAGACCCGCCTGACGGCGCTGACCCGGCAGACGTTGCCGGTGTCGATCGGCGCCGGTCTCGGGCTGCTGGGCATCGACCTGCTGCGGGGCAGCCCGGTCAACCAGGCGCTGGGG
>JALZHU010000257.1 GCA_030860695.1 Actinomycetota bacterium
CGACCACGCCCTCCGAGACGCTGGCTGCGCGTGACGTGGTCGACGGGGTCGCCTTGATCGAGCGCTGGCAGGCAGCAGGCGGCAGCATTACGGGCATCCCGCTGCAGCCTTCGCCACCGCCAGCCGAGCGGGACGGCCTGAACCGCGAGGTGCAGCGGCTCGCTGATGCCTACGACGCCGTCGCGGACGTGCTGACCGCCGAGGCCGTGCATCAGAATGTGCTGGGCAACAACGAACGCGCCGGGGCGGCGCTGGCCGCCCTGGACCGCCAGGGCCGCCCGCCCCGGCTGGACTTCGTCCGTACACCCCGCACCGGTAAGACCTTCACGCAGCGTCTGCTCGTCCTGATCGCCGACGAGTCGCTGCCCCCATCGTGGCAGGCGGTGCCCCTGGACGTACGTGCCAAGGCGGAGCCGCGCCTCAACGCATGGATCGCCCGCCTCATCGGTAATCCCCAGCGTGTGCGCTTCGCCGCGACCGCGACCGCCACGGCAGACGTCGACGAGCCCGAAAATGGCCAAGGGCCGCTCGATGACCAGCGAGCCGAGTCGATCACCGTCATCGAGCAGCTGACGGTGACCCTCGACCAGCTCGGGCTGTGCCCCCTTTCGCTGGTGATGGCCGCGCAGGCGCCGGGGCACGGCGCGCCGTCTGAGCTCGAGGAGCGGCTGCGCCATCGCCTCGTCGCACAACTGCCCGGGCGGCCAGCCAACACCGAGCTCGTGTTGCTGGATAGCGCACCGAGCGGCTCCGCTGCGAGCACGGTCGGTCTCGGTGCCTTTCGCGTCCTCATGCACCGCATCTACGCACTGATCACAACCCAGCGCGCGGCAACAGCCGGCGATCTCGCCCTGCCGCAGGACACCGCGGACGAAGGACTCGACGATGCCCAGCTCGGGTCGCGCGCCGACGCTCTCACCACCGCATATGGCAGCGCACTCAGCACACTCGACAGGGTCGCGACCGCCGCTACCTCCACCGATCAGGCGCTGCGCGACGCTCTGTGGGGCGCCGCCGCATTCGGTGTCGACGGCTCCGTACCTCCTTCGCCTCCTTTCGGTGAGACCGCCCCCTCCTACCACGAGGAGCTGCTCGCGCAGGCCCGTGCGGTCACCGCCACCATGCGTGCCGCCGTCACACGGGAGCGGGGCGTCGTCGCCGCGGGCGCCGGGGCGACACCGAACCGGCGGGTCACCCACCACACCCAGCGCCTGCGCATCCTGCTGGGTGAGCACTTCCCTGTGCTGGCCCAGTTCACCGTCGCCAATGCCGCGGCGCTGGCCGCCTCGTACGCCGCGCGTCCCACGCTGTGTGGCGGCGACGATCTCGCCCCCGCCACCTGGCTGCAGCGCATGGCGCTCGTGCGCCCGGGTGTCAACCGGCTCGCGCGGGTCCGCGGCGCCGCCGAGCTTCTCCGCAGCGACGTCACCCCCAGCGACCTCGCGCTCGTCCAGCTCCCCCATGTCGAGACAGACCGCTGGCTGGCGCTGCCCTTCACCGGCTCGGGCGCGGAGGCGCAGCTCGCGATCGTCGCCCACTGCAGCGGCACGCTGAACTTCCGCGCACCGCTGGCCGGCCTGTTCTGCGACGCCTGGCCAGAAACCATCCCCGGCCGCGACGAGACCACCGGCATCACCTTCCACCATGACGCCCCCGGCGCACGACCACCACAGGCGGTCCTGCTCGCCGTCCCACCGGCGGTCACCGACCCGGCCTGGAGCGTCGAGGCCATCCTGGACACCGTCATCGAGGCGCACGACCTGGCTCGCATCCGCGCCGTCGGACCGGACACGCTGGAATGGCTGGGCACCATGCTCCCGGCGGTCCTGCTGCCCGAGTCGCCCTCACCGGAGGTGCCGGCGGTCAACCTCAACAGGCTCACCGCGCGGGTCGCGGCCCAGGCCCCCACGACCCCCTCTACCCGCGGGAAGAAGTAAGCGATGCCCAGCATCAGGGTCACCGGCGCCACCATGACCGACCCCAACCGCAGCATCACACCGGAGATCAATACCTGGACCCGCCTGGAAGCCCTGCCGCTGTCCGCAGACCTGGGACCCGCGCTGCAGGCAGCGATCGCCGACCCACTGTGGCTGCTGTGCCGGCAGTGGCAATTCCTCGAGTTCGCCGGGGAGGACGCCGGCACGCCCATCGAAGTGCGGATCGAAGGCGAACGCGCGCAGATCTCCCGCTACCTCCCCGGCGCGATGGGCAGTGACGCTGCGACCCGTGCCCGCGGCTACTCCTCCGACGGACTTCCCCTCGAGGTCACCGTCGAGCGTGAACCGATCCGCGAGCGTCATCCCCGCCTGGCCGTCGAGGCCGGCGTGCACCTGCAACGGATGCTCAACGATAACCAGCTCAGCGATGCGTTCATCACCGCGTATCCCCTGCAGCTCCCTGCTGGTCCGGATGACGGTGGCGATCCGATGGGCCGAGAGTGGCTAGAGCTCGCCCGGGGCCGCGCTCTGGACGCGCGCAAGCTCCACGCCGCCCTCACCCCACTGCGCGCTGCCGACGGCAGGCTCACCGCCCTGCCCCCAACTCCCACCGTTCCGGCGCCCTCAAGAGCCAAGACGCTCGAGGTTCTGCAACGCTGGCTGTCTTGGTATGACGACCTCGTCGTCGACGCCACCGCATTCGAGGCTTGGAATCCGCGCCGACTCGAGTACGGCTTCGCCGCATCAGCGCTCGTGGAAACCATCGGCGAGCTGGTCCTGGTTGCCGACGAGTACACCGACGGCACGCTGGACTGGTACTCGGTCGCCGCCGCCGCCGGCTCATTGGGAAGGGCGCCCCAGGCGCAGGGGCCGGCCGCGTTGCGCCTGCGTCCCACTTTGCCGTCGCCGGTGGAGTATCCCGGCAAACCCGCCGACCGCTTCTGGGAGTTCGAGGATGCGGCCGTGCACTTCGGCGCCATCGACGCCGGGCCGACCGATCTCACCCGAATGCTCGTGGTCGAATTCGCCCTGATCTACGGCAACGACTGGTTCGTTGTCCCGCTGCGCCTGCCGGTGGGATCACTGCTCCGCGTGGTGATCTTCACCGTCCGCGACACGTTCGGCGTGGTCACCCAGATCACGCGGTCGCGCAACACCGACGGCACGCCGTGGTCGCTTTTCGAGGTCGCCGGTGGCTCGCCTGCGCAGCCAGGCGGTGACTATTTCTTCCTCCCGCCCACCCTGGCGCAAACGATCGAGGGCGAGCCGATCGAGCAGGTCGCCCTCTGCCGGGACGAGATGGCGAACATGGCGTGGGGCATCGAGCAACATGTGCAGGGCCGCTCCGGTGACCCCTACAACCGTGCCGAGGAAGCCTCCCGGCGGGCCGCCCAGCAACAACTCGACGGTCCGCCGGTGGACGCCCAGCTCATTTACCGCCTCGCGACGGCAGTGCCCGAGCATTGGATCCCGTTCGTTCCCATACCGGCCGAAGGAAGCAACCCCGCCACCAACCCCGTCATCCAACTCCAGCGCCGCGCCCTGCTGCGCACCGAGACCGACGGTCAGCGGCGTGCCATTCATCCCAAGGGCATCTTGCTGCGCACCGATCCTCGCCAGACACCCGAGGCCGAACCGGCGCTTCGCATCGAGGAAGAAGAGGTACCCCGAGAGGGCGCCATCGTCGAACGCAGCTTCCAGTACGCTCGCTGGTTCGACGGCCGACCCCTGCTCTGGCTCGGCAGACGCAAACACACCGGACGCGGCGAAGGATCAAGCGGCCTGCGATTCGATCAGCTCAGCCGCCCCTAACCCGAACTTAAGTGGTTTTTGAGTACTGATCATGGGGTTGAGGTGCGGTGACCCTGTCCAACACGAGTCGGTTTGTAGTCACAGAAATACTGGCCTTCTGGTGTGGGATGTGGTTGGATGTCCTGGTGAAGCGCCAGGCGGGTTCGATGCACGTAGACATCAAGCCGCGGACGTACACGGCGGTAGATGGGTCGGTGCGCCAGTATCGACAGGTTCTGCTGCGTCGGTCGTACCGTAACGCGGCGGGCAAGCCGGCGAAGGAGACGTTGGCGAATCTGTCGGCGCTTCCCGATGAGGCCATCGAGGTGCTGCGTGGGGTGCTGGCGGGGAAAACCCTGGTGGATGCTGAGGAAGCATTCAGTATTGAGCGTTCGGTGGCGCACGGGCATGTGGCCGCGGTGGGGGTGATGGCCACTCGGTTGCACTTCGCTGAGTTGCTGGGGCCGCGGTGCCGGGAGCGTGATCTAGCCTATGCGTTGATCATTTCTCGGGTAGTGGCGCCGGCGTCGAAGCTTGCGACGATCCGGTGGTGGAACGACACCAGCTTGGGTGCAGACCTGGGTGTCGCGGGTGTGCATTCCGATGAGGTATATGCGGCGATGGATTGGTTGCTGGACCGTCAGGAGGCGATCGAGGAAAAGCTGGCCCGGCGTCATCTCACTCCGGGTGGGATGGCGTTATTTGATCTGTCCAGCACCTGGATGGAAGGCACGTGCTGTGAGCTGGCGAAGTTCGGGTATTCGCGGGACGGCAAACGTGGTCTGCCGCAGATCGAGTTCGGTTTACTAGGCGACGCCGAGGGCCGGCCGGTCGCCGTGCGCGTGTTCCCGGGAAATACCAGTGATTCAGTGTCTTTTGTGGAGGCAATCACCACAGTGCGGGATCGATTCGGCCTGCGGAACCTGACCATGGTGGGTGATCGTGGGATGATCACCAACACCCGGATCAGGGACCTACGCGCGCTGGGGGGCATGGACTGGATCACCGCGCTGTGGGCACCGGCCATCGCTGCCCTGGCCGCGCAGGACGGGCCCTTGCAGATGTCGTTGTTCGATCAGCAGAACCTCGCCGAGATCACCCACCCCGACTATCCCGGAGAACGGCTGATCTGCTGCCGTAACCCCGTCCTGGCCGATGAGCGAGCCCGTAAGCGCGAGGCATTGCTGACCGCGACCGAACAGCGGTTGGACAAGCTCGTCTCCTCGGTGGCGGCGGGTCGTGTGCGCGGGGCCGACCGGATCGGTATCGCGGTCGGAAAACTCATCAACAAACACAAGGTCGGCAAGCATTTCATCACCACGATCACCGATAACACCTTCATCTATCACCGCGATGAACCCCGGATCGCCACCGAAGCCGCGTTGGACGGCATCTATGTGATACGGACCAGCCTCACGACACAGAAACTGGATAGCCCCAGCGTGGTGGAGGCATACAAAAACCTCGCGCACCTTGAACGCGACTTCCGATCAATCAAAACCGACGACCTGGACCTGCGACCAGTCCGGCACTACCTGCCCGAACGGATCAGCGCGCATGTCTTCTTATGCATGCTTGCTGCTTACCTCACCTGGCACCTACGCCAAGTATTTACACCCCTGACTTTCACCGACGAGAACATCCCCCCACGCCCCGATCCTGTCACACCTGCACAACGCTCACCCGAAGCACACACCAAAGACATGTCCAAGAAAACCACCGACGACCTCCCCGCCCACGACTACCCAGGACTGATCACGCACCTAGGGAACCTCACCCGCAACACCATCTCTTTCACCAACCAACACTTCGACAAACTCACCAACCCAACCCCGGTCCAACGCCGCGCCTTCGAACTCCTCAACGCCCCCATCCCTCTCACCCTCACCACGTAGACACAAACGACCTCAACACCACCACCAAAACCCCAGCTCACACCCACTAACCCATAAACAAGATCACGTAAGTTCGGCCTAACGCGCCAGCAAGCCGGGCGGTGTCTGGATGTCAGCTGTGGGTGCCGAATAGGTCATCCATGTCATGCAACCGGGCATATTCGTGGATCAGTCCGCCGAGCCGGTCGCGGCGTCGGAGGCGAAGGTCGGGTGGTGATGCGGGTGGGGGGAGTGGTCTGGGTGGTGCTGCTTGATGCAATGCCCGGTGGGGGCGATGGTCGTTGAAGTGTGCCACGTACTCGGCCAGCACAGCCTCGAGGTGGCGTGTGGGTGCCGAAAACCTCAGTTCCATGTCGTGACCTGCGGTGTAGGTGACCACGCGGTCGGAGGGATCCGGCAGGATGCCCGTCGTGATCTTCTCGCTGGTGTATCTACTGGCCCGCCAACTGTTCGAACTGCTGGTGCTCCGGGCTCGGACCGACGTGAGCAAAGATGTCGAACTCCTGGTGTTACGCCACGAGGTCAGCGTGCTACGCCGTCAGGTCAACCGTCCGCGACCGCGCCCAGCCGACAGGGCCGTGCTGGCCGTGCTGTCTGCTGCGCTGCCCCGGGTGCGGTGGCCGGTTTTCTTTGTGCGGCCCAAGACACTGCTGCGCTGGCACCGGGAGCTGGTGGCACGCAAGTGGACCTATTCGACCGCCAAGCCGCCGGGCCGCCCACCCACCACCGGGGTAGTGCGGGAGCTGGTGCTGCGATTCGCTACCGAGAACCCCGGCTGGGGGTACCGACGCATCCAGGGCGAACTTACCGGGCTCGGTCACCGGGTGGCACCCTCGACAGTGTGGCGGATCCTGACACGCGCCGGACTCGACCCGGCGCCGCGCCGCTGCGGCCCGACCTGGCGCGAGTTCCTCACCGCCCAGGCCACCACGATCATGGCCTGCGACTTCTTCACCATCGACACGGTATTCCTCCGGCGGCTCTACGTCCTGTTCTTCCTCGAACTGGGCACCCGCAGAGTGCACCTCGCGGGCATCACGGCTCACCCGACCGGATCGTGGGTGACCCAACAAGCTCGCAATCTGCTCATGGATCTCGGTGATGGGGTTGACCAGCTGCGTTTCCTGATCCGCGATCGAGACACCAAGTTCGTCGCCGGCTTCGATACCGTCGTCACTTCCGAACAGATCACGATCATCCGCACACCGATACGGGCGCCTCGCGCGAATGCTTTCGCCGAACGCTGGATCGGCACCGTCCGCCGCGAATGCACCGACCGTATCCTCATCGTCTGCCACCGACACCTGACCGCGGTCCTGAATTCCTACGTCACGCACTACAACACTCATCGGCCACACCGCGCACTCGATCAACGACCACCCGATGGGCCCGAAGACACCCACGGACCGCCACCAGAGCATGTGCGACGTACCCGCCTGCTTGGAGGTTTGATCAACGAATATCAGCAGGTAGCATGACGGAACCGAAGTTTTCGGCACCCACAGGTGTCAGTGAAGATCTTCTCGCAACCGGCCTTTACGAGAGCGTCCTGCTGAAGGGCGAGGGTCTGGTCAAGCGTGGAGACACGGGCGTAGCCAATAAGCATAGTACTCAGGACAACGCAATCATGCGTGCTTTCCTCCTAATCTCTTCGATAGCGTTGTTTAACTGCGTCATCTGTTCGACCGATCCCCCTTTGTCGGGATGAATCTTCCGCACTTTTGCTTGTATGCCGCTTCCGCAACCTCTAACGGTGTATCAGGACGGATCTCAAGCACCTCATACGGGTCTACTATTTCCGTAGGCGCTTCCAGCTGGAGGTAGGCACTAGCGATCACATCACTGATACCCCGGCGTTCATTCAGCCGCATCGCTTCGACAGCCAGATACAGCACCCTGAGATTGTCAACCGCTCGCTTCTGTTCACCCATTGTCAGGGTGACCGTCTTACCGCTTTTGGTATAGGTCAATGTCACGGTACGATCGGCTTCTTTTTGTTCCCACTGGTTCCACCCTGTGGGTGCCGAACTGGCCATCCACGGCGGTGACCTGCGGCATCGCTGGATGGTGGTCGTGGGGCATGATCGTCGGTCGTGGCGGTACGACTGCTATATCTGATCGTCCGGCAGCTCACGGCCTGGC
>JALZHU010000258.1 GCA_030860695.1 Actinomycetota bacterium
GGCCGTGCTCGCGCGGGCCGGCCGCGGCGGGCGCGGCGGTCGATTAGCAACTGCCGCCGGAACGTGGGTCTCCCAGTGCGCGTGTCCGGGTGCAGCGGACTGGGGGTCATCTGGTGATGAGCTGGGTGGCGGCAAGTTTGCGATAGAGGTCGTTGGAGGTCACTAGCTCGGCGTGGGTTCCTTTCGCATGTATTCGGCCGGCTGCCATCACCAGGATCTGGCGCGCGCTGATGACGGTGGAAAGTCGGTGGGCGATGACCAGGACGGTCGTGGTCTCAGCGATGTCGACCATGACTTTCCGCAGCGCTTGCTCGTTCACGGCGTCGAGTTGGGAGGTGGCCTCGTCGAGCAGCAGCAGGCGGGGTGCGCGTAGCAGTGCGCGGGCGATGGCGATTCGCTGGCGTTCACCGCCGGACAGTGTGGTGCCGCGGTGACCAATGGCGGTATCCAGTCCGTCGGGTAGGCGTTGAAGCAGGTCCGTGAGTTGGGTGCGGATGAGCGCGGCGTGGATGTCGTTGTCGGTGGTCCACGGGGCGGCGTAGCGCAGGTTGTCGCGGAGGGTACCGGCCAGGATGGGTGCGTCTTGTTCGACGTATCCGATGGTGGCGCGCAGTTTGGCGAGTGGCCAGTGGGTGAGGTTGCGGCCGTCGAGGGTGATGGTGCCGCTTATGGGGTCATAGAAGCGCTCGAGTAGAGCGAAGATCGTGGTTTTGCCGGCGCCGGAGGGACCGACGATGGCCGTCAGGCCGCCCGGCGGGGGGTGAATGTCACCTGGTGGTGCACTAGCGGCGCGTTGTTGTGGTACCGGAAGGACACGTTGGTAAAGGCGACCGATGCGGGTACTGGTCTGAGGTGCCCATTGAGTCGAACGGTGGGTTGAACGTCTGTATGCGGCTCCACGGGGAGCTGGTGCACCTCGCGCATCCGTCGCACGGCGGCGAGACCGACCTGTAGCTGGTTAGCGGCCTCGACCAGGGCGCCAATGGGATCGACGAGATAGAAGAGATAGAGCAGGAACGCAATCAGTGATGAGACCGGAAGCTCACCGGTGGCTACCCTGGCGCCACCAACGCCAAGTACCACCAGGAAGGAGACGTGGACGGCCAACTGGGTGGAGATGCCCGTCAACGAGGTCCACCGAGCCACCTCGATGCCATGTTGGCACGCCCTGCGGGCCGCCTCGGTGACCTCGGCGATTTCCCGCTGTTCGGCGCCACTGGCCTTCACCGTGCGAAACGCCCCCAGGGCGCGTTCGAGCACTGAACCCACCTCGCCGACAGCGGCTTGGGACCGTTCGGTTGCCGAGGAAATGCGGGACATGACCAGGGCGACCGCTCCGCCGGCGATGCAGATGACGGCCAGTGTCACCCCGAGCAGGATCAGATCCAGCCCGGCCATCAGAATCATTGATCCGAGGAGGGTGAAGACCGCGTTGATCCCACCGACTAGGCCGTGGGTACAGACGTTGCGCAGCAGCGTGGTGTCAGAGGTGACTCGGGAAAGCAGGTCGCCCGGTTTGAGACGATCAAACGCACTGGCCCGGAGCAGCAGCATGCGGGAGATCAGCTGAGTCCGGGCGGTGAAAACCACGTTCTCCGCTGTGCGCTCCAGCACATATAGTCCGGCGGTGGAGACGACCGCGCCAACGAGGACCAGCCCGGTCAGCACCAACAGCGGAATGACCAGGGAATCCCGCTGGCCCAGCGCGTCGATGACCGTCTTTGCCATCAGCGGCTGGGCCAATCCTGCGGCGCTGCCGAGCAAGCTGAGGGCGGCTCCGCCGACCAGGATTGTCGCGTGCGGGCGAACATGGGTAAGCAAAATTCGCCATGGTGCGACGTCGCTGGTGGTGGGAGAGGCTGGTCGTTGAGCAGCGCGCATATGCACACGTCCTTGCCGTTGTCCGGGGACTGATCCGCAGGGCGCGCGGTGGCTTCAGGGTGTGAGTGGCTTCACGGCACGGTGAAGAACGTGCGGAAGTAGTCGGGGGGGTAGTCCTCGCCGACCGGAACTCCTTCGACCTCCACCCACGCGTGGGCGCCGAAAGGTGGTATTCGGCGGGCCCCCAGGCACCAGGTGGGCCACCGGCCGTGCAGTCGGCACAGGAGGACGGTGGCTAGCGAACGGGCTAGGCATCCCTCCCGTGCGGCGCACGTCAGGCTCACCTCCACCACCGCATCTCGCGCGGCCTTTGCCAGGTCGAAGGTCGCCGGCCGGGTTCCCCGGTGGAGCCAACTCAGCACACGGCGGATCCGCTGGGGGGAACGTGTGGCGAGCAGTCGGGCGGCACCGACGGCGAGTAACACCAGCATCCGGCGTGGGAGGGCTACCGAACGGGGGTGGTAAGAGACAGCTTCGGGCATGCTCATGGCGTTCTCCTGAGCCGGCAGCGGCCGAGTAGAGGTAGTGAGTCAGCAGCCGGTGCTAGGGCTGCACCAGCCCGGCGGAGCGGAGCTCCTCAAGCAGCGTCGTGACGTCTTGCCTGGCGGTGGCCAAGTCCACGACGTACTCAGTGCTCAGGTTCTGTGCGGCCTGATCGGTGGTTCCGCCGTCGAGCAGGGTCCGTAGGACCAGGGCACCAGTCGGGTTGAGGTCAAAGTATTGGCCGCTGTTCTCGTCGAGCACGGCGACGCCGTAGTCGGTATCGGCCAGCGAGACGCCGGCACGCAGTTTGAGCGTCATCGGTGCTCCTTGCTCGCGGTGGCAGCGCCGTCCAGGGTGCGCAGCCACATCTCACACGCCACGGTCTGGTAGAGCACGCCAATCTGTAGCTGCGAAGGCATCGGGCGAATGCACATCTCACGCAGCGCGACCGCGTCGACGAGGCCCCGCCGAGCCAATCGGGAGTCCTCCCACAGCGCCAACAGTGCCGCCCGGTTCTGCCGTAGGCCAGTGTCCTCGTCGCAGGTGCCATTGGCCTTGGTTTGCCGGGTCCGGCTCGTCTCGGGGACAACACCGCGCATTGCCTCGGTGATGAGCGGCTTGTACTGCCACGGCGTGATCCGCTCTTGGGGACGCACCGCTAGACCAGCTTCGACCACCCGGTCGTCGTAGTAAGGGGCGGCGAGCGTGACACCGAACCGGGCAGCCATTTGGTCTAATTGCCGAGCGATGCGGGAAATGAACCGCATTGTCTCCAGTTCCCGGTGCTGTCCCCGCCCCTTGGCCAGCGGTTGGACGTCGGAAACCTCGTCTCGGATCAACTTGCGGGCCGCCTCAGCCCCGGCCGGGGTCACCCAGGGCGGCAGTCGCGGCTGGAACCCCCAGTCCAGCAGAGGTTCCTCCAACGGCGCCGGCGGACTGGTGAGGTCATCGCCCACTCGGGCAAGCCATTGGGAGTAGGTGCTGCGGTCCCACAGCTGGGACAGCATCCGTCCCCGCGGCCACCGGTACTTGACCGCAAAGCCCCGCAGCTGCCGCTTGGCGAGCAGCGGATGGGTCCGCAGCAACGAATGCAGGTGAGCCAACGAGCCGTACAACAGTTCATCCCCGCCGAAACCAGTCAAGTGCAATCGCGAACCCCGCGCGCCGGCTTCCCGCGCGATGACGAGCCACCTATCCCGGTCAGTGGCGGCGGCGCACGGTTCGTCCAGCTGGTCTTCCATGCCTTCTAAACCGTGGTACACCAGTGGCATGTGGGCCTGGGGAATGACGTGATGTTCCACGTTGTCCAGGCCCGCCACGGTGCGGCTCGCCCAGTACACGTCATCGGCCATTGGGTCTTGGCTCGCTGCAGTGTAGGCAACGACCTTCGCCTCGCTGTGAGCTGCCACACAACACACCGCAGTCGAGTCCAACCCACCCAGGTCGCAGCTGACGAGGTCGCGGCCCCGAACCCGGGCGCCCACTGCCGCCGACAACGCATCGCGCAGTGCCGGCGCCCCCTCGGCCATCGGCACCACCGGCTCGGGAGGAGACCACCACTTGTGCTGGTGGTACCGCCCATCGTCGTTGAGAACCAGGTAGCTGTCGCTTGGCAACAGCGCCACGCCGTGCCACACCGGCTGTCCGGCAAGGGGGTAGAGAATGGGCGGATCAAGCAGGTGAACTGCCAACCTGTCGTCGTCTAGGGATGCGTCGAGCAACCAGGCCAGTACGTCGGCTCGGTCTGCGGCAACCGTCATGCCACCACTGCGGGCATGAAACACCCGCCGAATACCGGTCACGGTGCCCTGTACCCGTACCTGACCTGCTACCGAGCCCACTAGGTGTGAGCTACCAACCAACGATTGGGCCAGTCGGTCAAGGTCTGTCACCGTCCGGGTGCGGTCAGCGACCTCGGTCAGCTCAGCCGACGTCATCGCATGCTGGCCGATCAGCGCTATCTTCGCTTGTCTAGCCTCAGCGACGGTCACCGCGGCCTGGGGCCAGCAACCCAGCAGCCACGGCCGGCCCGAGACATGGTCAATCTGCTGGAACGCCCGAATACCCAGCACAGTAGCGACCGGACGAGCTGCTTCAGTGTCGGGCAGAACCACGAACCAGGAAAACGGGGCAGCGCCAAAATCGGGGAGCCTGACCATCCCCAGGTCCTTCCTCGGCGAAACAACAACCACGTTGGCGAAGACCGGGGGACGAAGAGACACACTCCCCGCCCCCCGGGCATTCCCGTTCGACACGATTCTCGCTTGATCACGAGAGTCGAAGAGAAAGGGAACTACACTCCTGCATACTCAGAGAAGCTGGTGCCGAAGCAGCAAATCCCGCGGTCCGCGGCCGCTCAGGCCGGTCAGCCTCGCGAAGGAGCCAACTGCCCGCAGCGTCGGACGTTCGTAGGTACGCATCGCATCCCTTTCTGTTGTTGGATCAGTCACGCAGAGCAGTCGATCAAGTCACTACCGTGGAGTAAGGCCACCTGATCGCATGCAGCTGCGTACCCCAACGTAGGCGGCAGGGCTCCCAAAGCCTTAGATTTCCCTTAGCAAGGCCTGAGTGTGTGTCACCCAGACACCCCGTCATGCTCTCCTCGGCGAGTCCGCACCGGTCACTTCAATGGTGTGTAGCCGCAACTCAGCCCACCCACAAAGGCACTCCCAGGCACGCGGCGCGGATACACGGCCATCAGTGTTCACATAGAAGTGCTCCCCCTCAGCTTGTCGTTTAACCTCTTTTGGCTTCGTTGGTGGACGTGGTGGTGTTTTTCCTGACGTCGTGCCGGCGGGTGGGCTGGCGGTTCGTGGAGCCGGGTGGGCGTCTTGGCCCGGGTCGTGAGGGTTTTGGTGCGCTGGTGGGGAGAGTGGTTTTCGGCCGGAGGTTGCGAAACCCGCGGCGGATGCGGGTGGGGGTGAGCCGGTGGGGCTCGGTGACTGGTTTTTCCCATGGGCGGCGCAGATCGTGGGTGAGGTGGCGTGCGAGTCGGAGCTGGGTGTGGGCGGCGAGGATGATCCAGGTCCAGCGGTCGCCCTGGTTGGGTGTGCGGATGCGCGGCCGGGTCCAGCCCAGGGTTTGCTTGAGGAACCGGAAGGTGTGCTCCAGGTCGAAGCGGCGCAGGAAGGCTCGCCATAGGCGGTTGAGGTCAGTGTCGCTGAGTTCGGGCCGGCAGTACCACAGCCACACCGGTTTGGGGTTGCGATCACCGGGCAGCCGGTCGACCTGGAGCTGGATGATGTTGCCCTCGATGATGGGCAGCGGGCCCTGGTGAGACATCCACGCTGAGCGGTGGGTCAGTCGAGGGTGTAGCCGGTTGCCTGCGCGTGCCCGGGCGGTGCCGTAGCCGGTGGTGTCGGTGACGGTGATCGCGTTGGGCTTAGGCTGGGTCGCAATGTTTGCCAGCGCGAACTCGGGACCGTGCTTGGACGGGCGTCCGGCGGCGCTGGGAGCCCGAGGTGGTGGTGGGCAGCAGAACACGCGATCCGAGCGGAGCCGGCCCAGTAACTCCACGGGTAGGTCGGCCAGCAAAAACGCCAGGCGGGTCACGTCGTAGCCGGCGTCGAACACGATGAGGATGTCCGCGTCTCCGGGCATGTGCTGTCCGGCTTGTTGGAGCCGGTGGATCACCTCGCGTAGTTGCGTGGCGGTCACCGTGGTCGCATCGTCACCGGGACCCAGGCGCACCGCATCCAGCAGCGTGGTCCACGATGTGCGGCCCGGCTCCAGCGCCGCCACGAAGGAATAGGGCCAGCCAGGGATCATCTGCGCCTGACCCTTACCCCGCCCGTAGACATGGCAAAACGACCGATCGGGGCTGGTCGCCGCGTCCGGGCGCAGCCAGGGACTAACGTCGACAGCCAGCGTGATCCGCCCATGCCCATCGCGCGGCACTGGCAGGCTCGTCAGCGACCTGCGCAACCGTTCAACCTGGATGCGACCGCTGCCCAGGGGCGTCGTAGAGGGCACCATGCCCACGCCGGTGTTCGGCCGTTAACGTCAGCCCGACCAGGGTGCTGACCGGCCCCTCGGCGCACAACACGGCATCTGTCAGCTCAAACAATGCATCCGCTCGCAGAGTCAGGCAGTCATAGAACGTTCCGCGAAACGCGTCAAGATCATCCAAGCGCGCCGAGCCCGCTTGCTCGCCTCCGCGACTCATCTGCTGCACACTGACACTCACGGCCACCGCCTTCGTCTTCGAGCTCTGTGGAAGGAACCCGAAGATGATCAAGCGGTGGCCGCGTCATGTCGTAGCGACACGCCGCCACCAGCCGACAAACCCGACGTCAAGAGGTTAAACGACAAGCTCAGACGTCCTCACCAATCTGAAGAACCGCTCCCTCGCCGCCGAGCGCGCCAACCCCGCTACGCGCACCGTGACACCGGCCCCGACCACGAGTCCCTGCCCAACCCTGCGGAGTGGCGGAATGGTGGCCGGAACCAGCGCCACGGTGTTTCAGGGTTGACCCACTCGTTCCGGCATGTGAGACCCCAGGGACAACGAGGAAGGGCAGGCTGGCCAGCACCTGATAGATCTCGCGGGCGAGGTAAACACTTGAGGCAGCGGATGAGCTCAGGTGTGCTCAGTCCTTCTTTGGTCCGCCGTTCTATGTATCGGCTGGTACGTGGGTCGCCGCGCAGCCGGCTGAGCACGACGGTGTACAGGGTGGTGTTGGCGGCTCGGTCGCCACCACCATGGCGGGGATCAACCCCCCACTTCGGCCCTCGCCCCAGTGTGCAAGGCAACCACTATGATCATCTTTACCCTTTACCTATCCGGACATGCACCAACGTCCAGTACCAGTCCGCACCGGCCGGAGGCGTCAGCGCTCCCCGCAAGAGATGCCCGGGCATGATCGGCATTGTCCGGTAGTGGCTTCTGGTAATCGCTAGCTCGCAGGTTGGCCCCCGCGCTAAACCGGACACCAGATTCAGCGGAAACCAACCGCGGGCGCTCGCCGCCCCGCACCCCGGCAGGCCTCCAGGATGGACACATGTGGCAAGCCCGGCACGGGCGAGGGTGTGGGGTGTGGCATCCCGTCGGCCTCCCCAAGGGCTACCACGTAGTGCCCCAGGGGCAAGCCTGGCAAGCTCGACCGGCGGTGGAAAGGGATGTTGCCCCCGGGGTACCACGTGGTCGGGCTGCGCCAGGCCGACGGGATGCCACACAACCCCCAGCATGCAAGATCATCTATGATCGTCAGCGGCAGCAGGCTCACAACCTCCGCTACACCATCGCCACGAGCCCGGCGTTGGGGCGCGTATAGACATCCCACGGGTGTAAGTTGTCAAGAAACTTCTTGTTGATCTTGTTCTAGTGTGGGCCAGGCGGTGGCTTCGTCGTAGGTGGTGCGGGTGCGCAGACAGCCATGGAGGATGCCGACAAG
>JALZHU010000259.1 GCA_030860695.1 Actinomycetota bacterium
GGCTAATGATCTCCACCGGGAATCGATGACCCTTATACAACGACGACGGCGCAGCGTCCACGAACGCAGGATGATCCCACCCTCCGCAGCGACCGAACACCCCAGCCCCGTCAACCTGACAATGCCTCTGGGACTGCAGGTGGCAATCCGGGAGCCCATAAGCAGCCAAGTTGATTTTCATCTGGCAGACGTTCAGCACAGAAGAAGATCAACATTGAGCGGACGGGTTCGTTCCAGGTGCGTGCCTCATCGATGCGTAGCCCGTTTACGAGCCCGGTAGCACTTCCGTCACAGGTTCGTGTCCTCCTCAGCTTCCACTCGGTTCCAAGCTTTCCGGACCTAAAGCGTACGCAGAAGGGGGGTCCGTGGCTCTATTTCTGCATGACACCGTGATCACCAGGCAGGTGGCTTCGGTGCCGACGCGAGAACTCTTCGCTTGATCAGCCCGGAGGTGTGCTGTGGCCGGCCTCATCCCGTTCAGCAACCTTCGGGGAATCAGGAAGCTGCGAACAGGGGCGAGGGCGGGTGGGGTCTCGGGATATGACGCGTTCATCTCCTACAGTCACGCGCTGGATGGTGCCTTAGCGCCGGCTTTGCAGACCGGATTGGAGCGGTTTGCGAAACCCTGGTATCGGCCACGGGCCCTTCGAGTGTTTCGAGACACCACGAGCCTGACCGCCAACCCAGGCCTGTGGTCCTCTATTGAGAAGGCGTTGGCCTCCTCGGCCTGGCTGGTGCTGATGGCCTCGCCGGATGCGGCGCGGTCGCCGTGGGTCAATCGTGAGGTCGCGTGGTGGCTGGAGAATAAGTCGCCGCAACGGTTGCTCGTGGTGCTGACTGAGGGTGAATTCGCCTGGGAAGACCGCCCAGGACACGGTGACGGGGCGACAGCGGCGTTACCGCCTGCGCTGCGCGGCGCCTTTGTCGAGGAGCCCCGTTGGGTGGACGTGCGCTGGTTGCATGATGTGGAGCAGGTGGACCAGTCCAATCCGCGGTTGCGGGAGTGCGTGGCCGACGTCGCCGCGGCCGTGCGCGAAGTTTCCAAGGATGAACTGGTCGGTGAGCACATCCGCCAGCACCGCCGCACTATGCGGCTGGCTCGTGGCAGCATCGCCGCCCTGGCGATGTTGTTGATTGCGGCGCTAGTGGCCGCGGTGGTTGCGGTGGGCCAGCGGAACCAGGCCGTTGCGGCTCGCGACCTAGCCCTGTCCCACCAGCTAGCGGTGAATGCTACTGAGCAGCTGGCGATTGATCCGGAGTTAAGCCTCCTGTTAGCCAGGGAGGCGTTCGCCCTCAGACCGATACCCGAGGCAGAGACAGTGCTTCGCCAAGCCACGCTGGAATCGCGGGTGCGCACCACGTTACGGGGCCACAACGGCCCCATCGGGGGTGTCGCGTTTAGCCCTGACGGGCATCGGGTGGCCAGCGCCGGAACTGACGGCACAGTGCGAATATGGGACCCGACAGGCGGAAGCCATCCGCTGGTGCTCGACGGGCACGACGGTCGGGTCTGGGATGTCACGTTTAGCCCTGATGGGCGGCGGGTGGCCAGCGCCGGTTACGACGACCACACGGTACAAATATGGGATCCGACAGGCACAGGCGAGCCAGTGGTACTTCGCGGCTATGCCGGCTCGGTGACCGCTGTCGCGTTTAGCCCTGATGGTCAGCAGGTGGCCAGCACCGCAGAGGACGGCACGGTGCAAGTATGGGATCCAATAAGCGCAGCCAATCTAATGGTGCTCCGCGGCCACGATGGCTGGGCGAACGCTGTCGCGTTCAGCCCCGATGGGCAGCGGATGGCCAGCGCCGGTTACGACGGCACGGTACGAATATGGGATCTGACAGGCAGAAATCAGCTGATGGTACTGCCTGGCGAGGCCGGCTCGGGAGGGGTGAACGCCGTCGCGTTCAGCCCTGATGGGCAGCGGATGGCCAGCGCCGGCAATGACAGCATGGTGCGAATATGGGATCTGACAGGGAGAAACCCGCCGGTCATATTGCGCGGCCACGACAGGCAAATAAGAAGTATTGTCTTTAGCCCTGATGGACAGTGGGTGGCCAGCGCCGGTTATGACGGCACGGTGCGAATATGGGACCCGGCAGGTGTGGACCAGCCGGTGGTGCTTCGCGGACACAAAGGCCCGATCTACACTGTTGCCTTCAGCCCGGATGGGCAGCAGGTGGCCAGCGCCGGCGAGGACGGCTCGGTACGGATATGGGACCTGGCAGGAGGAAACCAGCCAGTAGTGCTCCGCGGCCACAAGGGCCCAATCGGGGAAGGTATTGCCTTCAGCCCTGATGGCCAACGGGTGACCAGCGCCGGAGACGACGGCACGGTACGAATATGGGACGCAACAAACGGAGCCAACCTGACGGTGCTCCGCGGCCACGAAGGCCCAGTTTATGCTGCCGCGTTCAGTCCTGATGGGCGGCGGGTGGCCAGCGCTGGAGATGACGGCACGGTGCGAATATGGGACCCGGCAAACAGCAGCCAATCGTTGATGCTTCGCGGTCACGACCTGACGGTGTTCGGCGTCGCATTCAGCCCTGATGGGCAGCGGGTGGCCAGCGCCAGCGGTGACCGCACGGTGCGAATATGGGATCCTACGGGCAGTGGCCAACCGCTGGTGCTCCGCGGTCACGGCAACCCCGTCTACGACGTGGTCTTTAGCTTTGACGGGCAGCAGGTGGCCAGCGCCAGCGATGACGGCACGGTGCGAATATGGGATTCAACAAGCGGAGCCACCCTCATGGTGCTCCGTGGTCATGACGGCCCAGTACACGGCGTTGCCTTCAGCCCTGATGGGCGGCGGGTGGCTAGCGCCGGAGACGACGGCACGGTCAGAATCTGGGACTCCACAAGCGCAGCCAGCTCAGTGGTGCTCCGTGGCCATAATGGCCCGGTTGGGGGTGTCGCCTTCAGCCCGGATGGGCAGCGGGTGGCCAGCGCCAGCGGCGACGGCACGGTCCGAATCTGGGACCCAACAAACGGAATTAGCCTAGTGGTACTACATGGCCACAACGGCCCGGTGCGCGGCGTTGTCTTCAACATCGACGGACGACGGCTAGTAAGCGCAAGCGATGACGCCACCGCGCGGGTGTGGCAGTGCGAAGTCTGTGGTCCAATCGACCATGTACTCGCGCTGGCCGAGCAGCGGAGCACCCGTGAGCTAACTTGTCAGGAGCGCGCGACATTCCTGCATGAAGCACCGTGCTCGTAAAGGCGAAGTTTACGGCGATAAGACGATCACCGCGTCGCGGTCAAGTTATCGTATGAAGTGGAACCGCCCCGGGCCAATTTGCTCGATATGGTCCGGGCAACTTTTGCGCAGGTGCTGTATGCATAACCACTCAAGTCAGAATGATGGGTGATGCTACTCAGTAATGCAGCGTGCAGCAGCTCGAGGGGCGCGCTGACGCCGACACTACCCGGCGATCTAGGCGCGGCGGTCATCGCTCGCGCAAGGGTCGCGCAATGAATTACGGGATACCACGGCAACTTATAGTATGAGGTGCTGACTAGAGTAAACGAGACGGGGAGACGCCAAAGACAGGCATGATCGGGGTTCTACCGGCCTCCGGAGGCGGGAGTGCAGGTTCAAGTCCTGCCGGGGGCACCACGTCTGAACAGCAAATATCACTGTAAGTAGGCTAGATTTTGGTCTGATGTGTTGGGCGGTACTCATCGGTTACTCAGCAACGCTGGAGTGACAGTCCGGGACGCCAGCTTGCTCGTCTCCGCTGCTCGAAGCCGGTAGTTCAGGTCCTCCCTGAACGAGAGCGACGGCTTGGAACGAAGCCATCGACCTCGCTGCCCGGGCCGCAGCGCCACCTCGTCAGCAATCTCGGCGCGGTAGTCGCGCAAGGGTTCGTGCAATGAACGCGGCCCTGCGCCATCGGCGCGCGGGCAACATTAGCTGAGCACGATCCTGTTCCCGTAAGCACCAAGGGTCGGTCTGCAGCCAGGAGGCCGCCAACTGCTCGCCGTCACCGATCGATGCGCCACCGAAACACTCCGCTCACCATGACGTCGGAGTATCCGGTCGGCCATCACGATGGACTGGCGCTAACGCCACTCCCCCGAGTCTCTATGGCAGGGCTCGTCACCCGGACGGCCCGACCAGTCACACCGTGCTGATATCGGCCCAAGAACGCACTCCGCGGCAATACCGCGCGACTCGCGGCATGTGCGGATGTACCGGCGGTCTGCTGAGCGGCGGACCCAACACCTGCCATTGCTTCGCCGCGACCTCCAGTCTGTCGCCACGGTGGTCGCCGACGAGCTTGGTCATCCGGCCGACTCGCCCGGTCGACTGGGCTGCGGGGGCCGACACCAGCGCTGAGGGCTCGATCACGGTCGTCGAGCACCCGTGCGTTTACCGATCGTCGTCGCGATGGCCAGGCATCGGTTACCCGGGTGACTCAACGCTGATGGGTGGGCACAACCGGCTGTGCGCTCACAGCCAACTCCGGTTGGCCGTCTCGGCTGAATAATTGGCAGGTCTCAATGGTGTCTTGGAGCGGTAGGGGAACGGTCATGGATATGCTGTATGACACCAGAACAATTCACCCGCTCGACCGATATGACTACTATCGGGCGGAAGCTGGCATCGAGCTGGCCCCACTGGCAGTCCATGGGCGTGCACCAGGTCGCTTGCTCGCGGTGATGTCAGTCGCCCAGATCGGCGATTTCGAATCGAGGTACTCACCTGGTCTGCGGACTCCGAGATCGTGACGCGGCGAACCGAACGCCTCATCCGGGCCTGCGATCCTGAGTGCTACCGGATACTCCTGAGCGTCAGCGGCGAAATACGGGTGGAACAGGCGGGCAACCAGGCAGACGTTCGCGCTCGGGACAGCGTCCTGTACGACATGTCTCGTCCTTCCCAGGCCACGCATTCGACGGGACCAGGATTGATGCGGCTGGTCATGCTGACGTTCCCGCGAGCGTTGGTGCCGATCGCCAACGCGAGGATCCGGCCGCTGATCGGTACCCTCATCCCAAGGAGCATGCCGGGACGCAGCTTGATCGCGCAGTTCCTCATCGGGCTCACCGACACCGCCGAGCCGACAGCTGACCCGGATCTGGCCCATGTCCTGTACGAGTGCACGGTCGGGCTGCTTCGCCAGCGACTCGGCCAACCAGACGGGATCACCCCCCGCACCCGTCGACTGCTGCACATGGCCCGCATTCGCGACATTATCCGTCGACACCTCGGTAATCCCATGCTGGACTTGAACGGGATCGCCAAAGCCGCAAACATCTCGCCACGCTATTTGCACCAGCTATTCCAGGGCACCGAACTCACCCCGATGCAACTGCTCAAACGGCTACGCCTGCAGGAATGCCACCGTCGTCTGCAAGATCCGGCGCTGGCCATGACACCCATCAAAGACGTCATCGCCGCGCACGGCTACCTCCGCCCTGACCAGTTCGCCCGAGACTTCAAACAGCACTTCGGCGTCTCGGCAACACAGGTACGCAGACTCGCCAGCCAGCGGCCGACCGGACGTGAAAGATGAACCATGGGCTTGCCGAGCGGCGGTCCACTGGAGCGCCTCAGGCTCGATCCTGCCGCGCAGAACAGCGGCATGTGCCCGACCTGCGAGGTCATACGGGACTTCCTCAGTTCGCCGGGCAGCTAGGCCCCCCTCACCTGCAGGCACCGCCGTCCTGAAATCGCCAGGAAGATCTCATGAGTGCTTGGTTTGCCAGCCTGACGCCGACGCCGACGCAGCGCGGCGACCAGCTCGCCCCAACGGACCACCTGACATGTGAAAGACTCCGAGATCGCGGGGCAGAGTCGGCAACTTTTGTCAACCTAGACGGTAGCGTCGGCCACCCCGGATGCTCAGCGGCGGTCCTTGTAAACCTCTCTAGCGCCGTCGACCGGCCGCGTCGGACGCTCGACGTCAAGCAACGACCGCCATGGAAGGGATGCCGGCGGTGAGCGCGATTGAATATGTTATTTCTCGTCTCTCGACGTTCGGCAGCGTCGTGGCCCTCGTTGCCGGAGCAGCCCTAATCGCCTGGGTCATCGGACTGTTGATCATTCTGCGGGGAAGTGAACCCGACGAGCGTTCAGAGATCATCCATGCGTATGCGCACTGTAATCCGCTTCCGTATCTCCGACGGCACACCGCCCCTGAAGGCGAGAGCTCGGCACCTGCGCACGCAAAGGGCCATACAGCAGACAGGAGCAGCGAGACAGATCACAAGGGGTCAACGTGAGATAGTCGCCCGCTCATCGGCATGAGAGCGCGTCGGGGCCAGCCCGTGCCCAGGGCGGTGCGGTCGGTCAAGAGTACTGACCGATGCGGCTTGACGCTGTCACCCCCGCAGCCCTTGATCACAGCTCACACCGACCAGGATGACCAGAGCCGACCATGATCATGATTTGCGGTTCGCACAATGACACAATTGTCAGGACAAAGCCGCAGCTCAACACCATGGTGGACCTAACGTGTCAGCATAAGAACCACACACTGCTGGTCGAAGGACCGGAGATCATGATCCGTCCGGTCGGTACCCGTCGCCTGATGCCGGGTGGGCCTCGATGAACTCCAACCACGATCATCTCTGGGTTGACGCCGTTGCAGGTCTACGGAGCTGGTCTGCAACGTCTACGGCGCGCACCACCTCTACATGCCGGGCACCACTCATCGAAGATCACGGGCTACGATCACGCTGCCCCCAGTCTGGCACCAAGCGCCGGGCTGATGGTCGTGGACATCGGGTGGTAAGTGACGCATCATGACCGGGTGATCGGCCCGGCACCGGCTGGCGCCTGCGAGTTGCTGGGCCAGACGCATTGATCATCAGTGATGTCCCGAGTGTGATGGCTGGAGATCCTGCTGGTTGTCCGACCCTGTCTCATTCGTCCTGCTTGCACTGGGAAGCGTCGTACTGCAGTTGCTCCAAGGCGGCGAAAAGTCGGCCAGGTTGTAGCGCGCTTGGTGATCGCTGTTATCTAATTAGGTCTGCGTTCCCGCTTCACGAGTGGAATTTTCACGGCGGCACTCTCGGGTGAGTTCTTCTCGCCTCGGTGCGTGTGGGTCAGGCTCTCAACGTGACGAAAGTGGTGAGTTCGATGAGCGAAGATGATCCAGCAGATGCATCTCTGGTGTATGTGATAGGAAAGGTGGGTTACGACATACACTCGTGCTTTGCTGACAGGGGTGGCTGGCTCGGTCGTATCAAAATCAGAGATCGAGACGCGGCTTGTGGCTCGGTTAGGTCGCCAAGCAATCCTGGGTAAATCAGCCCTCCAGAGTTTTTAGCGATTCTTGACGAAGCAGTATTGAGGCGGCCAGTCGGTGGGCGGCACGTGATGGCAGCACAACTGCGACATATCATCACGGTCAGCCAGCGACCAAACGTTACTGTCCAGGTTATCCCGTTTGACCGTGGTGAACATGCTGGACTTAACGGTTCATACCTTCTGCTAGAGTTCACCAAAGCGCGCCCGATAGTTCACTTAGAGCATAGGCGTTCCACCATCTTTGTGGATGAACCTGATGATGTAGATCCTTTTATTGAAATGACAGAAATTCTTCGACAAACAGCGCTAGACTTCACCTTGAGCTCAAACGGTCATCGCGACACGGCTTGACCTGGGGTGAGGGCTCGTAAGCTGGCCCCGCGCATCGGGCACGCCCCTGGCCTGCCCGCAAAGCTCGATGTGAGCCCTCACGAGGGTCCCAG
>JALZHU010000260.1 GCA_030860695.1 Actinomycetota bacterium
CAGCGGCTGCGGATACCTCCGGCGCCGGTCCGGTGCTCCGACGCGATATGGCGGCAGTTCCTGGGCGTGCAGGCGTCGACGATGCTGGCGTGCGACTTTTTCCCTGTGGACTCCCGAGGTGACGCTCAAGCGGAATCTTATGCAAAAGCCTCCTTAAAGAAGTACAGGCCGATAGTGGCCCGGAACGAGGACAAGGAGGTCTTCAGCGGTCTTCTGTAATCCGTAAAGAGAATCCGCCATGTCTTCAGGTTAGCGACGGCTCGCTCGACGGGCGCACGCAGCGAGCTGATTTGATTATTGAAGTCATGCTCGCTCATGGACAGGTCACGACCTTTCGGCTTGCGCACCGGAGTGATGATGTAATCAGTTCCAATGAATCCCTTGCCACCGATCACATCGCCGGCCAACTTCAGGATCATCTCACACTCCGATCCTGTCAATTTGGCCATGTCGTGCTCCTTGCCCGCAACCGGCTCGGACACGAAAATGACACGGCCAGCGAGATTTGTGACAATCAGCGATCCGTGACCCGTTGTCTTGTATTTCCCAGCCCACAACTCGCGCTCACCGGCCCAGGACCAACATGGCCACAAAGTGCCATCGACCAGCGCAACCGCGCCCCTGGTAGCCTCCCCTGCCTCCTCCGCGGAGGGCCTGAACTCCGCGATAGCCTGATCGATCAGCGGCGTCAGGAACGTGATATACCGCGAGATCGTGGACTGGTCCACACCGAAGATCTCCGCCCACACCTCCTCGATAATGTTCTGGCGCAGATACCCGCACGTGACAACAAGCGCCTCGCGCAAGATGAGCTCTTTTGGGCGGCCTATGCCCTGATCCCATGGTTTCTCGAGCAGGTCGCCGACCCTCTGCTCCAGCGCGTCGAGTTGCTCAGCATCCAGTCCTGACATACGATCGAACCGCAACGGCTTCTCCGTCGTGAGAAAGTGGTTTAGTCACCTCCTTCCTATCGACCCGAGAAGCCGTTGCCTGTTATCTCATCCGGCGTGTCGCCAGCTTTCAGAACAACGATCCCTGGCTAACCTCTGGCTAGTAATAACTGAGGTTTCGCATAACCCTCGTAGGCTCAACGCTCCCGCGGCCTTTTGATCTGCTTCTGACACCCATGCCGAGTAGACGCGCAATGTGGTCGAACCGCCGCCACCATGGCCAAGCCGTCCGGCTACCGTACGAGCATCGACGCCAGCCGATATCAATTCGGTTGCCGAGTAGTGTCGGAGCTGGTGCAGATGCATATCCCAGCCAAGCCGCGCGCACATGCGTCGGTAGCGCTGGGAGACAGAGCTAGGTTTGAGCCACGCCTTATGATCAACAGATGGAGAAAATACGCGACCATCGGTCGCGATGGTCGCGCCGGCAGCTGAGGCGTCCATTTCGCACTGTTGACGGTATGCTCGCAATAATTCCACAGTAGCAGCGTCGAGCGTGATACGGCGTTGTTGGTGTGTTTTGGTGTCTTTTTCCCATGTTTTCGCGTTGTTCTGGGCAATGCTTGATCGGATGACGAGGACGGCATTGTCGAGATCGACGAGATCCCACCTGAGCGCGCACAGCTCACCCCGCCGGGCACCCGTGGTCATCGCCAACCACAGCAGCACGTCCCAGGAGAGATCCTTGAATGCAGCGTTGAGGATAGCGGCGGCCTGCTCGGGTGTGGGCGGATGCGGGTCGTGCTTGACCGAGCGTGGCGACTCAGCTTGGCCCAGCGGATTGACACTGATCCAGTGCCAGCGCACCGCACGCTTGAGTGCACCGCTGAGGCAGAAGTGCACCTGCCGTATTGACGAGGCAGCAAGGGGACGGCACTGGTGCGGCTTGCACTTCCCGATGCAGTCGTGCGGGTCTTTCGTGACGTGCTCGATGAACGGCCGGCCGTTGCAGTGCGCCCGACATCGGCGGAGCACCGAGTAAAACGAATCGAGTGTCTCACCCGTCAGCTTGCCGATGGAGAGCTTGCCGAGCAGCGGTCGGATGTGGTTCCGGATGTAGCCCTCGTAACTGGTCCGCGTCGTCGTATCGACGTCGAGCACGTCGAGGTATCGGTCCATAAGCTGGTTGACCGTGGCTTTGGTGCGAGGGTTGCGTTGCTCGTCAAACTGATTCAGTAGGCGTGCGCGCGCCTTCTCCGCCTCACGTGCCGCGGTGGGGCCGGCGGGGATGGTCTCTCGGAGGAAGTGTCGACGCCCGGTGAGCGGGTCCTCTCCCGCGTACACCTTGACGCGCAGTGCCCCGCTTGGCAGCACCTCAATCTCGCCGCGTTGACGGCGTCTGCGCCCGCCTCTGGCCTCAGTCATGGCACGAGCGTACAGCATTTTGCACCACCAGCCGCACCACGCGACTAAGATCAGCGATCTTTGCCGAGCTATTTATGCTTTTCAGAAGGCGTGCCCCCGGCAGGATTCGAACCTGCGACACACGGTTTAGGAAGGTTCGCTAAAGCATTGAATTGGGGCACCACCAGGCATCCTCGCTTGCAGGGGGTACGCCCCAGTTGACTCTGGGGTCACGAAGGATCTCCGTTTCATTCCCAGGACCATTCCCATGGAGGGATAGGCTGACTCTGCGGCGAACGGCAGGCGCCGAGGTGGATGCTGGAGGTGATGATCCCGTGTCCGTCGCCATAGCGGTGAGATCTGCAACTCGATGTAGCAGGCCGCGGCGGACCGTCATGTGAGATCCAGTGAGGCATCGCCTCGGACCGCCGAGCAGGGTGCCTGAGCTGGTCTTTTCCGGGATCGACGTGATTTTGGCCGAGCTACGCAGGGACCTGCGGTCATGATCGGCAGACCGCCGCCACCCGCTGCGCCGAAGTCCGATCATCCTTGATGACCGGCCGTGCCACCCCAAAGTGGCTGGTCAGACAACGAGTCTGCAAGTTGTGGAGCGGGCACCCCCAAGGTACGCCGCGGGAATACTTGACACAAATGTCAAGAAGCTGGAGACCGAAGATCGCTAGCGACGGCACTGAGGAGTGCGACACCAACGTGTAGCCCGCTGAGAAACTGGCCGATGGCGCCGTTGATCTCGACGCTGACGAGCGGATCCAGTCGGATTCGAAACTGTGTGCGCTCCCTCCGGACGCCGGAACGCACCGTGCGCTCTGGCATATCGGCGAGCCGAGTGTGTGGGGGTTCAAGTCCGAGGGGGGACTTGAACCAAATGCCTATACGCACGCGTTGTTCGCCGACTTCGACCTCGCGGGGCAGAAGTGAGTGACGCGGCGAATCGATGGATCAAGTAGATCACGATCGGGAGCGTGGGTCTTACAGTGATCGGTGTGAGGGGGAGGACTCGCCGTGCGTGAGCCGCGGGTGGCTATCTTGCGCGGCTGGCTGTGGTGGTCGGCATGCTAGCTGGCGTGGTGCTCGGGAACGGTGTGCACTGCGCCGGCGGCATGACCGCGATGGCCATCGAGCACGCCGCGTCCACCGCCGCCACGCGGTCATCGAAACCGTGTTCGCGGACCTGATCGACGGGCCGTTGGCTCACATGCCCTCGGGACGATTCGGCACCAACTCCGCGTGGGTGCTGTGCGCTGCCATCGCCCACAACCTGCTGTACGCCGCCGGAACACTTGCCGGCGACTCCCACCGCGTCGCGCGCGGCGCGACCCTGCGCCGACAGATCATCACCGTGCCGGCCCGACTCGCCCGCCCCGCACGCACACCGATGCTGCACCTGCCACGGTGATGGCCCTGGGCCCCGGCATGGCTACAGCTGTGGCAACATGTCATCGGCCCAGGCCCACCGGCCACCTAACCCTGTCCGAGCGCCGCCCCGGCCCAAACAACCGCAACAGTGGAAAGCTGGCCAGACCAGCAACTCCTCCACGCATCACACACCAGCCAAGATCATCTTCTCTGATCTCCAGCTACCCAAGATTGTCTCACGACTCGTCTGCGGATCCAGGCTAAGATCGCGCGTCCAGCCTGCTGTCTGGACCACGCTCCAACTCCACTCTTCATCTCCGGCCCTGAACCAGCTGGCCAAGCGCTATTTCCTGGTAGTGGCCGCGACGAGCACAAGGCGGTGGTAGAGAGATCGAGCCGCGACCTGGACCGTGACTCAACCAGGGCCATGCGCCCAGTGAGCATCACAATGGTGATCACTGCGGTCACCACCGACGAGATGTCACCTAACGCCGGCCTGCTCGATCTGGTCCGAACATCGCCGAGCGACGCCTGATGAGGGGCGTTGTAGCCGCTACGTTGGCCAGGTGGCGGTAGCGCGGTTGGTTCTCTGTTAGCACTGGAACTGGGAGAACCTGAATGACCAGAAGCCTAAGTTATGCCGACGCAGTGAAGCTGCTCGGCGGCCGTGAGAACCGGACGGTTGCTGCGTTGGACCGGCTGGTCGGCGGGTTGCTGCTGGTGGCTTCGGCTGCGGGGGCGGGGTTTACGTTGAGTCTTTTCGATCCGAAGTCGGAGTTAGCCCGGCTCAGTGGTGATCTGATCTCTGGGTTGACGGGGCGACTGCGTGGCTTGAGCAGGCTGGGCCGCAGTGAGCAGCTTGTAGCCGCGCACGCGGTCATCGTGCTCACGGCGTATTTCGAATCTCTACCGGGGGCCAGCCTGCCGTTCGACGCCAAAGAACTGAAACTGAAGTCAGCTGAGCAGGTGGGGGTCGCCACCGGCGGCGCGGTAAAGAACGCGAACTTGCGGGCATTGGCGGATGTGCTGCTACGGACAGATGTTCCGATGCCGGCGGCCCACCGGCCGTACGAGCAGACACTGAAGATGGTGGAGGGTTTCTACCAACATCTGTCGGATGAACTATCCCGGTTTGTGAGGGATTTAGCTGTGTGGGACCGGCTGAATGACGCTCAACGGCAACGGTTCCGCGACGCAGTGTTCCGTGAAGTGCCAGCAAGAGCCGTCAGTCGATACGAGGAGCTGTTCCGGCGACTAGCACTTGATTTCCCCGAAGTCGCTTTTTGGGCAAATTTGATAGACCATCAGGCGACTCGTGCTGATGTTCGACGGGTGAGTACCGGGCTGGCGCGGGTGCAGGATGTCCTTGCCGCTATCAGCACGGGTCGGCTGCCTAACGAGCAGCGTCTTGCCTTGGCTCGTGCTTACCAGGCTGCGCTTGGTCGGCCTATTCTCTCTTCTAGAGAGATCCCGGAGGGTTTGCGTATTCCATTGCTTGCCGAGGCATATGTAAATCCGGATTTTCGAACTGCTGGCGTGCAGACGACTGCCCGGCTTGCCAATGAGGGTTGGTGGAGCGTGCATCCCGTCCGTGATGACTTGGAGGGGTTCCTCCTAGGGTATCTTACCGTGCCTCAGGCCATCGAAGCACCGCTGCTAGTGCTCGGCCAACCAGGTTCCGGAAAGTCACTGCTCACCCAGGTGCTCTCGGCACGGCTGCCGCCGAGCGAGTTTTTGGCGTTACGAGTAGCGCTGCGGGACGTACCTGCCGACGCTGACCCACAAGCTCAAATTGAGCATGCCATTAGGGCTGCTACCGGCGAGAGCATGTCATGGGCTGCCCTCGCGCGAAGTGCCGAAGATGCCCTGCCGGTGGTGCTGCTGGACGGGTTTGACGAGTTGCTGCAGGCGACCGGAGTAAACCAGTCCGATTACTTGGAAAAGGTTGCCGATTTTCAGCGCCGTGAGGCCGACCAAGGGAGGCCGGTGGTAGTACTGGTGACTAGCCGCACAGCCGTCGCCGACCGAGCTCGCCCAGTCCCAGGCATGGTCGCTGTGCGCCTTGAACCGTTCCGTGATAACCAGATCGCGCAATGGCTCTCGGCATGGAATACCCTGAATGCCTCCGGCTTTGCCGCCCGTGGCGTACGCCCGCTACCGATCGAGTCGGTACTTGCACACGCTGAGCTGGCCTGCCAGCCGTTGTTGTTGCTGATGCTGGCGCTTTACGACGCTGATGGCAACCCGCTACAGCGCGAGGATGCGGTGCTGGGACAGGCCGAGCTATATGAGCGACTGCTGACCCGTTTCGCCGAACGCGAGATGCATAAGACCAGCACAGCCCCTGTCTGCCGCGCAGTTCGAGCGCGCAGTAGCCCGGGAGTTGCTTCGTCTCTCAGTGGTGGCATTCGCCATGTTCAATCGCAAGCGCCAGTGGGTGACCGAAGCTGAACTTGACGCGGACCTTCCCGTGCTGTTGGGTGAGCCAAGCAATCAGCAGCACTTTCCATCTGGGTTGCGTGCTGAGCTCACCGCGGCCGAGGTTGTGATCGGACGGTTCTTTTTCGTTCACGAGGCCCAAGCTACCCGTGATGATACTCAGCTGAAAACATTTGAATTCCTGCACACCACCTTCGGTGAGTACCTCATCGCACGGCTAGTCACACTGGAGCTGGATGAACTCGCCGAAACGGCAGAACGCGGTACCACACGCAGTAGGTCAGCGCCTCTTAATGACACTTTTATGCATGCCCTGCTGTCGTTTGCACCCCTGACTATGCGAGCCACGATAGTGTCATTTATTATTGAACGTTTGCAAATACTACCGAAAACCCGACGTGAACTGTTGCGCGAGGTGCTTCTAGCCTTGTTCCATCGGTCGCTCTTTCCTCGACACGACACCAGCTATGACAGTTACGAACCGGATCGTATTTTTGTGCCCGCTCGCCATGCTGCCTACTCGGCGAACCTTGTCCTGCTGACCGTGCTTATCGCGGGAGAAATCACTGGACGACAGCTGTTTCCTGACAGTGTTGATCCAGTATACGACTGGCGAAAGATCACGTTACTGTGGGCTTCCCAATTGCCTAAGGAAGGGTGGAATAACCTCATTCATACGGTGCGACTGGATAGAAATTGGGATAATGGCCGGCGGGTCTTTCGCCTGAAATTGCGTAATGCAGCCGACCAAGGTGCCACGCATTGTGATCTGTACTGGACGTACAATGAATACCCACAGCCAGGGGTTGAATTCGGCTGGACAACCGAGCACCATGAAATAATTCGAAAGCAAATTGACTTCGTGTGTGACACTGGAGTTGACAGTCTTGCGCATGCGCTTGAACCATTCTGGAATGATGAACTCGGAAGAATGGTCACAACTTTTCATGATGTTGGGCAGGGCCGCCCGGCGTCAGCCGCGAACGCATTGATCAAACTCTGGCTAGCTGCTAACAAGGAAAAAAATCCTAACGAGCTCGCTACCGTTTACGATACTTGCCTTCGCATTGCAACTAGCGACCTCGCTCTATTCGATGTCGATACTAGAGCATGCTTCCGACGCCTTTTTCTTTGTCAACTTGCTGCAAACCAACGCCGATTGCCTCCTGGTTGGGTGCACGACGCCATCAGAAAAATCAACGAGGTGGACAGATTGGCGACAGATGAGGAGCCAGAGCCGCTCCGGATGGCAGAAGAAATCCTAGGCGAACCTATGGCTGAGTAGGATAGGAAGCTGGAAACGGGGATACTGCTGTACCACCGCGCCAGCTTCCTACCCTATTCCCAGCAAGAACCGCACCGCGCCACTTTGCGTGAGTTTTTCGACTTGCTGGGCCAGGCCCGATCTACCCAGCTCACGCATGTGTCCTGCGACGGTGCGGAGTGGATCCACGATGTTGTGACCGAGCGGGCGCCTCAGCCTGGATCCACCGCCCGAATTTGAGTGATCATTCCAAGCTTGTTTAACGATCTTCATTTGGCCGTGCTCGATTGTGGGCGCGTGGTACCTGCCGGCCTGTGGTCCGGCTTGT
>JALZHU010000040.1 GCA_030860695.1 Actinomycetota bacterium
ATCCAGGCCGCCGCCACCTTGCCGTGGTGGACCCTCGCCGCCCTCCAATCCGCCGCTGCAGCCTTCGAAGAACAGGCACAGAAATATGACGAAGACAGCAAAAACTCCAGCCAATCACAGAACCGCTAAAACAGGACCACCACCGCCCCCGGGCACCCGGGTACAACTTACCGACGGGGCGAAACACCAGGGCACCGTGATGCCGTATACGCCTGGGAGTTCAGCGGCTCGGCTGGGCCTGTTTCCGGTACGGCTCGATAACTGGATTTGGCAGATCTGCAGCGCCAACGATGTCACCGTGCTCGCACCATCACCGACGCAGGTTGGCCAGTAAGCACATGCAGTTCCCGCGTGCCCGGGGTTTGGTAATCACGCTGGGAAGTAGAAGAAAGGAGGTGATAATGATGGGCTCTTGGGGCAAACAGCGGATAGGAATGGCCGCCTATCTGATCGGCATCAACCAGTTTGCCGTAGCTGCCAGTGCCTGTCATAAAAACATCGCAAGAAGAAATTGATGAAGGGAACCAACGCGCCGGGGGTGGCGCGGTAATGCCGCACGCCCTCATCAACCGCAAGACCGGCAAACGCGCAGAAGCGGAATCTCTGGCTACCAACCTGGTCCGCTTCTGCGCTGTCCACCCAACTCAGGAGTGAACAGTAATGAGGATACGCAGGCCCACCGGGTCGGGCGCAAGCCCCCTCCCCGGTGGGAATGACAACCGCACCAACCAAACACATATCGCGATCGCCCGGATGACCATCGGGGGTGATCGGTGATGGACGCACAGACAATTGCCCTGCTGATCGCCGGTGGCGGCGCGCTCGGCGTCGTGGTGTGGGTGCTCGCCAAACTTGGTAAGGCCCTGGTCACGATCGCCGAAGCGCTCGCCGCAGCGGCGGTAGCCTTCCTCGCCCTGTGGCTGGTGATCAAGACCGTGTTTTGGGCGTTGCGTCAGACTCTCGCGCACTGGCGAACCACCCTGACCGTGTTGGGCGCGCTGGCGTGGTGGCACTGGTGGGGATGGGCATCCCTGGCCGCCACCGCTGGTGTGGTCGCGGGAGTGCTCACCGGGTGGCGACTGATCAACCTAGCGTCGTTCGATGCGTGGGCGGGTCGACATTTGCGGGCCTGGTGGCTGCGCTGGACGGTGTACGCGCCCAAGCTGCCCGAGTGGCTGCATGCCTGCGGCCTGGGCATCAAGCAAGACCCCGCGCCGATCGTGCTAGCGCTGACTCCCCTTGGACGCTCCCTCGGCCGCGTCCGACGCCCGATGCCAGCCCAGCTACCGGCGGTGCTCGGGGTGCGCTCCGGCGCGTCGTGGGACGAGGTTCACGTGCGGCTGGCGCCCGGTCAGAAACCCGAGAACTTCGACGAGGCCGCCCGCGCGCTGGCCTGTGCCCGGGGCGTGGCGCGCTGCCAGGTCCGGGAACTATCCCCGAACGTGGTCTCGATCGATTTCCAGCGCCGCAACCTGCTCGCCAACCCGGTCAACTGCCCCGATCTCACCACGCTCGCCGGTATCGAGGGTGGATCGGTGGATTTGCGGCGAGTGTGGGCCGGGCGCACCGAGTACGGCCAGGACTGGCACATCCCCCTCGCCGGCGGCCACACCCTGACCGCAGGCGCCACCGGAGCGGGCAAGAACTCCGTCATGTGGTGTCCGCTGGTCTCGGTCGCCCCCGCCATCCGGGACGGGCTGGTGCGGGTCTCGGGGATCGACCCGAAGGGAATGGAGTTGGCCTACGGGCGGCGGATTTTCCACCGTTACGCGGTCACCGGCAGCGACGCCCTAACCGTGCTCGACGAGTTAGTCGCCGAGATGGACGCGCGCAAAGCCGCCTTCGCCGGGCGGGTGCGCACGGTACCAATTAGCCCCGAACACCCACTGGAGCTACTGGAGTTCGACGAGATCGGCGCATTAACCAAATACACCGACCGCAAGACCCGGGAGGCGATCACCGAACGTGTCGCGTTGTTGACCACCCAGGGACGGGCGCTGGGCTTCACCGTGCGCGGGTATGTGCAGGAACCCACCAAGGACACTGTGCCGGTTCGGGAGCTGTTCCCGCGTCGGATCTGCCTGCGGGTGTCGGCTAAATCCCACGTCGGCATGGTGCTCGGGGAGAACGCCTACGAGCGGGGCGCCTGGGCCAACCGAATCAGCGAATCAGAAGCCGGGACCGGCTATGTGGTCGGCGAGGGCATCCGCGAACCCCTGCGCATCCGCGCCGGCTGGGTCCCTGACGAGGTGATTAAACACCTCGAAACGTTCGTCACCGGCCCCATCACGCATGACACGGCGGTGCTGCCCTTCCCACCCAGACCCACCGACCCGACCAGCTCGACGCGCGGAGGTGCCGCATGAACAGCACAGCTGACCTGCTCGCGGCGCTCGGCGCTCACCTCGTCGAGTTCGAGCTACCCACAATCGCCTCGGTGCACGTGGCCGCTACGAGGTCCAGACCGCAGGTGACCGTGCAGCTGTCCCGTGGCGCCCCCTCCGCGCTCACCCAGGCGCTGCTGGCCTGGGCCGACACCCTCACCGAGGTCACTGCCCAGGCCTGGCGCGTCCCCAACGGCGAGCGGGTGCACCTGTCGGTGACCGGCCACCTGCCCGGCAGGGAGTCCCTGCGGGTCTATGGCGGCGCGCCGTTCGCCCAGCACGGCATCGGCGCCGATCTGGCACCCAGCGCAGCCACCACCATCCGACTTGTGGCGCTGCGTCACCTGGCCACCCCGGGGGATGTCGCGGTCTGATGACCAGCACCGAACCCGCCACCCTGGACGCCGCCCGGATGACCCGAGCCCAGCGCGCCGCACTCCCACTGAGCGCCGACGTCGCCCACGCCCTAGCCGAACAGCACGGCGTGTGCGTCCGACCGCTGGCCATGCGCCGCATCGACACCCCCACCGGCCGCGTCGAGGTCGTCCCCGTGCCCTGCGGATCCACCCGGGAGGATCAGTGCCGCCCGTGTGCGGACAAGGCCCGCCGGTTGCGGATGGCCCAGTGCCGAGAGGGCTGGCACCTCGAGACCGAGCCGGTCACCGAGCGGGCTACGCCCAGTGAGGACCACACGGCGTTGATGGCCGCCCGGGCCGATCTCCTCGCTGCCTACACCGAGTGCAAGGCCCACGGGGATGAGGTCTCGTGTGAGCAGATCACCGAGTCCGTGGCCGAACTCGACGCCCAACTCCGCGCGGCCGGGGTGCGCGGACGGCTCACCCCACTCGATCCACCCCCCAAGCCGCTCCGCCGCTCGACCCGGCGCCGCCAGGACGCCCCGAACCTGCCCCGCCGACCAGTCACCAAACGCACCGTAGGACAGGTGTTCGCCGGCCGCTACCGACCTTCGACATTCCTGACCCTCACCCTCGACAGCTACGGGCGGGTCGACGCCGAAGGTGCCGCCGTGGACCCGGACCACTATGACTATCGGCGGGCGGCGCGGGACGCGATCCACTTCCCGGCCCTGCTGGATCGGTTCTGGCAGAACACTCGACGCTGCGTCGGCTGGGACGTGCAGTACTTCGGCACCGTCGAACCCCAGAAGCGCGGTGCGCCGCACTTCCATGCCGCAATTCGAGGCACCATCCCCCGCGCCGAACTACGGCAAATCACGGCGGCGACTTATCACCAGGTGTGGTGGCCGGCGCATGACCAGCTCGTCTACACGGACGGGCGGCTGCCAGTGTGGGACGTGCGGGCCAAGGCGTTCGCCGACCCAGACACCGGTGCACCACTGCCCACCTGGGAGCAGGCCTGCGAGGAGCTAACCGAACCCGCCCATGTGGTCCGGTTCGGGGCGCAGGTGCACGTTAAAGGCATTCTCGGCGGCACCGAGAAAGCTGGTCGCCACATCGGCTACCTCACGAAATATTTATCCAAGAGCATCGGCCAAGCCGCTGGCCTCAACGAGCACGCCACCGACGCCCAACGCGATCACGCCCACCGACTGCACGCCGAACTACAGCTCACCCCCTGCTCGCCGCGGTGTCCGGTGTGGCTTCTGTACGGCATCCAACCCAAAGGCGCCCGCCACTCCATGACCCCAGGACGCTGCAAGGGCAACGCCCACAAACTCGAAAACCTGGGCATCGCCGGGCGCCGCGTGCTGGTGTCCCGCAAGTGGTCCAACAAGGACCTCGATGACCACCGAGCCGAACGCGGCGAATTCGTTCGGCAACTCCTCCAACAGGCTGGCATCCAGCCCGCTTATGGCCCCGAGGACGGGCCCTACGTGTGGGAACGCACCGCACCGTCCGACCCCGAGATACCACCCCGACCCGTACTCCTGCTGCATGCCATCGCCGAACGACAGCGATGGAAAGCCGAATACACCGCCGCGCAACTCGCTGCCGGTGAACCACCTGGCAACAGTTCGGCAACTCGCGATCAAGCCGCTTGAGGGAGCGACCAATGGACCCGTCACAAGACGAGGGCACCACGGCCGAGCTGTTGGGCGGCCGGTGGTATTCGACCGAAGAACTTGCCAACCTGTTGGGCGTGGACGCCTCGTCGATCCGCCGCTGGCGCACGTCCCGTCCCGTGCAGGGACCACCGTTTGTCAAGCTGTCGTCTCGCGTGACGGTCTATAACGCGCGCGACGTCGAGCAGTGGCTGTTGAGCCGCCGCGTTGACCCGGGCAGGGCTGCCTGATGAGTGCTGTCACTCCCCCGACCGGCATCTCCCTGTCGGCGGACGTCGAGCAACGGCCCGACCGGCGGGCCGCTTTCCGGGCTCGGGTCCGGTGGATTGATCCGGTGACTAAGCGCCGGGTGTCCAAGTCGGAGGCCTTCGAGACCGAGCAGGCAGCAGTCAACTGGATCGCCGACCTGCGGCGCGCGGCGCTCGGCGGTGTCGATCCGACTGCGGCCACGATGACGTTGGCCGACTACGGCACGGCACACATGACCTTGGCGCTGCGTGGGCTGGAAGCTAAGACCCTCGACCCGTACCTGTCGGGCTGGCGCAAGCGGGTCATGCCAACACTCGGCCACCTGCCAGTGCGAATGATCACCAATGGTGCTGTCGACCGGGCCGTCCACGGCTGGATCGCGGACGGCTGCACCCGCTCTACGGTGAAAAACAGCCTGGCGGTCCTCGTTCGGGTAATGGAACAGGCCGTGCGCGACGGAATCATCGACCGTAATCCGGCCCGGGTCACGGGATGGCAGCGCGAGTATCAGCGGGCTGAGGATGAACTCGATGACCCGCGCTCCCTCGCGCTGCCCGACTGGTCAGCACTCGTGGATCTGGCCGATGCGCTGGTTGCGCGTTCGGCGGATCAATTCCCCGGCTGGGGTCATGTCGTGGTCTTCGCTGCCTGCACGGCGGCCCGCATCGGTGAGGTGGCCGGGGTCCGGGTCGGCGACGTCGACACATCCTCGTGGACCTGGACCGTCCGCCGGCAGACCACACCGTCACCGGGCGGCGTGGCCGACAAGGGAACCAAGGGCAAACGCGCCCGCGCAGTCCCCCTCATCGCCGCGGTGCGCGAGCTTGTGGCGAACCGAGTCGCCGCAGCCGGCCCGGACCTCACGGCCCGGCTGTTCACTGGTCCACGCGGTGGTCGGATTACAACCGCGGTGCTACGCGATGCGACCCACTGGGACGAAGTGGTCACCGCGCTCGGCTACGAGCACCTACGTCGCCACGACTTGAGACACACCGGACTGACGTGGATGGCCGATGCTGGGGTCCCCGTGCACGTCCTGCGGAAGATCGCCGGCCACGGTTCGCTCACCACGACCCAGCGTTACTTGCACCCCGACGCAACATCCATCGCAGCCGCTGGCGAGTCGCTGTCCGCGTTCCTGGGCACCGTTCAATCACCAACCAGTCCTCGGCTCCGAGCCGTGCCCAACCTACCGACCCAAAAAGCCCCAATCGAGAAGGGCCATGGCTAAGTAGCCAGATTTATCCGTCCTCAAAGAAGTCCTCGTCTACGCGCTTGATCACATACGTGTCCTTGACCTGAACACCGATGTTGTGCGTCACCATCATCCGCGCGAGCTGTTGACCATCGATAAGAATGACCCGCGCGTGCACCCGCTCCGCATAAGTTTGAGCCTCGGCGGTGAACCGACTCGTTGTAATGAAGACCCCGCGGTCTGCCTGCGCGCCGTGCAGCGCTCCCACAAACTCCTGAATTTCGGGTCTGCCCACCGAGTGCTCAGCCGCATAGCGCTTGGCCTGCACGTAGATCCGGTCAAGACCCAGCGCATCCTGTCGGATGACACCGTCGAGGCCCCTGTCACCGGTACGTCCCAGGTGCTCAGCGGCCCCGTTCGCACCGCCATACCCCAAGGCGGTCAGGACCTTCAGAACGAGGTGCTCGAGAAATATCGGATCACGATCACGAACTTTGATGAGCAACTCATCAGTGAGGGCAGCGTTCGCGAGCTGGACGGCAGCGCTGATAGCCTCCTCCGGAGGAACCGAGTCCGGCTCGGAATGAACACTTGAAGACGACCCGACGTCCGCGTGCTTTTGGTCCTTTGCTCGACTCTTGAAGTCCACGAACTCCGGAAACCAGCTCAACACGCCGTTGTCGATACGCTCAAGGTTCTTGGCGAGTACGTCTCTTCCTCGATCTGTGATCTCAACAAAGCCCCGTCGAGGGCGACGCACGAGACCAGCTTGCGCCATGTAGGTGATCGCCCAATGCACCCGGTTATCGAACAGACGCGCTCCGCTGGGGATCGTTGCCTGCCGGTCGTCCTCGGACAGCGCGATGATGCTTGCTACTGCATCGCGCACCTGGCGCGCAGTGCGGGCTTCCCCGTCCTGGAGGACCTTCAAGGACGGCGCCATTAGGCTCTGATAGTCCGGTACCGCCATTCGCGCTCCCTTGAGTCGCTCGTGCGTTGGTGCGCAAGCTTTGTACCAGCGCTCCACGGCCAGCCGCAGACCACATCAGAGTCGCCGGCTTCCCAGACCGCGTGGTCCCCAAATGGTCCCCAGCTGCGCGTGGTCCCCAGCCAAGCAAGATCTACTCTTGGCGTGAGAAAAGCCCGCTGACGTGGTGTTTTGATCAGCGTCAGCGGGCTCCCGCTTGGTCGGGACGACAGGATTTGAACCTGCGACCCCTTGACCCCCAGTCAAGTGCGCTACCAAGCTGCGCCACGTCCCGGCCACGCCCTCTCGGGCGCCTGCCCAGCCTAGCGCAGTCGACACGGCTACTGGAGTGCCACCGCGCCGTTGAACAGGCCGGTGCAGAACATCCGCTGAGGGCCGCGGCGCTACCGTGATTTGCGCTCCCGGATCCGGACGGAGATGCGCACCGGGCTACCGGTGAAGCCGAAGGTCTCCCGGAGCCGCCGCTCCAGGAATCGGCGGTACCCGGCCTCGAGGAACCCGGTGGTGAATAGCACAAAGGTGGGTGGCCGGGTGCCGGCCTGGGTGGCGAAGAGCACCTTGGGCGCCCGACCACCGCGCACCGGCGGCGGCGTCGCCGCGATCACCTCGGACAACCACGCGTTGAGCTGCCCGGTGGGCACCCGGCGGTCCCAGGATTCCAGGGCGGTGCGCAGCAACGGTGCGAGCTTGTCGACCGATCGTCCGGTGCGGGCCGAGATGTTCACCCGCTGGGCCCAGCGGACCCGTGCCAGATCACGGTCCAGCTCGCGGGTCAGCTCGCGGCGTCGATCGTCATCAACAAGGTCCCACTTGTTCAACGCCAGCACCAGCGCTCGCCCGGACTCGATCACCGAGGTGATCACTCGCTGGTCCTGCTCGGTGATCGGCTCGCTGGCGTCGATGAGGACCACCGCCACCTCGGCGGCCTCGATCGCTGCTTGAGTGCGCAGCGAAGCGAAGTACTCGGTGCCACTCGCCGTCCGCACCCGCTTACGCAGGCCGGCGGTGTCCACGAACTGCCACAGCTCGCCGTCGAGCTCCACCAGCGAGTCCACCGGGTCCACCGTGGTACCGGCGACCTCGTGCACCACCGAGCGCTGCTCGCCCACCAACCGATTGAGCACGCTGGACTTGCCCACATTGGGCTTGCCAACCAGTGCGACTCGGCGGGGTCCCGCGGTGCGGCTTGCGACATCCCGCGGCGCAGACGGCAACACGTCCAGCACGGCGTCGAGCAGATCGCCCGTACCGCGACCGTGCAGCCCGCTCACCGGATGGGGCTTGCCCAACCCCAACGACCACAGTGCCGCGGTGTCGGCGACCGTCCGCTCGTCGTCCACCTTGGTCGCGGCCAGCACCACAGGAGTGGACGAGCGGCGCAGCACCCGGGCCACCGCCTCCTCTGCCGCGGTGGCCCCCACCGTGGCATCGACCACCAGAAGCACCGCGTCCGCGGTGCGCATCGCGAGCTCCGCCTGCCCAGCCACCGCGGCCTGCAGACCACGCGCGTCGGGCTGCCACCCTCCGGTGTCCACCACGGTGAACCGCCGCCCATTCCACAGCGCGTCGTAGGCCACCCGATCCCTGGTGACTCCCGGCACGTCCTGCACCACCGCCTCGCGACGCCCGAGGATCCGGTTGACTAGCGTGGACTTGCCCACGTTGGGGCGGCCCACCACAGCGAGCACCGGTTGCTCAAGCGCCACATCCGCCCCGGCGTCGGCCTCCTCGACATCATCCAGCGCCGCCCAGTCGGCATCGTCGGACCAGGTTCCGTCGCCGGACGCGAGACTGCTCATCACGCTCCCTCCAGTCGCGCCGCACCTGCCCGGCTTAGGCGGCGGAGCTCGTCCAGCTCGGTAACCAGCGCGACCAACCGGTTGCGCATCTCGTTGGTGGCTGCGGCCAATGCCGCTCGCCCCTTACCCGGGGGCATCGTGAAGGGCTCGCCGACCAGGACATCGACACGCGGCCGGAACCGTCGCTTGCTACCAGGAGGGCGGCGGGTCCCACGGACGACCACCGGCAGCAGCGGTGCCTCACCGGTCCGGGCCAGCCACGCAGCACCCTGCTGCGCGTTGGACACATCACCCTCGCCGCGGGTGCCTTCCGGGAACACCACCACTACCCCGCCATGACGTAGCAGCCGGACAGCGGTGAGCAGCGGCGCCCGGTCGGCCTCACCGCGGCGGACGGGCAGCTGCCCGATCCGGGGCAAAATCCAGCCCAGCAGCCCGCGGAACATCTCCTGCTTGATCAGGAACGCACTGCGCCGGCCCAGCAGCCCGTACAACAGTGGACCGTCGACCATCGCGCTGTGGTTGGCCACCACCACGACGGGCCCGGTCGTGGGAATCCGCTCCCGGTGCCAGATGTGCAACCGATAACCGACGAAGAAGCACCAAGTGCCGATCCACCGCGTGAAGCCCTGCAACCACGGCCAGGTGCCCTCGAGCAACCCCGGTGGCAACCCAGAAGTCACGTCCGGCTCCGTACTGCCAGCATGACCAACCCACGCGCAACGGCCAGCTCGTACAGCTTGCCGAGCACGGCGTCGACGTCCAGCGTGGTGGTGTCTAGCTCGACGGCGTCCTCGGCTGCGCGCATCGGCGACGCAGCCCGGCCGGAGTCGAACCGGTCGCGGCACTCGACGGCGCGGTGGACCTCTTCCACGTCATCAACACCGTCCTGGGCTGCCCGGCGCGCCGCCCGCTGCGCCGCAGTCGCGGTGAGAAACACCTTCAACGGGGCGTCGGGTACCACCACGGTCCCGATATCGCGGCCCTCCACCACGATGCCGCCGCCGCAAGCGGTGGCGTCGGAGATGATCCGGCGCTGCTGGGCGACGAGCAGGTCACGCACCTGGGACACCGCGGAAACCGGGCTGACCGCGGTGGTCACCGCAGGCCCACGGATCTCTGCGGTGACGTCCTCGCCGTCCAGCAGCACACAGGGGGTATCCGGATCGGTGCCGACCTCGATGTGCTGCCGTGCCACCACCTCATACACCGCAGTGGGCTCGGTGGGGTCGACACCACCTCGAAGGACGCCGAGCGCGGCGGCTCGATACATCGCACCGGTATCCAGATACCGAGCACCCAGCGACGCCGCCAGCCGGCGGGCCACGGTGGACTTTCCGGTGCCAGCAGGCCCGTCCACCGCCACCACTCCGCGTAACCCGTCGCCTCGCTGCACCCGGCTGACCCTCCCGACTGACTCGCTACCGGGCCCATTCTGCCCGCCGCAGCTTGTAAGGCCGAGCCGCGGCCAGGCTACCGGCCGACCGCGCGATTCAGGGCGCCTACTTCGGAATGGGACAGCACTCGGACCGTGCCGGGGCGCTGCTCCCCCAAGCGGACATCGGCGATCGCGGTACGCACCAACCGCTGAACCGGATGCCCAACCTCGGCAAGCAACCGGCGCACGATGTGCTTGCGGCCCTCGTGCAGCACCAGCTCGACCAGCGCCTTGCCGGGCAAGGCCTGCACGACCCGAAATCTGTCGACTGCCACCGGGCCGTCGTCAAATTCCACTCCGGCACGCAAGGTCCTTCCCAATGATCGAGGCACCGGGCCGGGCACTTCGGCCAGGTAGGTCTTGAGTATCCGGTAGGAGGGATGCATGAGCCGGTGCGCGAGCTCCCCGTCGTTCGTGAGCAGCAACAGTCCCTCGGTGTCCGCGTCCAAGCGGCCGACATGGAACAGTCGCTGTGCCCGGTCGGCCACGTAGTCGCCTACGCAGGGCCGGCCGCGGTCGTCGGACATCGTGGAGTGCACGCCGCGGGGCTTGTTCAACGCCAGGTACTCCACGTCGGAACGCAGTTCCAACCGCATGCCATCGACATGGATGACTGCGCGCTCGGGGTCGACCCGCACCCCCATCTCGCGCACCACCGCCCCATCCACCTGGACCCGGCCACAGGCAATCATCTCCTCGGCGGCACGCCGGGAGGCCACCCCGGCCTGAGCAAGCACCTTGTGCAGGCGGGGCAACGCAGAGACCGCCTCAAATTGGGACATCGCCTTTAGATGGGAACGTCATCGATCGTGTCGATATCGGGCAGCAGCGGGGCAATCGGCGGCAGCTCTTCCAACGAAGAGAGCCCAAGCCGCTCCAGGAACACTTCCGTCGTGCAGTACAGCACACCGTGGGTCTCCGGATCGGTCCCGACCTCTTCGATCAGACCGCGCGCCAGCAACGTGCGCATCACCCCGTCGACGTTCACCCCGCGCACCGCGGCAACCCGCGAGCGGGTCACCGGCTGGCGGTAGGCCACCACGGCCAGGGTCTCCAGGGCCGCTCGGGTGAGCCTGGCACGCTGGCCGTCCAGCAACAGCCGTTCCACGAACGGTGCGTACACGTCGCGGGTGTGCAACCGCCAGCCCTGCGCCACGTGACACAGGTCGATCCCGCGTCCGGTGCTGGCGTAGCCATCCCGCAACCGTTGCAGCGCCTGGACCACCCGCGTCACCGGCTGACCCAGTGCACTGGCCAACACGTCCTCGCCCACCGGCGAATCCACCACCAGCAGCAGTGCTTCCAGGGCAGCATCCAGCTCATTGTCACCAGCCAGTGCCGGCAGTGTCTCGGCTCCGGCGCAGGCTTCCAGAAGCGCGGGTTCGTTCACCGGTAGTCCTCGTCCTCATCCAACACTGCAGCGGTGGTCTGCTCAGCGCTGCCCGTCCACCGAACGCACAAGTCGCCCAAGGGATCGATCTGATCGAAGACCACCACCGCGGCACGGTACAGATCCAGCAACGCCAGGAAGCGGGCGACCACCTCTCTCGTGTGTCCACAGTCGGCAACCAGACTGCGGAAGCTCGCCTGGCCTTCGCGGGCCAGCCGACTACGTAGCAGAGCGGCGTGCTCGTGCACCGATACCCGGGGGATATGCAGATGATCCAGCGACACCGTCGGCGGCGGTTTGGGCCGAAACACTGCGGCCGCGATCTCGGCGAATTGGGCAACGTCGACACCAAGTAAGACCTCGGGCAGCAAACCGGCAAACCGTTCTTCGATCGCCACCGATCGCGGGTAACGGCGCAGCGCCGCGGATTCAAGTTCGGCAAACAGGGCCGCGACCTGTTTGTACGCCCGGTACTGCAGCAGCCGCGCGAATAGCAGGTCACGCGCCTCCAGCAGCGCAAGGTCCGCTTCGTCCTCGACCTCAGCCGACGGCAGTAATCGGGCCGCCTTGAGGTCTAGCAGCGTCGCTGCGACGACCAGGAATTCAGTAGTTTCGTCTAAGTCGAAAGACTCACCCAGCACGCGAAGGTGCGCGATGAACTCGTCAGTCACGCGGTGCAGCGCCACCTCGGTCACGTCCAGCTGCTGCTGCGAGATGAGCTGCAGCAGCAAATCAAACGGGCCCTCGAAGTTCTCCAGCCGCACCGTAAAACGGTCCGATGCCGCAGGGGCGGCCGGCGGCACCGGGTCCTGCACTACAGTCATCGTGCGATCACCTCGCGGGCCAGCGCCCGGTAGGCCTTTGCTCCGGCGGATTTCGGTGCCCACCGAGTGATCGGCTCGCCAACGACAGTGGTCTCCGGGAACCGGACCGTTCGGCTGATCACAGTGTCGAACACGGCATCACCGAAAGCCTCCACCACGCGGGCCATCACCTCGCGGGCGTGCAGCGTGCGCGGGTCGTACATCGTGGCAAGGATGCCGGTGATCGTCAGCTTGGGGTTGAGCCGCTCACGCACCTTGTCGATGGTGTCCATCAACAGCGCCACCCCGCGCAGGCTGAAGAACTCGCACTCCAGCGGGATCAACACGCCGTCCGCACACGTCAGCGCATTAATAGTGAGCAGACCCAACGACGGCTGGCAGTCGACCAGGATGAAGTCATAGTGCGGCAGCAGCGGCCGAAGGGCTCGACCCAGCGTCTGCTCCCGCCCCACCTCAGTGACCAATTGCACTTCCGCGGCGGACAGGTCGATGTTGCTGGGCAGCAGGTCCATGCCTGGCACCGACGTCGGCCGGACGACCTCGTCCACTCCGACGTCCTGCTCCATGATCAGGTTGTAGATGGTGTGGTCAAGGTGCTGCGAGGGCACCCCAAGCCCAACCGAGAGCGCCCCCTGCGGGTCAAAGTCAACCAACAGCACCCGGCGGCCGTACTCGGCGAGCGCTGCACCCAGATTGATCGTCGAGGTAGTCTTGCCGACGCCGCCCTTCTGGTTGCAGATCGCCACCACTCGGGCCGGCCCGTGCCGATCCAGCGGGGGTGGTTGCGGCACCGCGCGCCGCTGACGCCCAGCAACATCGATTCCGTCATCGAGGGACCCGTCGTCGGAGGGGATCGGCGGGGTCGGCACAACCAGCGGCTGTTGCGCGGACGCCCAGATCGACATGGAACCCGTTTCCCTTCCAGCACAGTGCGATCCCCGGGGAGCCTATTCCGCACCGAGAAACGCCTTCAACGCGCCTCAGCCCCGAGCGCGCGGATGGGCAGTCGCGTAGACCTCCCGGAGGTTGTCCACCGTCACCAGCGTGTAAACCTGCGTCGTGGTCACCGACGCATGCCCGAGAAGTTCCTGTACCACCCGCACGTCCGCGCCGCCCTCCAGCAGGTGGGTGGCGAAGGAATGCCGCAGGGTGTGTGGTGAGACCGCAGCGGCGATCCCGGTCCGAGCCGCGGCATCGCGCAGCACCGCCCACGCGCTCTGCCGGGACAGCCGGGCTCCCCGGGCGTTGAGGAAAACCGCAGGAATGCCCCGCCCCCGCGCGGCGAACGCCGGGCGGCCGCGAACCAGGTAGGCATCCAGCGCGGCCAGCGCCGGCCGGCCCACCGGCACCAGCCGCTGCTTGCCACCCTTGCCGCGCAGCAGCACGGTGCGAGCCGGACCATCAACGTCGTCACGGTCGAGCCCGACCGCTTCGGAGATCCGTGCGCCGGTGGAGTACAGCAATTCCAGTAGCGCCCGGTCGCGCAGGCAGCGGGGTCCCCCGTCAGCCGGGAACACCTCCAGCAATCGCAGCACGTCGTGTACCCCAAGGGCCTTGGGCAACCGTTTCGGTGGGCTCGGAGGGTGCACATCGGCCGCGACGTCGACCGGTACCAGTCCTTCTCGAAGGGCAAACCGGTGCAGCCCGCGAGCCGCGATCAACGCGCGGGCCGAGGAGGACGGCGCCAGCGGCCGGTACCCATCGGCTCCGTCACGCAACGCCGCGAGGAATCCGGTCACCTGCTCCTCGCGCACCGAGGCGAGGCCGTCGACCCCCGCCGACGCCAGATAAATGCCGTAGCGGCGCAGGTCACGGGCGTAGGACTCCAGCGTGTTGGCCGACGTGCCACGTTCCACCGCGAGGTGATCCAAGTACTCAGAGATCACCGCAGCCAGCGCCGGCGGCAGCTCCGGCGCGTCCGCTGATCGGGTCAGGCCAGCATTCACCCGAGTGCCTCGGCCAGCGGCAGGTACTCGCGGTCGTGCGCTCGGGCGGCCTCGGCGAGCACTACCGAGCCTCCCAGCACGTTGACCCCCCGGGCCAGCGCCGGGTCGTCCTGGACCGCCTGCCGTAGCCCTTTGTCGGCCAGCGCGCAGACGTAGGGCAGCGTGACATTGGTCAGCGCATAGGTGGAGGTATGCGGTACCGCGCCGGGCATGTTGGTCACGCAGTAAAACACCGAGTTATGCACGGTGAAGGTGGGATCGGCGTGCGTGGTAGGTCGGGAGTCAGCAAAGCAGCCGCCCTGGTCGATGGCGATGTCCACGAGCACCGATCCCGGGCGCATCCGGGAAACCAGGTCATGACTGACCAGGGTGGGCGCCTTGGCGCCAGGCACCAGCACAGCCCCGATCACCAGGTCCGCCCACACGCACGCCTTTTCCACTTCGTAGGCGTTGGAGGCGATGGTCTGCAGATGACCCCGATAGACGAAATCGATTTCCCGCAGCCGGTTGATGTTGGTGTCCAACACCACCACCTCGGCCTGCATGCCCAGCGCGATGGCGGCAGCGTTCATTCCCACCACCCCGGCCCCGAGCACCGCGACCTTGCCGGCAGGCACCCCGGAGACCCCGCCGAGCAGCACCCCGCGCCCGCCCTGCATGCGTTCCAAGCAGTGCGCACCCACCTGGGGGGCCATCCGCCCGGCGACCTCGCTCATCGGGGCCAGCAGCGGGAGGGAGCCGTCAGGCAGCTGCACGGTCTCGTAAGCAACGGCGTCGATCCCGGCGTCAATCAGCGCATTCGTGCACTCCGCCGATGCCGCCAGGTGCAGGTAGGCGAACAGGGTCTGGCCCTTGCGCATCCGGTGGTATTCCTGCGGCACCGGTTCCTTCACCTTGAGCACCATCTCGGCCTCGGCCCACACGTCATCAGCCTGAGGCACGATGCGGGCGCCCGCGGCTACATACGTCTCGTCGGGGAATGCGCAGCCGGCACCAGCGCCTCGTTCCACGAGCACCTCATGTCCGCGGCGGCTCAGCTCGAGCACCCCGGCAGGCGTGATCGCCACTCGGTACTCGTGAATCTTCAACTCACGCGGGACCCCGATCTTCACGGCGGCGTGCCTCCCTGCTCAAGCCCGGTACTAGGCACAAGCGACCATGATCCATAGACTCGCCGCGATATCGTAACGCTGTGGCCGAGGAACCAGACGGGCGGATTCGCGTCGGCACCGCGGAGCGGGAGGCCGCGATGCAGGCATTGGGCAAGCACCTGGCGACCGGGCACCTGGACGTTGACGAGTACACCGAGCGGATCGACTGCGTAGCAACCGCACGCACCGTCGCCGACCTTGACGAGTTATTCGTCGACCTGCCCTCTCCGCACTACCGCCCACCGCCTGCGCCGCTCGCGATGTACTAGCCACAGCCAGGCGGCTTTCCCGGCGGTCACGTTGGTTATTCGCCGCTTTACGGTCCGACTTCAACCGGCCACTGTCCGACAAATCGAAGCTGGCGGCTGGTCTGCTGCAGATACTGCTTCCATTTGGAGTAGGCCGGTTCTATACCGGCCATTACGGCATGGCAGTTGCGCAACTGTTCCTCGCACTGATCTGGGTCGGCATCATCTGGAGCATCGTCGACGGCATCTTGATCCTCGCCAATGGCGGCCTCGACCGGCAGGGCCGTCAGCTAAGGTGAGGGACAGCTAGTCGTTTCGTAGGTCGTCTAGTGCTGTGGTGATGAATGTTCGTGCGGCTTGCCCGTAGACAGCTTGCTCTGTGAGCTCGTGGAATGCTTTGGCGTAGAGTGCGATTTCTCGTGGTTGACTGATGGTCAGCTCTGCGGAGATGGTTTCCACGTTCACTAGGTGGTTGTCGAACATGATGAATTGTTGGTCGATACCCGGTAGCTAGCGTGAGCGGGAATGATACCAAGGCTAACTCGGGGAAGTGACATGACGGCGAGGAGCCGGTCGAGTTGGCCAATCATCACCGCCGTGTCGCCAACTGTGGTGAGTAGTGCTTGGTGGGCGATGATGAAGTGAAATCGGTGGTCGCCGCGGTAGAGGATTTGCTTGGCGTTCCATCCGTGTGGAAACTCCAGCGTCGAGGTCGTCAGGGATTTGATAGAAGTCAATGACTCGGCTCATGACGGCTGTGGCGTATTCGGCGGTGTGCAGCATTCGGGTATCAGCAGTGACTCATACCAGCGCATCAGCCGGGTTTGTGCCTCCAGCTCGAAGGAGGCTTTTTGCCGGCGTCGGGTTCCGGTGCCGAGCATTCGTCGCCATTCCACATACATGGCTTCGATGTGGCGAACGGTAGCGATCAGGTCCGGTATTTGGTCGTTCCCCCAGTGTGTTGGCACCAGGTGCGAGTGTCATCTTCGGACGGTGTTTGTTTACCGTATTCTATTTTGGAGACTTTGGAGCTGTGCCAACCGGCAAGTACGGCGAGCTGCCTGCCTGTGAGTCCGGCATCCCTGCGGATGTTTCGTAGCCGGTGGCCGAGGGCTTCTCGTGCTTGGTGAACCGTACTCGTCACGGCACAGGGCTCTACGCGGAGACGTATACGCTGGCAACGTATTGGCCGTGGGGAATGGCCTCTTGCCACACCCGATCACTACCGTGCGGCAGTACTCAACAATTCTCGGATCAGGCGTGATAGCCCCGCCGGCGAACCGGCCATCCGGCTCAAACACCGTGAACACCACCCGGTCATCGTCGAACAGCCAGTAATCATCAGCAGTCAGATCATTGGGATCGGTCAGGTGGCGGGGTAGCCAGCGGATGTCTTCCCCGGCAGCGATATTATGCTCCGCTACGGTGAGTCCCCACCGGGTGTAGTCACCGTGTGGGGAACCGTGACGATCCGCGCCCGCCTGATGCGCTTACCAACGCTGGTGACTTCCCGGACGAGGTTAAGCCACGGCTGATGCCACAAGAAATCATCGGTCTACCCATGTAGGAACAGATGGAACGGTGCGCCTCGCCCGCCCTGGTTATTACCTCCTGGCCGTTCATCGGTCCGAGCCGCCATGCATCAGCCTCAGGTTGGCTCCCACTCGGACAGCAACGGAGGCTATCGCCATGAGCAGCCAAGTGATGGTTTCACCCGTCACCTCGACCGATCTACCGGTCGCGATCCAAGTAGAAACCGGGACAGCTGGCGAGACGGCCAGAGCAGTTGTCGAGGGTGAGGTTGGGAAAGTACGTACTGAGGAGGTTTCCCTTGTGCTTCCAGACCATACCGTAGAGCCGAATTGGAGCCGTGAGCAACGTATGGTAGACCCGCTACCGCCTGCTATTGGAATACCTCGAGGAGCTGGCTGATCGACTCAGCAGTGCAGAGCCTATCACTCCAGCAGCGCACAAAGAGGAGATTACGCATGGTGTTACCGTCACCCCGGCGTTCACCTGGCTTTCGAATTTGAAAATGATATTCTCGATGCTGGGAGTGGCTCGGGAGGAGGCAGGGAAGGATGGTTGTGGTGGGCGGAAGGTGAGTGCTTCGGGGAGATGAGGTGGTGCGGTGAGCCTCGGCAGTGGCGCGGAGGGGACAGCGTCGCTGGCTGGCGCTTTACGAGCAGGACGGACTCACCCAGGCGGAGCTGTGTACGCGGGTGCAGAGGGCACCATCTTGTACAACCCCGCACATGACGTGAAGGTCAAAAGCGATCGCCAGAGTGAGTCGAACGCTGCAGCGCTGCGACTAGTTGACAATCACATTGATGGTTGGGTGGTGCGTAGAGATGCCCCAGCCGAAACCCCATGTGGTACCACTGCCTCGGGCGAGGGCTCCATAACCCTGATAGAACCACCCATACGCGGCGCAGTCAGACGCACCACCTTGAGCCTGACACTGTTCGACTGAGGCTAGCGCGGCATCGTTCACGGGACAGCATGGCGATGGGCGAAGCGGGTTGGGCGGTCTGGCCACGACGCATCGACCGGCCGTGGCTGCGCAGTCCCCGCCAGCACAACCTGGGCGGCGAGCAGCCCAGCGACCGTCGACGCGTTGACGATCTCGCCGGTCAGCACCTGGCGCACCGCCTCAGCCAGCGGCAGCCGGACCACATCCAGGTCGGCCTCCTCATCGTCGCCACCGGTGGGTCGGCCAATCTCGGTTAGCCCACGGGCTAGGTACACCCGCACCGCCTCGTCGCTGAACCCGGGCGAAGACACCACATCAACGAGTACCGACCAGTCCCGCGCCAGACAACCGGCCTCCTCCGCCAGCTCGCGGCGAGCCGTGGTCACCGGGTCCTCCCCCGGATCGTCGAGCAGCCCAGCGGGCAGCTCCCGCATCCGGCGGCCCACCGCGTGCCGGTACTGGTCGATCATCACCACCGACCTGTCATCATGCAGTGCCAGGATCGCCACCGCCCCCGGGTGCTCGACGACCTCGCGCCTGGCCGCATGCCCACCGGGCATCACAACCTGATCCAGCCGCAGCGCAAGGATCCGGCCGACGTGCAGGGTGTCGCTGGCAGATACCGCAAACTCGTGCGGCGGGTTCACCGCAGCCTCGCTGGCAACTCGACTGGCAACAATTCAGCGGCCCGGTAGCTCAACGCTGCCTGGACGAAGGCGACGAACAGCGGATTCGGGTGGGTGGGCCGGCTAGTGAGCTCAGGGTGGGCCTGGGTGCCGACGAAAAACGGGTGGATGCGTTCAGGTAGCTCGACAAATTCGACCAGATGACCGTCCGGGGATGTCCCGCTGATCACCAGGCCCGCGGCGGCGAGCTTGTCCCGGTAGGCGTTGTTCACCTCATACCGGTGTCGGTGCCGCTCGCGAACCTCGGTGGCGCCGTACGCCTGACCTACCACCGAGCCCGGCTCTAGCGACGCCGGATAACTCCCCAGCCGCATCGTCCCACCCATGTCACGTTGACCAGCCACAACGTCGGTCTGGTCAGCCATGGTGGAGATCACCGCGTGCGCTGTGGCCGCATCGAACTCGGTCGAGCCGGCGCCGTCGAGCCCGGCCAGGTTCCGGGCGATCTCGATCACCATGCACTGCAGGCCCAAGCACAGGCCCAGCGCGGGAATCCCGCGGATCCGGGCATAGTGGATCGCTCCGATCTTGCCCTCAATCCCGCGCACCCCGAATCCACCGGGCACCAGCACCCCATCCACCCCCGCCAGCGCGGCCTCCGCGCCTGCGGGAGTCTCGCAGGTATCCGAAGGCACCCAGCGAATCTCGACCCTGGCCCGATGCGCGAAACCCCCGGCGCGGAGCGCCTCGGTCACCGACAGATAGGCGTCGGGCAAGTCGACGTACTTGCCGACCAGGGCGATCTGCACCACCTCCGTCGGGGCGTGCACCCGATCCAGCAGATCTCCCCATTCCGTCCAATCTACGTCCCGGAAGGGCAACCCAAGCCGGCGCACCACGTAGGCATCGAGGCCCTCGGAATGCAACACCTTGGGGATGTCGTAGATGGACGGCGCGTCCGGCGCCGCGACCACCCCGTCGATATCCACATCGGACATAAGAGCAATCTTGCGCTTGAGCCCGTCCGGGATCTCCCGATCGGCGCGGCAGACCAGCGCGTCCGGCTGGATACCGATGTTGCGCAAGGTAGCCACGGAGTGCTGGGTCGGCTTGGTCTTCAGCTCGCCGGACGGGGCAAGGTAAGGCACCAGGGAGACGTGCAGGAAAAAGCTGTTGTCCCGGCCGACGTCGTGCCGCACCTGGCGGGCTGCCTCAAGAAACGGCAGCGACTCGATGTCCCCGACCGTCCCACCGATCTCGGTGATCACCACATCCGGTGGGCGGTCGTCGTCCTCCGGCTCGGACATGGCCAGGATCCGTGACTTGATCTCGTCGGTGATGTGCGGGATCACCTGTACGGTGTCGCCGAGATACTCCCCGCGCCGCTCCTTAGCGATCACCGCGGAGTAGATCTGGCCTGTGGTGACGTTGGCGTTGCGGCCTAGGTTGCGGTCCAGGAACCGCTCGTAGTGTCCGATGTCCAGGTCCGTCTCCGCGCCATCCTCAGTGACGAACACCTCACCGTGCTGGAACGGGTTCATCGTCCCCGGGTCGACGTTGAGATAAGGATCCAGCTTTTGCATGGTAACCCGCAGCCGGCGGGCGGTCAGTAGCTGGCCAAGGCTCGACGCGGTGAGCCCTTTGCCCAGCGAGGAGGCGACGCCCCCGGTGACGAACAGGTACCTGGTTGGGCGGACGGGCTTGACCAAGACCTTCTCCCGTGGTCCGGACCGGCCCTTCGATCGGCGACCGGTTGGGCTGCAGCTGGCGGCACGCCGCCGACCACGGAATCTCACGGTAACACTGCCAGCGATGGTCTCGGGGCACCGCCTCGCCGGTCAGCCCTGGATCGCGGGAACCACGGCCTGCGCGTTGCCGCCAGTACCGTACCGCCCGGCCCGACCTTGCGCCTGCTCGGCCAGTGCCAGCACCGTCACCACCCGCCCGGCCGCAGTACTCACGTCGTCGACGGTGGACAGCACGGAAGCCGCTGCGGTGTCTGCCCGCACCACGCCGATCGGTCCGTTCCCATCGGCAGACCCCGGCCTACCCGCGAGCACCGCGCCAGCACTAGCGCGGTCCAGTTGGGTGGCGAATCGGGCCAGGATGCCGGCCCGGTCCCCGCTGCTGTTGCCGCTACTCGCGCCTCCGGTGAGTACCACAACGAGCTGAGCAGGTTGCACGTGCGGACCGACCCGGACGAAGCCGCCGTCACCGAGCCCGGCGAGCACGGCGGTAGTCTCATCAGGGGTGGCCTGCGCTTTACCATTGCTGGGGTTGATCAACAGCAGCGAGCTGAGTAGCCCGCCGGCCAGCGTCCCGGCGTCTGATGCGATGGGCAGCCGTAGCCCGGCCGGCAGCAGGCGAGTGCTGAGCTCGCTGAGTTGGTCGGAACGCGATGGGTCGGTGAACGCGTCGGTGAGCTGCAGCTCACCGGTGACGGTGGCACCGGCGCTGCTCAACAGCCCGGTCAGCGCGTCTCGGTCAGCTGGATTAGCGTCTGCCGTGGTGACGAGCACCACGGAGCGACCACGCAGTGTGCCGCTCACGACGCGGGGCCCGACCCCCGCGCCAAAGACATCCGCATCGGCCAATCGCGCGCGCAGCACGTTGCGTTCGGCCTGCAGATCACTCACCTCGCGGCCCAGCTCGTCACGACTGGTGCTGAGTCCGGAAAGCAGCCGGTCACTGATTGCGGTGGACCCAAGTACCACCCCGAGGGCGAGCGCCAGGAAGACAGCGGCGATGGAGATCACGTGGTACCGCAGTGAGATCACGGTCTATTCGACCCCCTTGACCCATGAGACGACGTCGTTCCAGGCATTGCTGACGAGAGCACCGTAGGCGCCACCGACATTGGAGACCACCAGCGCCGCCACCACCGCGACAAGCGCGGCGAGCACCATGAGCAGCACGGCGCCTCCCGACACCCGGCTGCGATACAGGGCAGCAACGGCATGGCCGTCGACCAGCTTGCTGCCCAGCCTCAGCCGGGTGAGAAACGTCGACGGGTTGGACCCTGACCGGCCCCGGTCGAGGAACTCGTGCAGGGTCGCCTGAAACCCGACGGTGATCACAAGTTCGGCCCCGTGCGCCTCGGCCAGCAACAGCGCGAGATCTTCCGGATTGCTCACCGCCGGGAAAGTCACCGCGCCGATCCCTAAGTCCTGGATCCGCTCCAGACCCGGGGCGAAGCCGTCAGGCTGGGCGGGCACCACGACCTCGTCAGCCAATTTGAGAGTGTCGGTCTCGACCTGGTAGGGGTCGCCGACGATGAGATGCGGTCGGTGCCCAGCGGCGCGCAATGCGTCGGCACCCGCCTCGACGCCGATCAGCACCGGGTGGTACTCGCGGATGAAGTGCTTGAGCGCAGCTAGGTCAGCGGTGTAGTTGTAACCAGCGGCCACCACCAGCACCTGCCGGCCGCGGATCGGGACCTCGATATCAGGCACGCCGACCCGATCAATGATCAGAGCTCGCTCATGCCGGAGGAATTCGATGGTGTTCGCCGAGAACGCCTCGAGCTGAGCGGACAGCCCAGACTTGGCTTCAATCATCAGGTCGGCAATCGAGTTGACGGTCTGCTCGACGCCGCGGGCAACCTCGGTGCCTCCGACGTACACCCGGCCGTCGTGAAGCCGCAGCCGGCTGCCGTCCTTGATCCGCAAGGCCTCCGCACCGACCCCGTCGATCAGCACGATGCCTGCGGCGACGAGGATCTCGGGACCCAGGTTCGGGAACCGGCCGGAGATCGACGGTGCGGCATTGACCACCCCGGCGACTCCAGCAGCCACCAGCGCATCGGCGGTTCTGCGGTCCAGATCGACTTGGTCGAATACCGCGATTTCACCGCGGCCAATGCGTCGCACCAGCGTGTCGACGCGGCGGTCCACCCTGGCCAACCCGGTCACGCCGGGCAGCTCACGGCTGGGTCGGCTGATCAGGCCGGAGATTTTCATGCGGTGATGGTGGCAAAAGCTATGTCGCTGGTCGGGGAGGCGCGCCGTGATCCACCGCCGCGGCGGCCAGCAGCTCTTCGGCGTGCGCCCTCCCGGTGTCGGTATCGCCCAGCCCGGCCAGCATTCTGGCCAGCTCGCCGACCCGGGCCACCCCGTCGAGTTCCCGGACCCCGCTGCGGGTCAAGCCGGTGGCGTAGGTTGCCTTGTCCACCACGAGGTGCCGGTCGGCGTAGGCGGCAACCTGGGGCAGGTGGGTGACGACCACGACCTGGTGGCTGCGGGCCAGCCGGGCCAGGCGCCGCCCGATCTCGACCGCGGCCCGGCCGCCGACCCCAGCGTCGACTTCGTCGAAGACCATCGTGGGAACTGGGTCGGCATCGGCCAGCACCACTTCCAGTGCCAGCATCACCCGGGACAGCTCGCCTCCCGAGGCGCCCTTGTGCACCGGCAATGCCCCGGCTCCGGGATGCGGTGCCAGGCGCAGCTCCACCTCATCGACGCCATCCGGGCCGGCCCGCAGCCGCGACCCGGCGACGGTGAGGGCGGCCGCGTCGCTGTCGCCGGCCAGGGCCGGAGAGACCGCCACGGACAACTGCGCCTCGCCCATCGCCAACCCGGCGAGCTCGGCGGTGACGGCGTCCCCAAGCTGCCGGGCAGCCGCGGTCCTGGCCGCGGTGAGGGCGGTGGCGTGCCGGGCCAGCTCGGTGGCCAGTTCCTCTCGCCGGGCCGCCAGCGCCGCGATGGCTTCGTCGGAGGTGTCCAGGCCAGCTAGGCGCTCGCGGGCCTGCTCTGCCCAGGCCAGCACGCCGTCGACGTCGGCGGTGTACTTACGGGTGAGCCGCTTGAGCTCGGCCTGGCGGGCCAGAACCTGCTCCAACCGAGCCGGATCAGCGTCTAGGGCGTCGAGGTAGCTGCTGAGCTCGGCACCGACATCGCTGAGCACCGCCGCGGCTTCCCTGAGGCGTTCCTCCAACACCTGCAGCGCAGGATCATCGGCCGCCTGCAGCCGGCGGCAAGCCTCTCCGACCAGGACGATCGCACTGGGCTGGTCGGGATCGCCGTCTGGTGCGCCGCACACCGCGGACTGTGCGATGGCGGCGGTCTCCCTCAGCGCCTCGACGTCGGCCAGCCGTCGAGCCTCGGCCACCAGCGCAGCGTCCTCCCCTGGCTGCGGGTCGATAGCGGTGATCTCTGCGAGGCCGTGACCGAGTAGGTCGGCTTCCCTGGCCAATTCCCGAGAATGATCCCGCCGGGTGGCGAGCTCAGCGCAGCAACGCAGCCACTGCTCTCGAACGCGGCGGTACGCGTTCAGCGGTCCGGACACGACGTCACCGGCGAAGCGGTCCAGCACGGCCCGCTGCTCGCTGGCACGCAGCAATCGAAGCTGGTCGTTCTGGCCGTGTACTGCAAGCATGCCGTCGGCCAGCTCGGCCAGCACCCCTGCTGGGACTGACCGACCGCCCAGGTGGGCCCGGGAACGGCCGTCCGCAGTGAGGGTGCGGCTGGCGATCAGACTGCCGTCCTCGTCGGTGCGGGCACCCACCTCATTGGCCAGTTCCGCTGCCGGGTTGCCCTCCGGTGGCCGGAAGCGGCCCTCCACGATGGCCCGGTCGGCGCCGCGCCGGACCCGGGAAGCGTCGGCCCGCCCGCCAGCGAGCAGCTGCAGCCCGGTGACCACCATCGTCTTGCCCGCGCCGGTCTCACCGGTCACCACGGTGAGGCCCGGGTGCAAGTCCAGCGTGGCCTCGTCGATCACACCGAGGCCTTCGATCCGCATCTCGGTGAGCACGGGCCGCACCCTAGCGCGCCACGTCCCGCCTGCCAGGTAACCCGCCGTCGGCCTCGCCGTCAGCCCGGCCAGGGCCCCGCCAGCCCTGCACCGGCAACTCGAACTTGCGCACCAGCCGATCGGTGAAGGGGCAATCGTCCAGGCGCACCAGCAGGATTGGGGTCGCCCCACGGACCACCTCGATCCGAGTGCCCGCCGGCAGCGCGAAGGTCCGCCGCCCGTCGCAGCACAGCACCGCGGCGTGCCCGTGTGGATCGGTCTCCACCGCTACCGCCGAGTCTGGGGACACCACCAGCGGGCGCGCGAACAGCGCATGTGCGTTGCTGGGCACCACGACGAGCGCGTCGACGTCCGGCCACACCACGGGTCCCCCTCCAGAGAAGGCGTAGGCGGTGGATCCGGTGGGGGTGGCGCAGAGCACCCCATCGCAGCCGAACCCGGAGACAGGCCTGCGGTCCACTTCGAGCACCACCTCAAGGATCCGCTCCCGCCTACTTTTTTCGACGCTTGCCTCGTTGAGGGCCCAGGTGCGCGCCAGCGTGGACCCGTTGAGGCTGGCGGTGACGTCGACGGTCATCCGCTCGTCAACGAGGTAGTCGCCGGCGACGATGGCGCGTACGGCCTGGTCAAGGGAGTCGAGGTCGGCCTCAGCAAGGAAGCCGACTCGACCGAGGTTCACGCCGAGCAGCGGGACGCAGCATGGCCGGGCCAATTCGGCAGCGCGCAGCAGGGTGCCGTCCCCGCCGAGAACCACCACGAGATCCGCGCCCGCGGCAGCCTCCGGCCCGATGGGCACCTCGTGGTCACGTAGCGTGGGGTCAAGGTAGGCGGCCTCCTCGGCGAGCACCCGCAGTCCGATCCCCGCCTTGGCCAGCCGTCCCGCGACGTGCTCGGCGATGGGCGGGTTCTCCGGGTGCCCGGTGTGCAACACCAGCAGGACCTCGCGTCCGAATCTCATTGCGGCCCCCTCCGAACGGCGGCGTGCACCAGCTCCTCGGCTGGGCGCCGGGGATCGGGCACACCGCGGCGCAACCACAGGAAGTATTCGACGTTGCCGGACGGTCCCGGCAGTGGGCTCGCGGTGGCGTCGACCAAGCAGAGCCCGAGATCAGTCCCGGCTACCACTATGTCCAGCATGGCCTGCGCGCGCAGCAGCGGGTCACGCACCACGCCACCGGCGCCCAGGCGTTCGCGCCCGACCTCGAATTGGGGTTTGACCATCGGTAGCAGGTCACCTTCTGGGCTGGTACATCGGACCAGAGCGGGTAGCGCCAGGCGCAACGAGATGAATGACAGGTCGGCCACGGTCAGATCGACGGCGCCACCGATGGTCTCCGGTTGCAGCGTCCGCACGTTCGTGCGGTCGTGCACCTGAACCCGCTGATCAGTGCGCAATGACCAGGCGAGCTGCCCGTAGCCAACGTCGACCGCAACCACCTCCCGGGCTCCACGGTGCAGCAGCACTTCGGTGAAACCACCAGTGGACGCCCCGGCGTCCAGGCAGCGCCGGCCCGTCACGGTCGGGCCCCCAGCAATGAGATGGTCCAGCCCACCGAGAAGCTTCCGGGCGCCCCGCGACACCCAGGCGGGTTCATCCTCCGCCCGGACCAGCAGGGGGGTGTCCGCATCAACTCCGGTGGCCGGCTTGGTCGCCGTCACCCCACCGACCCGGACCCGGCGCTGCGCGACGAGCTCGGCAGCGTGATCGCGGGATCGGGCCAGACCGCGCCGCACCAGCTCCGCGTCCAGCCGGGCCCTCCGGGCCACCTAAACCTCGTCGATGCTGGACAAAGCCGCGGTGAGCGAGTCGTGTACGGCGCGCAAGCGCTCCACGTGATCTGCGGTGGGAAGCTCGTCGAGATCCTGCAGACCGGCCAGCGCATCGGTGATACCGGTAGGGCTGGGGGGTGTGGGTGGGGGTAGCTGGGACGTCATCTACCTGGTCTCCTGGGCCGCTTGAGTCCCCGCCAACGCTACCGAGCCAGCCCCACCGCAGCTAATACCGCGGCGGCAGTGTCGTCGCACGCGCACACATCCACCGGCCCGGCATGCTCGTCCCACCAGGTGGCGCACAGCGTCCGCACCGCGTCCAGGGGGTCATCGACGGTTCCGTCGCCGTGCAGCATCAGACAGCCGCCGGCCGAATCGACACGCCAGCCGGGCCGCGCCTGGATCCGGGTATCCGCTAGGGATCCGCGCAACACCCGCAGGTCGGCGCCGAGATGAATCGGCCGCTGCTCTGGTGGTGCAGCAAGCAGTGCGACGGCGTCGGCGACCCCGGATAAGACCAGTAGGGAATCCAGCCCAGCGGCCCGAGCCCCGGCGATATCGGTGTCGAGGCGGTCTCCCACCACCAGGGGTCGCTGCGCGCCGATGCGGCCCATGGCCGTATCGAGCAGCGGGCGCGCTGGCTTGCCGGCCACCTCGGGCTGCCGGTCCGTGGCAGCCTGCAACGCCGCCACCATAGCGCCGTTGCCGGGCAGCAAGCCCCGCTCCGTGGGCAACGTAGGGTCGACATTGCATGCGACCCACATAGCGCCCTCGCGAATCGCCAGGCATGCTTCGGCCAGCCTGGCCCACCCGGTTTCCGGCGAGTGACCCTGCACGACCGCAGCCGGCCGTTCAGACGCCGTGGCCACTGGCCGGAGTCCCACCGAGCGCACCGCGTCGACCAGCGCCTCGGTGCCAACGACCAGGACGGCAGCGCCCGCCGGCAGCTGGTCTGCGAGCAGAATCACCGCGGCCTGGCCGCTGGTGAAGACCTCCTCGGACGCAGTCGGGACGCCCAGCGCGGTGAGGTGCTCGGCGACTTCATGGGGTGCCCGCGAAGCGTTGTTGGTGATGAACTGCACCGCCCGGCCGGCCTGACGCAGCTCATTGACCACATCCGGAGCCTCCGGCACCGGTTGAGCCCCCCGGATCACGGTGCCGTCGAGGTCAAGCAGCACCGCGTCATAGCCCTCCAGTGGCCCGCTCACCGCGGTTCGGCCCGCTCGCTCAGCTCAATGGCCCGCTCCGCGGCATCGGTCACGCCCTCAACGTCGGCCTCGGCAGCCGCCACGAACCATCGGATCGCCTCTTGCTCGCGGCCAGCGGCCAGCAAGTTGTCCGCGTATGCGTAGCGCAGCCTGGCCCGCCACTGCTGTGTCCCTGCTGCGTCCAGATCCGGGCCCTGTAGGGCGACCACTGCGGCGTCGAACTGGCCGAGATCGCGCCGCGCCCCCGCAGCGACGATCCGGAGCTCGACGGCCTCAGCGGTGTCGAGCTGGCTAACCTCCGGGCTCTGCGCGATCTCCAGGGCACGCTCCGGACGGCCTAGCGCGCGCTCGCAGTCAGCTAGCAGCGCTAAGTGCCCCGGACCACCGCCCAGCCGGCGGGCGGCGCGAAGCTCCGACAACGCCTCTGACCATTCACCGGCGTGGTAGGCAGCAAGTCCCGCGGCCTCCCGAACCGCAGCGAACCGACTGGCCCTACTACGAGCGAACCGGGCGTGCGCGAGAGCCAGCTGCGGATCTTCGTCCAGTACCCGCCCGGCCGCAACCAGATGACTCCCGACAAGGTCGGCCAATCCCTTCGGCAAGGTCAACAGTTCCTTGCGGACCTCCTGGTCCAACTCATTGGGATCCACGTCCGCGGGAAGTTCCGGGCGCAGCACTGATTCAGCTCTACGCGGCTCGTCTCGGCGCCACGACCGGGTACGGCCGCCGTCCTCGGGCCGGCCGCCTCGATCCCCGCTTCGGCCGCCAGCCCCGCGCGACCGGCCGTGCCCCTGCTCGGGTTGGTTGGACGCGCGCCGATCTGCGATCTCCCGACGCCCACCATCGTCGGGGTCCGCGCCTCCGGTCAGATTCCAGTCGCCTGACACGGTCGCAGATCCTCTCATTTAATCTCATTGCTCGCAGAGCTAAGACGCGTCTCGTAGATATAGATATCAGGTAGGAGCCGGTCGCCGGGTGTCGCTGCGCTCAGCCTCCCGAACTCGACAGTAGAGCTGTTTGGCCGATCCCGGCCAGCTCTACTGTCGAGTTC
>JALZHU010000478.1 GCA_030860695.1 Actinomycetota bacterium
CCGTGCTTGGGTGACCGCGATCAGGTGCAGGGCGCAGTTGAGGGTGCGGTTGCCGCCGCGGTTGAGCCGGACCCGGACGGTGTTGGCTGACCAGACCGGGATGGGGGCGGTGGCGGTGACCCGGGCAAAAGTGTCCTGGGAGCCAAAGCGCGACGCGCCGGCGGTCTGGCCCAGGATCATCGCTGCGCTGAGTACCCCGCAGCCGGGGATGGCCAGCAGGCTGGGGGCCAGCACACGGACCCGGTCGCGCAGCTCGCGTTCCAAGGTGTTGATCTGATCGGTCAACTCACGGCAGCGGGTCAGCAGCTCGCCGGCGATGCGGGCGAGTATCCCCTCGAAGCCCTCCAACCGTGCTGCGAGGTCGTCGATGACGCAGTAGCGACGCGGGAGGGAATGGTCAGTGCGGGGTCGAGTTCGTGCAAATGCCAGCGCAGCCGGTTGACCAGCTTGGTGCGCTCGACCACCAGATCATGGCGGTGATCAGCGAGTAGCTTAACCTCGCGGGCCGGGCCATCCAGATAGGCCATGGGCAAATCTGGCTCCCGCAGAGCCGCGTGCGCCTGATATCACCGCACTTCCGACCCCGCCGCCACCGGTTCACCGCCGCGGAGTACCGCACCGAGATGCACCACCGCTTCACGATCTGGAACGAAGTCACCGGTCTGGCCACAACAGCCTGATCGGGCACTACCAGAGGGTCCACCACGTCCTGGCAACCACCAGCAACACCAAGGCCCGATAAGTTGACAATGCCACCCGAAGGGCTATCGCACTCGTGCCAGCAGATCGAGGAGGACGTTGGAACGTGACAACAGTGAGTCGTCCTGAGCTCGCAGCCCGCGGCGGCGCGAAACCCATCCTTGAGGGGCGGCGCCCTCTCAGCGAGCACATCCTTGTTCACGTCTTCACCATCGTCCCGATACTGGCCCTGCTGGCCGCCGTTCCGCTGGCCTGGGGTTGGGGCCTGAGCTGGCTCGACGTCGGTCTCGCTGTGGGTTTTTACTTGTTCTCGGGCCTCGGCGTGACGGTGGGGTTTCACCGCTACTTCACCCACCGTGGGTTCAAGGTGGACCGGGGGTTGCGGCGCGGGCTTGCGATCGCCGGCAGCATGGCCCTGCAGGGCGACGTCATCACCTGGGTTGCCAACCACCGCCGCCACCACGCCTTCGCCGATAAGGAAGGCGACCCGCACTCGCCGTGGCTGTTCGGCACCACGCCTGCCGCGCTGGCCAAGGGTTTCTGGCACGCGCACACCGGCTGGCTGTTCGCCCGGGACCGGACCAACGCCTCCCGCTTCGCCCCGGATCTGCTCGCCGACCGTGACATCGCACGGATTAGCCGCCAGTTCTCGCTGTGGACCGTCGTCAGCCTGCTCGCCCCAGCCGTCCTGGGCGGGTTGATCAGCATGTCGTTCTGGGGCGCGCTGACCGCGTTCTTCTGGGCGGGCCTCATTCGCGTGGCTGTGCTGCACCAAGTCACCTTTTCGATCAACTCGATCTGCCACATGGTCGGCCAGCGCCCGTTTACCACCCGGGACAAGGCAACCAATGTCTGGCCGCTGGCGATCCTGTCCATGGGCGAGTCGTGGCACAACCTGCACCATGCCGACCCCACCTGCGCGCGCCACGGCGTGCGCCCCGGACAAGTCGACATGACCGCCCGCGTCATCTGGGCGCTGGAGAAGCTGGGATGGGTGCGCGAGGTCCGGTGGCCGACCTCCAACCGGCTGGCCCGGCTCAGCACCGACCCAGCAGCGTCAAAAAGCTGATCTCCCACCGCCTCGCCTAAGTGACAGAGAACAGACCAACACGGCGCCGCGGTAGTATTGAGTGAGGTCGTTCAGTTTCGGTGTTCGTGTGACACACGCCCGCGGGAACAAGTTGGTAGACGAGGGCCCGCGTCAACAGGACACTGGCCAGCGCTATCAGGGCCGGCCGGGCCCCGCACAGTGTGGGACCCACCACCTTTTAGGAGCACATCGCATGGCACAGGGAACTGTGAAGTGGTTCAACGCGGAAAAGGGCTTCGGCTTCATCTCCCAGGACGACGGCGGCAACGACGTCTTCGTGCACCACTCCCAGATCGACGCTACCGGCTTCCGCAGCCTCGAGGAGGGGCAGCGCGTGCAGTTCGAGATCGGCCAAGGCAACAAGGGCCTGCAGGCCACCGGCGTGCGCGCCGTCTAATCCCTTCAATCGGGAGCCCGCTTACCCCTTGGGGAGGCGGGCTCCCGGCATGTACGCCGGCCGCCGTGACCGCCTAGCACCAGTTCGCCAGACTCACCCAACATCACTCGACCGACTAGCTGACAACCCTGCTCCCGGCCGCATGAGGATGCTCTCTTCGACTGCGCGCAGCCCTGGAGAGTCGGAAGGCAACCTAGTGTAGTGTCTTGCAATTAGGTTTACAGTGATTTATACTCTGGAGTATGAGTCGAGCAGCAGCGCCGTTGGCGATATCTGATGGGCAACGAGAAGTCCTGGAAACTTTGGTCAGGTCGCGGAGT
>JALZHU010000261.1 GCA_030860695.1 Actinomycetota bacterium
AAGTTCACCTCCGCGTTCGACGCGGTGTTCACCGCCGACGGCGTGCACATCATCACCAGCCCCGCGCAGGCCCCGCGGACCAACGCGCTCTGCGAGAGACTGGTCGGCACCCTGCGCCGCGAGCTGCTCGACCGGCTCCTGGTCCTCAACCACGCCCATCTCGTGAAGATCCTGGACGAGTACCGGTGCCATTACAACCGTCACCGTCCACACCAGTCACGCGGGCAACGCCCACCCGACATCCAGACCAATCCACCACCCACCGTGGGTCTTGCTGACCGCCCCGTCCGCCGCACATCCATCCTCAGCGGCCTGATCAATGAGTACCAGCACGTCGCCTAAACCTCCGAAAAACCCCAAGTCACAGTCCGAACCCTATTTTCGAGCGGGACAGGCGAGGAGGAACGCGCGTTTGAGCTTGCGCTTGCCAGTTCTGGTGGTGTTCGCCCTTGATGCTGCTGCTGGAGCTGCGGGGGTGCCGGTGGATGCAGGCGTAGCTATGGCAGCGGCTCCGGCGCACCGAGCAAGCCGAAGAAGTTGTCGACCCACTCGAACGAGCCTGCCAGGCCGGTCGCGACCTCAGCGTGGGCGCGGACCAGCGGGCTGGCCAGGCCGAGGCGGGTGGCCAGCACGTCCAATCTATCAGCGCGGAGCCACTCCTGGTGGATCGCCTCGAGCAGGGTGCCGAGTTGACCGGTCTCGGTGAGCGCGGCGGCCACCTCCTCGATCCACTCGCCGTCGAATTCGTTCATGTGAGGCAGCAACCTGAGCGCTTCAGTGGCCAACTGTTGGGCAACATCCTGGGGCGCGAGCGCGCGGGCTGTCTGGGCGAGTAGCCCCGCCTGCGGGCCGGGTTGTCGGACTGTGCGAGCGACTCGCTCGGCCTCCGCGTAGTCACCAGCCGCGAGTAGGGCGGTCACGATGGCTTGTTCGGTATCCGTGTTGTGTTCGTTCTGGCCGAGGTCGTCACCTAGGATGCGCAGCGCGTCTTCGACGTGCCCGGATCGCGCCAGGAATGCCGTGATGGCCCGCGTTGCGCGGGCGTTGGTGGCGGCTATTGCGATGGCCCGATCGAGGATGCCGATTCTGGCGTACTCGACGGCGACTCGAGCGGTCACCATGTCGGATATTGACGAGTCGGTAGCGGCGGCGATTCGTGCGGCGGAATCGAGAATCTGAGCTAAGTTCAGCCCGGCGTCAGTTTGCTGCGCGGTCTCGCTGATCTTGCACAGCGCGATGGCGGCGTCGTCGGATGGGAGCCTGCCAGCCAGGTCAAGCGCGGCGGCTGGGTCGCCCACCAGCACTAGGTCGGCTGCCATGGTGGTCCATGGCGTTGGACGGCACCTGAGACGCTCGATCGGGTTGAGGATTGCGATGGCGCGGCGAAGCAGGTTCGCGGCCCGCTCCGGTTCCCGGTCCACGCAGGCGCGCAGAATGTAGTCCAACGCGCTTACTTGCATGAGGGGGTCGTCGATCTGCTCGGCGATCCGCTCGGCTTCTGCAAGGGTCACCGTGCGTACGTCCGAGTCAGCATCCTCCGCCCATCGAATCAGCCACTTCACCCGGTGCTCTGGCTCCAGTTCGTCGATCACCTCGCGGGCTAGTTCGCGATGACCGTCGGCGAGCAGGCCGTCGGCCAGTGTCTCGATCTGCCCCCAGGCGAAGGCCCCCATGCCGTCTCGAATGGTGCCAAGCATGGTCATGGCCGCCGGCCATGCCTTTGCGGCGACCAACAGGCGTATTGCCGCCGGAATGGCGATGTGCCGGCCCGACTGTGCGGCATTGAGTCTCAGGTCACGGTCATGGTCGGTGAGCACCGCGACGGACGCGTACGGTTGGTCGGCTAGCGCATAGCATCTGGCGATGACGCCGAGCGCGGCGCACCGGGTGATGGCGTACTGGATCCGGTGGGCGGCGTTAAGTGCCCGCTTCTGCTGTCCGTCCTCGGCGAGTCCCGCGGCGAACCAGTACCAGCCGCGGTCGGCCTGGCTTGCGCCATCCAGCAGCGGGCCGGCGCCGAAATCCACGCTGGCGGGATCTGACTGTAGATCGTCTTCGATCTGGGCGATTACGGCCGTGGCCTCGTCCCAAAGTCGTGCTGCGGCGAAGGTCAGCACCACCGGCTCGAGCGCGGCTGGTCGATCGGTCGAGTACAAGCGGCTGGCCACGCGCAGGGCGGCGCCCGGCTCGCCGACCGAGGCGAGCATTCGCGCCGTATTCTGCGCCTTGGTGTTGAACGTGTAGCTAGGGCCTGGTGCGTAGTGGATGCTGTCGAGCGCTGCCTCGGTTGTCTGCGACACGATCGCGGTCCGTAGATCGTCGGCACCAGCCGCGCCGAGTTCGGTGATCAGTGTGGCAGTGACCTCGATATCCGGCTCGGCGAGCGTGCCATATGTTTCGACGGCCGACCGCAAACAGGCCAGTGCTCGGCTGTCCTTGCCAAGCTGCCGCCAGACGTACGCGAGCCGGGCCAGCGCGGGGCAGCGCATTTCTTCAGGTATCTGTCCGGCGAAGTCTTCAACCTCGTCCATCCGCTCCGGCAGCGACGGCCACAGCTCGGCCGCATCCTCGTAGACGGCCAAAGCGGCGCCTGCGGCGATGAGGTGCCACAGGTCCTCGATGGCATCCAGCGCCTCCCCAGCAGCTTCGGTGGCTCCGCAGTCGGCGTACGTCTCGACGAGCACCAGCAGCAGAGTGTCGATGTCCTCTTCGGCCGGCGGGGTCACGTCGCCGATCTCGTCCAGCACCCGGTCCAGGTCCGACTCCTTGCCATCCCGAACGAGCAGCCGGGCCAGCTCGGCAAGACGCGCGGTTCGCTGGACCGGGTCTGTGACGGCGTGGACCAAGTTCTCGAGCGCAGTCAACTCCTCGACGCCGGCCGGAACCCCGGCATCGGACAGCGCAATACGGTCAACGAGCAGTTCACTCAGGTTTTTGGCTTGCTCGGCCGAGTCGACGATCTCGGTGACTGCCTGCCGGGCTAAGCCGACAAACCGTGCGGCGTCCTCGGCGGTCCCGTCGCACTCATAGAGGAGTGCGGCAACCTGCCGGCACGTAGTGGCTCGCCGTTGCGGATCGCTGATCAGCTCCGCCAGCCCGGCCGCTTGCTCCCGTCGGCCGAGTAGGACGCGCGTTGCCAGTGCATCGGCCGATTGGTCGTCGGCGTTCTGCGCCAACCCGTGGCGCAGCGTGGCGTATCGCCACAGCCGGGGAAGTAGCCCGATTGCGGTTTCCTCGTCGGTTTTGCGGCTGCTGGCCTTCAGGCCGAACTCGAGCTCGACCCAGAACTCGCGGGTGCTGGGATCGGCAGCCACGCGGTGCCAACCGTGGCTGCCGTCGTCCAGCACGGCGAACAGCTCGTCCCAGAGCCTGGCGTGGAACAGGTGGGCGATGTAGTTGCGGCGGCCGTACTCACGTCGCCCCTGCTCGGCTGGTTGGTCCGGTATGTCGGTCCACAAGTCGGCACGCAGCCGTGCGGCGAGGCGGCGATGCGCAGTGAGCGCGTCCACTGCCAGATCGGCGGTACCGGGGTTCTGTCGCGTGCGTTCGGCGTGGAGGAACTCTCCGAGTGTGGCGTGGTAAAGGCGGTACTGGTTGCCCGTCTGGTCGAGGAACTGGCTGAGCCGATGCAGCGCCGCGACGGTATCCGCGTCGGCGGCCAGGGTACCGGTGAGGCGGCTGAGCTGCGCGGCTGTCAGTGGCTCGAGTGCCACCGACAGCACCTCAAGCATCGGGTGGTAGAGTTCGGTCCACGCCTCAGCGCGGTCCGAGGCGCCGGTGTCCGGGTCGTCGATCCGGATCAGGCGTGTGCCTGGTCCGGTGCGTAGCTGTCGAAGAAAGAACGCGTACAGGTCGTCCAGCCCGTCCGGCAGCCGGTCTAAGGCGAGCATGTCAGCCAGCGTCGCCTGACTGGCCCTCAGGCTTTCTTCATCGCTGCCTGTCTCGGCGGTGGCGAGGTCTGCGATGGCCTGGTCCACCGCGCGGCCGAGCGCGTCAAGGTACCCAATGTTGCCGTCGGCCTTGGCGGCCGCCCGCCCGACGAAAGCCTCCGATGCGACGCCCAACGAGGCTAGTGCGGCCGCAACGTCCGGCCCGGTCACGAGCTGGCGGGCGTAGTCGGTCAGGTCGCCGCGAACCCGTTCATCCCCGCCTGATATCGCCAGTTGGAAGAGCCGGTCGCCCTGCCGGTCCCTCAGAGTGCCGAGCAGCGGTTCCGGTCGCGAGGTCAGGATGAACCTGACGTTGTCCGGCAGCTCGGCCGCGGCCAGCCACGGCAGCAGGGTCTCCTCTTCTGGCTGGTATGGGACTTCGTCCAGCGCATCCAGCATGACGACGATCCGAGCGTCCGGGTCGACGCGGCGTAGCGCTGCCGCTGGATCAAGGAGCGCCATAGTGGCTAGGTCATCGAGATTCAGCAGCCTGGGATCTGCCACCCACTCCCGGACCCGCAGGCCGGTCACCGCGCCGTGGTTACGTGCCACCTCCTGCTGAATGTGTATGACGGTCTGATGAAACGGAGAGCTGAGGATGCGCCCGACCTCGGCGGCCACCGCAGAACCATCACGCACGACCTCGCCAATCCGCTGCTCCACCACGACCCGGACCCGGTCGGCGGCGAACAGCTCGGGACGCAGCACAGAGAGCTGAAAACCAATCCGTAGCAGCACGGCTCGAGCGTTCGCGGCCGACATTGGCGAACGCTGGTCACGGCGAATGAAGTAGACCAACCAATCTGGGTTCTCCTCGGCGAGCTGGGCCACCAAGCCGCTCTTGCCCACACCTGGCTGGCCGGTCAGCAGCAGCATCCGGCAGGACGGGTGAGCCAGAGCGGCGGTCACCTCTTGGGCCAACCAATCCCGGCGGACGAACCGTCGCGCTTGGGCATATCGAAGCACCGTCTGCCGGAAGAACAGGTCCTGGCTCGCCTCGGCGTCCGTTCCGTCCGCCATCACCGTGCTCCTGCCCCGCCGCCGGCTCTTACGGAGCCGGATGATCAGATGATCCGCCGATTGTGCCCTTGAAGCCCGTCACCGACCCCTTCTCACCGACCCTGTCAGCCCGCTGCTCGATCAGTAGATCCCCGCCAGCGCCGACATCAGCCTCCGCTCCCAGGACGTTCCCCTCGACGGCACCGAGCGCCTGGTGCACGGCCACCTCAGATCCTGTCGGCTCTCGCTCTTCTCCCCGAAAGGTGAACCGCTGCCCATAGATTGTCTCAAGCAGGGCACGCAGACGGCCTACTCGGCCCGCCAACTCGGCGTCTGTCAGATCGACGTCCACCTGGCCCAGCGCGTACGGAGACAAGGCACCAGACAGTTCGACTAGCGCGCTGTGCGTACGCTCCACGATCGCCCCGTCGGCGTGACGGGCAACGGGCTGCGCATCGAGCACCGCAGATGGGAGGATCGGCACGTCCAAATCCCGAGGCTCGGTGACGGCCTGCTCACGCGCCTTCTTACGCCGCTCCCGCCAGGCCTTCAGTAGCTCTGCAGCCTGGCCGTACAAGAACTTGATGCCCTCGGTGGCCGCGACGCCCCCAAGCACAGTCAGCGTAACTGGATCGGGAATGACGGCTCCCTCCCTCACCCAACTACCATGCCGGCCTTGTCACAGCTACGGGCTATGCTCCGGTCACGTCATCGTAGTTGTGAAAAGAGCACAGGAAAACTCTGTATCGAGGAACAAGCCGCTCAGAGTTTCGATCGCTGACTCGGAGGGCCGGAGGCGCAACCTGCAGAGAAGCTATCAGCAACGGCCTCAGTCGGGTCGCATGTCGAGCAGCACATCGACTCCATTGCGCGTCCATATGCACCCTTTGACGAGGCAGTAGTGATTTCTGGCCAATGTCCCGTCTTCAAGGAATCATTGAGCTGGGATGTTCTTCGGCCAAACAACCCGTGGTCTCGAGACTGCGGGGTTGGTGGAACAGCATGCACATCCAGCGCTACCTTTGGATCAAGATGAACTCCGCAAGTTCCAATAGCTGAAGTTACCGATATGCGCATTGGCGTAGGTGTCCAGCCTGTCCCGCTCGAATATATGATTGCGGGTTTGACCTGGGGCTTTGCAGAGCCAATCAAGGTCCTGAGATCATTACCGGGTGCTGTTGTCCCTGTTGTACCAGCTGGTGCGTGCCCTGCTTGGTGCGCTGATCTTTCTCTGCCGCCGGACGGTGTCAAAGGATGCCGAGCTGCTGGTGCTGCGGCACGAGAACGCGGTCCTGCGCCGACAGATCAGCCGCGTGCGCTACACGCCGGCGGACCGAGTCTGGTTGGCCGCCTTGGCGCGCTTGATCCCCCGTCGCCGATGGGTGGAGGTCTTCGCTGTCACTCCTGCGACCGTGCTTGCGTGGCACCGCCGCCTGGTGGCCCGCACGTGGGACTACCGTGACCGGCGCCGACCAGGTCGTCGGCCCACCCCGGCACCAACCAAGACACTCATCGTACGCATGGCCCAGGACAACCCCGGCTGGGGCCACCGATGCATTCAAGGTGAGCTGGTCCGCCTTGGGTACCGGATCGCCGCGTCCACGGTGTGGGAGATCCTCACTGCCGCAGGCATCGACCCGGCCCCGCGCCGATCCGAACCGACCTGGCGACAGTTCCTCACCGCCCAAGCTAAAGGGATCATCGCGTGCGACTTCTTCACCGTCGACACCATCACGCTGCGCCGACTCTACGTGCTGATCTTCATCGAGCACGGCACCCGGCGGCTGCATGTAGCCGGTGTGACGACCACTCCGACCGGGGCGTGGGTCGCCCAGGCCGCCCGGAACCTCGCCTACGACTTGGATGCCCGGCTCGAGGAGCTACGCTTTTTGATCAGGGATCGCGACACCAAGTTCACCTCCGCGTTCGACGCGGTGTTCACCGCCGACGGCGTGCACATCATCACCAGCCCCGCGCAGGCCCCGCGGGCCAACGCGCTCTGCGAGAGACTGGTCGGCACCCTGCGCCGCGAGCTGCTCGACCGGCTCCTGGTCCTCAACCACGCCCATCTCGTGAAGATCCTGGACGAGTACCGGTGCCATTACAACCGTCACCGTCCACACCAGTCACGCGGGCAACGCCCACCCGACATCCAGACCAATCCACCACCCACCGTGGGTCTTGCTGACCGCCCCGTCCGCCGCACATCCATCCTCAGCGGCCTGATCAATGAGTACCAGCACGTCGCCTAAACCTCCGAAAAACCCCAAGTCACAGTCCGAACCCTATTTTCGAGCGGGACAACTCTGTGCCCATGACGACGGACCGTCCCTACCACCACGGGGACCTCCGCCGGGCCGTGCTGGCGGCTGCCGTCACGGCCATCACCGAGTCCGGCCCTGCCGGGATCAGCCTGCGCGAGTTGGCCCGGCGAGCGGGGGTCTCCCACGCCGCGCCGGCCCACCACTTCGGGGATAAGGCTGGATTGCTCACCGTCCTCGCGACCGAAGGCTATGACCTGCTGGCCGACGCTCTGCACGACGCACACCGGCGCACCGGGCAGTTCCTCGAAGTGGGCGTGGCCTATGTGCGCTTCGCGGTCGATCACCGTGCACATTTCGAGGTGATGTACCGCCCGGACCTGTACCACGCCGACGACCCGGCGGTGCAGGCAGCGCGGGCGCGCGCCGGCGAGGCGCTCTGCGGCGGGGTCGGGATGGTGC
>JALZHU010000479.1 GCA_030860695.1 Actinomycetota bacterium
ACCGGCGGTGCGGAGGAGGCGTTTGACGCTGCGTAGACTCACGCCGTGGGTGGTGGCGAGGGAGGCGGCGGTGGCGCCGTTACGGTAGCCAGTGATCAGTTCGGCGAGCTCGCGCTCATCGAGGCGCTCGCGCAGGCTCCAGGGACGCATCGCGCGCGGTCTCGCAGTACGCTCAGGACCAGCGAGCGCCATGGTGTGGCAAAGTCGCAGGTCAGCGGCTTGCGTCGAGCGCGAGTAAGCGGCAAGTACCTCCACGGAAGATCAACGACGAACGCCCAAGCCACTGGCCTGGGCGTTCGTCATGTCCAAGTGTGCGAGTCCCTGCTCCTGTGCCCACCGCTCATGCCGAATTGAGTGCACTTCCGTCATGAGCGGGCTGGGTGGCGCTCCAGCGGCGTTGCCGGGCGTCGACGCTGGCCGGTGTAGGCGGCGCACGGGACGAGGATCTGGTCGGTGCGGCGGGACAGCCGGGCCACGATCTGGGCGACCCGGGCGGGGTGGCGTGGGGCCGTTCGCTTGGGTGCCGATCGATTTGGGCTACGGCGGCCGTGAAGCTCGGCGGTCGTCCATTTGGCGAGCTTCGCCCAGCGCTCGCGTGGCGCGACGACCTCCGGGAGAATGGCGGCGCGCTCGACGGCGTTCGGGCCTTGCCGGCAAAGGAAAAGAACTTCTCGTTCCGCGGCTGCATCCGTAGGCCGATGGGACTTCGAGCAAGGGCGGCAGGAGGCATGGGCGAAGGAACAGGACGTGCTGGAGCGCTTGCGGGCCCTGCCGGACGGGGAACGGAAGTCCGAAGAGGCCAAGCGGATGATCGACCGGGTGCGGACCTTCATCGGGTACCGGGAGTACCCGAAGTACGGCATGGTCAGCCGCTACTTCGTGTACAACAGGCCCTGTTGAAAGAGGCCGAGCGCCTCGTGCAGGCCCACGTGCTTCGTGAGAAGGAAGACATCTTCTACCTGAGGTTCCCAGAGCTCCACGACGTCGCGCGCACGAACCACGTGGATGACCAGCTCATCTGCCGGCGCAAGGACGCGTTCAGGTCGTATCAAGCGCTCACGCCGCCCCGGGTGCTCACATCGGACGGCGAGGTCATCACCGGGGCGTACCGACGCGACGACGTGCCGACCGGTGCCCTGGTCGGCCTACCGGTCTCCGCGGGGGTCATCGAAGGGCGGGCCCGCGTCATCCTGGATATGGCGCAGGCCGATCTCGAAGCGGGCGACATCCTGGTCACGGCCTACACGGACCCCAGCTGGACGCCGCTGTTCGTGGCGATCACGGGCCTGGTCACGGAGGTGGGAGGCCTGATGACCCATGGCACAGTGATCGCACGGGAGTACGGCTTGCCGGCCGTCGTCGGTGTGGTAGATGCCACCCGGCTGATCCCCGATGGGCAGCGGATCCGCGTGCACGGAACCGACGGGTACGTCGGACTGATCACACCGAGAAGGCTCATCCGTAGCGCGTCCGGCCAAAACAATGCTAAGCAGTTGATCTTTCTGGGTCAGCGGTCGAATAAGCCGTCCTCGGATATCACGGCGGCACACTCGACCGCGATGCACAGCGCAGCACCGGGAGTGATCTCACCGTGTCGCTGGACGATCTCCTGCCTCTCGTTGCGGGCAACGCGAACCGCCAATAGCGACAAAAAATTCGAGATCGAATGCACTCTTCTGCCGCTAGTCGGCGCATCCGCTCCTGCCCCCGATCGCGCGTCCTGGCCTCGCCCGTGCCGTCACGCAGGCAGTTGCTTGCGGTGGACTCCAGCGGAGGTCAGCAGGCGCTTGACGCTCCTCAGGCTGAGCCCGTGCGTGGTCGCGAGCGACGCGGCTGTGGTGCCGGCGCGGTATGCGGCGATCATGTCGGCGCGGGTGCGCTCGTCGATGCGGTCTTGAACGCTCCACGGCCGCTTGGTCGCCGACGTGTCGGCGGGAACGACACTGCTGCGCGGCGCGTCGGCACAATGTTGGAGGTCAGCGGGCGGCGTCGAGTGCGAGTAAGACACAAGCACCTCCACCGAGAACGCCCGGGGCCTCTGACCTAGGCGTTCATGCATCGCCGGTGTGCGAGTCCCTTCTCTTTCGCTACGGAAATTGAGTCGCGATCCGCATCCGGCTCGCCAGCGGACGGTGTCCGCTCATGCCGATGAGCGGACGTTGGCGAATGGCACTTTATTGCTCGGCGTGATCGGGACGGCGCCGGATGCGCAAGCCGGATGCGCAGTTGGAGGTGAGGATGCTAGCGATCCTGCCCAGCGCGTTCACCGAGGCCGACCACAACGCGGGCTACCGCTAGGAGCTATCGATCCTGCAGGCGGAGTTTTCCTGACCCAGGGACTGGACCGGCCGGTGTTGGGGCGGGTGTTTTTGAGCAGGGCATCTAGTGTCCTGAGTCGTTAATTCGTTGGCAGTAGCTGGCGAGGTTGTCGAGGATCTCGTCGGCGGTCTTGGTCCAGACGAAGGGTTTGGGATTGGCGTTCCATTCGTTGATCCACTTGCG
>JALZHU010000480.1 GCA_030860695.1 Actinomycetota bacterium
CGCAAACCGGCACGGTAACGGCGGCACAAAACGCAGTGGGCCGACGCGTTTACCACCGTGTCCACTCGCCGCGGTCCCGGTTGGCGTTTGCCGGTTCCCACTTCCCCGCCAGAGGTAATCACAGGGGCTGACCCGAAAATAACGCCGGGGACGGGCAGGGGTTGGACCCGGCGCAGCGTCAGCGGAGCCGGGTTGGGGTGATGGTGACTGTGCTTGTGGGGTTCCAGAAGTCGGCCTGCACCTCTGACCTGGGTGATCGGTGCGCTCGGCCGTCAGGGCATGATCGTGAGCCGTGTCCTTGCGTCTGCTCTACCTGAGCTTCCTTCAGCTGGTGAACCTGCTGTTGTTGCTTGGCCGCTCGTCGGCGTCTAAGGACGTCGAACTCTTGGTACTGCGTCATGAAGTCGCCGTGTTGCGCAGAGCCAGCCCGAAGCCCCGCCTAATGGGCGGATCGAGCAGTGTTCGCCGCGCTCGTCCGGAGGCTGCCGCCAATGCTGCGGTGGCATCGCTTGGTCACGCCGGGCACGATCCTGCGCTGGCATCGTCGCCTGGTAGCCACGAAGTGGACGTATCCACACCGCGTCGGACGTCCGCCTCTCGAGGATGCTGTGGCGGTGCTCATCGAGCGCATGGCCACGGAGAACCCCCCGCTGGGGATACCAGCGAATCCAGGGCGAGCTGCGTAAACTCGGCCACCGGGTGGGGGCGTCGACGATCCGTCGTGTCCTCCAGCGGTTGCGGATACCTCCAGCGCCAATCCGGGACACCGGCACGACCTGGCGGCAGTTCCTGCACGCCCCGGCATCAACGATGTTGGCCTGCGACTTTTTCCACGTGGACTGTGCGGTGACGCTCAAGCGTATTTATGTGTTTTTTGTGCTGGAGGTCGGCAGCCGGTCCGTGCACTGACTGGGTACGACCACGAACCCGGACGGCCGGTGGACCACCCAGCAGGTCCGCAATCTGGTGATGGATCTTGGCGATCGCGTCACCCAATTCCGGTTCCTTATGCAAGATCGAGCCGGTCAGTTCACCGCATCGTTCGATGCTGTTCTCGCCGATGTCGGCATCCGCGTGGTCAGGACTCCTCCGCGTTGCTCGCGGGTGAACTGTTTCGCCGAACGGTTCGTGCGTACTGTCAGAGCTGAACTCACCGACCGCATACTGATCTTCAGTCAGCGGCACTTGCATCTGGTGCTCACGGAGTACGTTCGACACTACAACGGTCGACGGCCCCACCGTGCCCGCGAACTTCACCCACCGCAACCGACCCATCCCGTGGCGGACCTCAGCCACGAACGCATCAAGCGTCAACCGGTTCTGGGTGGCTTGATCAACGACTACGAACGGGTAGCGTGAAGCTGCTGATCAGCGTAGGTGACCGACTTTTGGAACCCCACAGGCGGTGACCGCGGCACGCAGCCGGTCCACGGTGTACAAATCGATCTCTCCGGTCACCGTCACCACCAGCGCGTGGCTGGCCGCGTGCGCCACCCGGCCGGTCTCGATGCGCACCAGCTGCTCATCCGCTGGACCCAGGGCATCGCCTTGGTCAGAATCGGCGCCGCCACCAGGTGATTCCTGCATCTCAGCACCATAGCCCCCCTGGTGCGGGGCAACGTCGATCCCTGACAGGTTGAACGTTGGCCCTGGGCCGGCAGCGTCCACGCCGTAGCGCAAAGCGCAAGGCGCCGTTAGCGTGTCGCTAGCATGCCATGAGCCGGCGCGGACCTGCCTAAGTGAGCTTCCCTTTGGCACGGACACCGGACCTGACGTGCTTCGGCCACCAGGAAGGACGCTGCCGTGCGCCTCACAGACCCGCATTGCAGCAGCCGTGCATGGCCGTGACGCGGCGAGCGTTCGGGTCTATCACTGGTGGGAGCACTAACCGTTTGGGGCAGTTTGTTGTCTGACCGACCGAGTCCGGAGACGCCGGGGCGCCCAGCGCGGTCGCGCCGTTCCGTTGCCGTGGCGCTGGACCACCGTGACCAGGGCGTGGTCATCGTGAGGGTCAGTGGTGAGATCGACACTGCCACCGCGCCGAGGCTGAGCGCGGCCCTGCACCGCGAGCTAGACAGTGGGACCTGCCGCTTGCTGGTCGTGGACCTGCGTGCAGTCGATTTCCTCGGCGCCCAGGGCATCGTGGTGTTGAATAACGCGCGCCAGCATGCCGAGGCCTATCACATTGGCTTTTGTCTCATGGCCGACAGGACCGTCCGGCGTCTGCTTCAGGCCCTCGGGGTGATCGAGGATTTCACCTTCTGCGGCCACACATACGAGTAATGCAGCGAGCCTGCGCGCTAATGCCGCGTCAAGCAACGTTGGGTAGGTGCCGATGATCGTTTGGACACTTTATGGCCACAAAACACATCCATATAACCCCTTGAGCTCAAACGGTCATCGCGACACGGCTTGACCTGGGGTGAGGGCTCGTAAGCTGGCCCCGCGCATCGGGCACGCCCCTGGCCTGCCCGCAAAGCTCGATGTGAGCCCTCAGAG
>JALZHU010000041.1 GCA_030860695.1 Actinomycetota bacterium
CGGCATCGCCGCCTCCCAGCGCCAGCACCGGTGATCCCGACACCGGCACGGGCACCGGCACCAGGATCGGGCTGACCGTTGCCGGGCTCCTGGTGTTCACCGGGCTGGCCGGGCTCACTCCGATGGTGGTCCGTGAGGGCCGCCGTCGGCGGCGGCTGCACCTGGTTGGCGTTGGCGGACCGCAGGCAGTCTCGGCCGCATGGGAGGAGGTACTGGCGGAGTCCGCAGACCGTGGCGTGGTTCCCCCCGTGGGGGAGACCGTGCGGGCGGTAGCTGCGCGGCTGGCCCACGAGCACGACCTGGACGAATCAGGGCGAACCGGGCTACGCACCGTGGTCAGCGCGGTGGAGCGAGCCTGGTACGCCAGTGTCCCTGACGCTGGCCGTTCGGACACCGGCCTCCACGAAACCGATCGTGAACTCTATGACGCCGTGGAAGCCGTGCGAGCCAGCATGGCGCGATCCGCACCGCTGACCCGGACAGCCCGACTGCTACCGCGCTCGGTGCTGCCCTGGCTCCCAGATCAGTGGCTCAGACCTGGCTGCTCTCAGCCTCCCGAGCTCAACAATGGAGCTGTTCACTGCACTCCGGACAGCTCTGCTGCCGAGTTCGGCAACGTTAAAGCTGCGCGGGAACCGGAGGGTGAACTGCGGGAGACGCCCTAATGTTCCTCGAAGCGGCGACGGAACCGCTGCTCCATCCGCTGGGCCAGGGTGCTGCGACCTCCTCCGGAGGGCGAACGGTCCAATGACGCCGCGCGCCGGCCCTCGCCAACAGCGCGGCGGGAGAAGGTCGCGATGACGGCACCCGCAAACATCACCAAGAAACCGAGAACGCTGATCACCGGGATCCCGACCGGGCGGATCGGGAGCACGACACCAGCGACCAGGAGCAGCAACCCCAGCACGAAAAGCGCGACGCCCTGGATGAGGCGACGGTGGGACAGGCTGCGCATCCGGGCGCCCCGGACGTTGGACGCGAACTTGGGGTCCTCTGCATAGAGAGCGCGCTCGATCTGATCGAGCAGACGCTGCTCGTGCTCGGAGAGTGGCATCGCTCCTCCTCCGGCACCCCGGTTGTCGATGTGGTGCTCCGGCCCCGACGGTAGACGGTAGTACCTGTGGTCACCGGGCGCCTAGCGGGCTCCTGCCGTTAAGGATACGAGTCCGCGGCGGTGCGGACTAGCCGATCTGGTTACCCGATTCAGGGGAGCTGCTTCTGCCACTTGCGAGAGTCACGCCACTACGAACGGCACCACCTCCAGCGGGGCCCGTCACCCCCGGCCAGCGCGGAGGGCCGCGACACCGCCCAGTACGGCAGCCCCAGCAGCGGTACCGACGACGGCCAGCCGTCCCCCTGCGGGCAGCGCGCGCCACGACGTGGCGGTCGCGACCGCATCAACGGCGTCGCAGAACGCCCCAGCGAGAGTCCAGCCCCGCAGTGCCCGCTCGTCCCCGCGCCAGGCTGCGAGCAGCACGCCAACACCCAGCGCCAGGTCACGGCCACCGGCGGCCCGACCCAGCACCACCCCAGCTGGTCCGGTCGCCTGCGCCGGCCCCACCCACGGCCGCGCCATCAGCGCCGGCCGCACCAACGCGACGACGCCGATCGCGATGCGTCCGGTTGCCAGGCCCATACTGCACAATCGAGCCTGCCGGGTCATTCCCACTCCCCTCCTCGGCCGGATACGCGGCGACACCGAGCCGACCGGCAGTGGCAAGTAATCCCAGTCTGCCACGTAGGCGGGCTTCGGATCCGGGAAATGCTTGAGAACTTGCCCGATCCAGCAGAGCGCTACGAATCGCCCCTTCTGTGCACGGGTCAATCTCGCGACACTGCCGCCGGTGGCTTCGATGAACGCGCGCACCTGGTCGTAGACGGCAGCCGCACTATCCCTCTCCCACTCGGGGGTTTCTTCCAAGGTGCGATGTAGCTGGCCTTCGGCGCACCGGGATAATGTCGTCTGACGCCAGCAATCCACGCCTCCCGGAAGACGCATCCCTAGGCGCGGGCGAAAAACGTTCCGATTGCTGCGCGGTGCAGGTGATCTGCAACTGCTTGATCACCTTCTACGGCCAGGACAGCGTGGATGTGAACCGTGCCGTTGATAATCTCCCCCGTACCCGTCATCTCCGCCGGCAGGGAGTAATCGGTGATGACGTCCTTGGTGGCGTCATGTTTAGGCATGGTGGAGATCGTGAAGCTGTCCACGGCACCGATCACGCTGACGATCGCCCCGTTGGTGATATCGAGGTGCTTAGCCTTCTCAGCCATAGTCTCCATCAGTTCAGCGTTGCGGACCTCGATGACAACCACGGTCTACCTCCCAATCAGTGGACTGAGCGCTTGCAGCATGGCAGTGGCACTCCGGCGGCATTCACCCGCAGGACCAGATTATCGCCGTTACCCAGCCACCGTCATAGGTGCGCCATTTGCGCCACGATCAGTTAGGGTGGCTATCGCAAGGCCGTGCCGTGTGTGGTCTGGACTGTGGCAGCCCACCGCTGTCACGTGCCGAACCTGAGCAGGGGTACGTCGTACAGTCCTGGTTCGCGGGTGCGGAGCATGCTGGGCGTGGTGATTTCGACCAGCAGCATCTCGACGAGAAATTGCACTCGGGCCGAGAGCAGATGGCTGGTGTGGCCGAGGGCTGAGTGTTCCTTCAGGCCCAGGCTGGTGTGGATGTGAGGCAGCACGCCGCCGGTCTCGGGATCGTGGCCGAGGGTGCCACAGTCGAGGGCTTCAACGTTGGTGAGGTGGACCTTGGACCAGACGGGGGCGCCGGGGTCGGCGAGCTTGTCGCAGGTGCCGACGATCTCAGCCTCGGCGAATCCGGCAATGAACATCGGGATGTAGCCTTGGCGGACGTTGTTGGCGGTGCAGAACGCGGTGAGTGTGTCGAAGAAGTCGTCGCCGTGGCCAAAGGCGATGCCGAAGGTTCGGCCGGTGGTTAGTTCATGGCTGCGCACAGCGCTCAGCCTGACATAGCGAGGTGCCACTGGCCGCGGCGAAGGCTCTCATGATCTCGTGATGATCAGCACCAGCGGCGACCAGGATGTGAAGCAAGATCCTGGCTTTGAACGGACCGAGAAAACCGGAGTTGATCACTCCTCGGTCCTGGAGATCACGCTCGGACCCTGGGAAACCGTAGGTGCTGCGCAGGATCGGGCCGGCACCGGTTCGCGACGCGAGCACGATCGGCATTCGGGAGGCCAGCTCGGTGAGCGGCTCAACGAACGCCGCAGGCACATGTCCGACTCCGAAGCCGGCGATGACAAGCCCGTCGAACCCGCTATCTAGGCGACGCAGCAGCTCAGCGTCGTCGCCGAGGCATGCGGTGATCAGACCGCTCAGATGATGCGTAGCACCCATCGGATGGGGGAACGATGATGCCACCAGTTTGCTGGCACATCAGACTTAACCCTTCATTCACGTGCCGAGCCTGGGGGCCAGACGACGACGTGTACTGATAGAGCTTGTTGTCGCGCCGCCGAAACCACGTCGGCGGTCCCGCCCAGCCCACCCGAGGGACCACCGTCCCACACGGCGACGAGTTCATCGACATGGGACAGCAGGTATTCGCTGGCGGCCACATAGGATTCTCGCCGAGAGCTGTCGAATGGCAAGACATGCACCGATCCTCCCGCTGCTAACAACGCGTCGAGGCAACCCTGCTCCGGTTCGCTCATGATGGGATAAGTCCGGCCTAGGCCGATCAAATCGACGGCAGCCGGTTCACCGCCGGATCCAGACTCCCACCATCGGTGGCCGCTTCCACTGTGAGCCCGGTCCGTGATCGCATCGCTACTTCGATGGTGGCTGTTGGCGTGCCTGGACGTCCAGCAAGGTGGCTGGACGCACCGCTGCGCTGCCGAACCGGGACCGCGCGGCGTCCGCCGCCCGTTCGACATCCGGCCAGCTCGCAGCCTTGTCACCGTCGAGGGTGAGTTGCTTGGCCGCGGCGCCGCCGGCCAGTTGTTCCACCCGCACCCCTAGCAGCCGGACCGCCATTCCGTGGGGCAGGTGGCGGTCCAACAGGTCGGCGGCCACCGTGAAGACCTCGTGCGCGGAGTCGGTCAGACCGGCCAGGGTCCGGGAGCGGGTGATGGTGGTGAAGTCGGGGTAGCGGATCTTCAGTGCGATGGTGCGCCCGCGCAGGCCGCGGCTGCGTAGCGCGGACGTGCAGCGCTCAACCAGCCGTAGGAGTTCGCGCCGCAACACCGCGCGATCGGACACATCGTGGGCGAAGGTCTCCTCCGCTCCCACCGACTTCTCCGGCACGTCAGGTGTCACCCGCCGCTCGTCCCGGCCGTTGGCGAGCTCGTGCAGGTGCTGAGCGCACGCCACACCCACGGCGCGCCGCAGGGCGGGCAGTGGCATGCTCGCCACGTCGGCCACGGTGGCGCACCCCAACCGGCGCAGCGCCTGCGCGGTGCGCCGGCCCACTCCCCACAACGCGGACAGCGGTAACGGGTGCAGGAACTCGAGCACACCGTCGGCGGGCACCACGAGCAGCCCGTCCGGCTTGCACAGCCCGGAGGCGAGCTTGGCGACGAACTTGCTCGGGCCTACCCCCACCGAGCACGTCACCCGGTGCGCGTCGTAGACCTGCCCGCGGATCCACTCCCCGATCCCGGCCGGGCTCATCCCCAGCCTGCGCAACGACCCACCGACGTCGAGGAAGGCCTCATCCAGGCTTAGCGGCTCCACCAGCGGGGTGATCTCGCGGAACAGCGCCATCACCCCGCGAGACACCTCCGCATAGCGGGGGAAATGCGGCGGCACGAACTCCGCTTGCGGGCACAACCGGCGAGCTTGCGCAACCGGCATCGCCGATCGGACCCCGAATGCCCGGGCCTGGTATGTCGCCGAGAGCACGACACCGCGATCCCCGGCTGGGTTGCTGCCGCCCGCCACCACCACGGGTAGCCCGGCCAGCTCAGGACGTTCGCGAACCTCGACCGACGCGTAAAACGCGTCCATATCGACGTGCAGCACAGTGCAGCCACGATCGTTGGGCACGCTGCTCATCCCGGACGGCGGGCCAGCGCGTGCAACCGGCTGGCGACGTCGCGTAGGGGCGCCCGCCCGGCCGCGGACAGCTCCAGCTCAGCAAGCTGGTCGGCAGCCCCGGGATGGGCCTCCAGCACACCGCCAGGCACCAGGTCGGCGACCACGCCATCACCCTGCATCAGCTCGACGCCCAGCCCGCTGGCCTCCAGCAGCATGATGAGACCATCAGTTTCGAAGCGGCGCAGCACTGGGTCAGCCGTACCGAACCGGCCGTCCGGATCGTCAAGTACCCGGCGGGCCTCAGCTAGCCGGCCGGCTAGCGCGCGGACTAGTACCGCCGCGTACCGGTTGGCCACCAGGACCGATACTGCGCCGCCGGGCGCAGTAGCCTCGGCTAGCGCCCGGACCACCCCAGCGGGATCCTCGACTACCTCGAGTACGCCGTGCCCGAGCACAAGGTCGGCACTGGCTGCCGGAACAGCGTCGGCCAGCGAGTCGGCGTCACCCTGCACCGGATTCACCAACTGCTGGACCCCGGCATCGGCAGCTCGACGGTGCAGGGTGGCCAACGCATTGGGGCTCGGTTCCACGACCGTCACCGCGCAGCCGGATCGGGCCAGTGGCACCGCCCAGCCGCCGCTGCCACCGCCCACGTCCAGAACCCGGGGGGCGACGCCCAGCCGCCGACGTGCAGCGGTGACTTCGGCCTCCAGCGCTCGGTGCACCGCTGAGGCTCGCATGCCCAGCACCCTAGAGGGCCTAACCGACAGAAATGGCGCGGGACGCGACGGCAGGCATGGATTCGCAAGGAAGCCGGGCACCATAAGCTGCACCGGTGCAAACCGTGGCGATGCTTGGCCTCAAGGGCGGAGTGGGCAAGACGTCGGTCGTGCTGGGGCTAGCCGGGGCTGCGCTGCAGCGGGAGATCCGGACCTTGGTCGTGGACCTCGACCCGCAGGGCAATTGCACCGCCACCCTGCAGCCCGGCGCGACGAAGTCCACGCTGGCCGACGTCTTGGCGGATCCGAAGCGCTCGGTGCTCAGGGATGCGATCGCGCCCAGCGCGTGGGGCGAGGATCTCGATGTGCTGGTCGGCGCGGAGGAGGCCGAAGTGCACAACCGGCCAGATCCCGACCATACCCGGCTGGGGCAGCTCAACTACGCATTGTCCAAGCTGGACACTGCAGCCGACGATCGGCCGTACCGGCTGGTGCTCCTGGACTGCCCGCCCTCGCTGGGCCTGCTGACCCGCTCTGCGCTGGTGGCCGCCGACCGGGCGCTGCTGGTCGCCGAACCGACCATCTACGCAGTCGCTGGCGTGCAGCGCGCCTTCGAGGCCGTGCAGCACGAGCGCGAGTACAACCCTCACCTGCAACCTCTGGGCGTGTTGGTGAACCGGGTCCGGTGGCACTCGCCCGAGCACCACTACCGGATCAACGAACTCCGGGAAATCTTCGGGCCGCTGGTGCTCCCCACACTGCTACCGGACCGCTCGGCGGTACAACACGCCCAAGGCGCCGGGCTGCCGATCCAGCGCTGGGGCACCCCCGGAGCGCGGGAGGTCGCCGTGGCCCTCGACGTGCTGCTAGCCCGGGTACTGCGCACCAGCCAGCTGCACCGGCGCTTCCCCCCTAGCATGGCTTCAACTAGCGTGCCCCGTGCTGACTGAGGAGGCGGTAGGGCAGCCGGTGATCAACCTTGTCCAGGCTGTGGCTGGCTGTGCGGGGGTAGGGCCTGCTGTGGTGGGGCAGGCTGTGGCGCTGGCTCACCGGCGGTGACCTCACCCGCGATCGGGGCCCCGCGGACCGAGGCGCGGATCTGCTCCAGCCGGGAACGGCCCGCCATGTCCAGCGTGGATTGTTGCACTTCCAGCATCCGCCCCTGCACGGAGTTCTGGGCCAGCTCGGCGGCTCCGAGGGCATTGGCATAGCGGCGCTCGATCTTGTCCCGGACCTCGTCGAGGGAGGGCGTGTTGCCCGGCGCGGCCAGCTCGGTCATCGACCGCAGCGAAGCGGAGACTTGCTCCTGCATCTTCGCCTGCTCCAGCTGGGAGAGCAGCTTGGTCCGCTCCGCGATCTTTTGCTGCAGCACCATCGCATTGCGCTCGACCGCTTGCTTGGCCTGGCCCGCAGCCTGCAAAGACTGGTCGTGCAGCGTCTTGAGATCCTCCACGGACTGCTCCACGGTCACCAGCTGAGTGGCGAAGGACTCTGCTGCCTGCTCGTACTGCTGTGCCTTGGCCTGGTCACCCTGGCCCCGCGCCTCGTCGGCGAGCACCAGCGCTTGCCGGGCCGAGGATTGCAGCTTCTCGATTTCGCCAAGCTGCCGGTTGAGCTTCACCTCCAGTTGGCGCTGGTTGCCGATAACGGCGGCGGCCTGCTGGGATAGTGCCTGGTGCTGCCGTTGCGCTTCCTCGATGGCCTGCTGGATCTGTACCTTGGGATCGGCGTACTCGTCGATCTTGGACGAGAACGCCGCCATGAGGTACTTCCAGGCCTTCACAAACGGGTTGGCCATCTCCTTCGCTGCCTCTCCTCGTGACGACTCGGGCCCGGCTTCGCTGCACCCGACCAGCGCCCACCGACCAGTGCCAGGGGCGTGCCGACTCCATCGTGTCAGGTGCGGGGCAACGCTTCCACCGACCCCAGGGAGAACTAGGGCATACCCTGATCCAGCCCCAACCGCTTCAGGTCAGGCCGCAACCAGCTCGGCCGGAACCGTGTCGGGTACCTCGGGCAGGTACACCGGACCGAGATCGTCTGCCACCCGCCGCAGCAGCTCATCCAGCGGTAGGTCAAGCGCGTCACAGATCGATGCGAGGAGTTCGCTGGATGGCTCTTTGCGACCGCGCTCCACCTCGGAGAGATAGCCCAGGCTCACCCGGGCAATCCGGGACACTTCCCGCAGCGTGCGGTGCTGCGAGGTCCGCGTCCGGCGCAACCGCTCGCCGATGGCCTCCCGCAGCAGCGTCATCGCGTTTCCCTCCTGGGTGTTGGCCGGCCTCTGGCGCCGGCTTGCTTGCCCTCTACCGTACTCATCAGCCGGCCGGGCGGGCGTCCGCCGTGGGCGAACGACGCCTGGAGGCACGTAACCGCAGCGCACGCACCACATAGTCGACGCCGGTGACGATGGTGAGTGCCACCGCGAGGCCCATCGCCGCCCAGCGCACCGGGTGAGCCGCCGCCAGCGGGAGTGGCAGCACGAAGAGTCCGATCGCGACAGCCTGCGCGAGCGCTTTTGCCTTACCACCACGGCTGGCTGGGATCACCCCGTACCGCAATACCCAGAAGCGCAGCGCAGTGACACCCAGCTCGCGCACGCCGATCAGCATGGTGATCCACCAGGCCAGCTCCCCCAGTAGGCTCAGGCTCACCAGCGCGGATCCGATCAGCGCCTTGTCAGCGATCGGATCGGCGATCGTGCCGAAGTCGGTAACTTGCCCGCGCCGCCGCGCCAGGTCGCCATCGAACCGGTCGGTGAGCAAGGCGACACCAAATATCACCGCTGCGGTGACCCGCCAGGCAGGATCGGTGCCGTCCCGGGCGAATAAGGTGACCACGAACACCGGTACCAGCGCCATCCGTGACATGGTCAGCACGTTGGCCAGATTCCACAGCGGAACCCTGCCCGGCGGCTGCGGCGGGCTCACCGCACGCCGCCGGGCGAGGCGGTCAACTCCATCGGCTCGACGACCAGGTCCACGCCTTCGGCGGCGATCACCCGGCAGCGCACCAGGTCACCGAGTGCGAACGGCCCCGGACCGGTGAGCAGGCACTCGCCGTCCACCTCGGGGGCCTGGTGCTCGGCGCGCCCAACAGTGTGACCGTCAACCAGGTCACCTTCGACGAGCACCTCCACGATTTCCCCGACCCGTTCTTCAGTGCGCTGTGCGGTGAGCTGCTCGACCAGCCCGCTGAGCCGTGCGACGCGCTCGGCGATGGTGTCCTCGTTGTGCTGTCCCGGCAGACCGGCAGCTTCAGTGCCGTCCTCATCGGAGTAGCCGAATACCCCCACCGCGTCCAGCCGTGCCTCAATAAGAAAGCGCTCCAGCTCCGCGACGTCAGATTCGGTTTCCCCGGGAAAACCCACGATCACATTGCTGCGCACCCCAGCGGTGGGTTCCTGCTGCCGGATCTGGTCCAGCAGGGTCAGGAAGGATTCACACGAGCCGAACCGACGCATTCGGCGTAGCACCGGCTCGCTGGCGTGTTGGAAGGACAGGTCAAAATAGCTAGCTACGCCGGGAGTGCTGGCGATCGTGGTCACCAGTGTGGGACGGGTCTCAGCCGGCTGCAGGTAGGAGATTCGGGTGCGCAGGATGCCAGGGACGGCAGCCAGCCGGCGCAACAGCTCCTCCAAGGCCCCGGGGCGGCCTAGGTCCTTGCCGTAGGACGTGGAGTTCTCGCTAACCAGGACGAGTTCCCGCACCCCCGTCCCGGCCAGCCACGCCGCCTCGGCTAGTACCTCGTCGATCGGGCGGGAGACGAACGCGCCGCGGAAACGGGGAATGGCGCAGAACGCGCAACGCCGATCGCAGCCCGACGCGATCTTCAGTGGGGCAACCGGAGAGTTATCCAGCCGGCGGCGCGACGGGCGGGCGGGTGCAAACGGAGGTCCCCAGCCATGCCCGGGCAGCGCAGGACCGCCAGCTTGCGCAGCCGGCCGGGACACCGGGGAGATCGGGAGCAGGGTGCGGCGATCCACCGGCTGATGCGCGGGCACCACCCGGCCGGCGAGCACGTCGCGTAGCCGACTGCCCAACTCAGGGTAAGCGTCGAAACCCAGTACCGCATCGGCCTCCGGCAGGCTCTGCGCCAGTTCAGCGCCGTAGCGCTCAGCTAGACAACCCACCGCGACGACCTTGGCGCCGGTGTCCGCAGCAGCCAGCAGGGTGTCGATGGAGTCCTTTTTGGCCGCGGCGACAAAACCACAGGTGTTGACCACCACCACGTCGGCTGCGCCGCTGTCGGGATCGATCAGCTCCCAGCCGTCCTCGGTTAGCCGGCCGGCCAGCTCCTCGGAATCGACCTCGTTGCGCGCGCAGCCCAGCGTGACCAGCGCAGCGCGGGGAGATTGCGGCGGGGTGGGCACCGGCTCAGGGTAACTGGCCACCCTCCATGATCAGGTGCACCAGTTTCCAGACCCGCTGGACGGATCGCGCCCGTAGTCACACCCGGTCGGATCGAGGCACTCCGCGCGTCGAAGCGCATCCATCACGCCGGCCTCAAAGTCAGCAAACCGGAGACCATTCTTCTGATACCCAGGCACCTGCTTCGTCAGTTGGCGAAGGACAGCTTTCGCATCGCAGAGGAGGGCCATGCAGTCCTGATGATGCAGCAACAGCCACAGCTCGAAGCAGGGGTTGGACACCGCGAGCCGCACATCCAGCTCGGCGGCAAGGGCTACGGCCGGCTCAAGGTCGAACTCATCGCAGTCGACGACACACCACACTTCGTCGAATTCGTCTCCACCCGCGGGAGCAATGGAACGAGCGTAGCGGACGAGATCTTCGGGTGCCCGAACCCTCGCCTTAACCTTGATCTGGACCGCAGGATTGCGCAGGTGTCCCTTCAACCCGCGAAAGTAGGCCGGTTCAGTGCGCTCACCACCGCAGACGACAAGCAGTCGAAGACGTGGCTCACGAAACGGCGCACGTCTGCTTGAACGGGCTACTCGGCCCTTCATCAGCGTCTGGGCCTATTCGGCAGGAGCTGACATGGCAAGGCTGTCGAACCCGTCGAGCACGGGGATAGCGCCATAGGAGCCGCCGAGATAGCGTCGGGCTAGATTGTGCTCGTTTTTCCGAGGCTTGAAGTCGGTCAGTGGATAGAGCTCCGAAGCCCCATCGGCGCGCTTCTCGACAAACCACACCTGATCCCGATCCAGTCCCGTCTCCCCGGCCATCGGCGCAAGCAGGAACGCGTCATGAGTGGTGAATAGCAGCTGAGCCCCACCCACGTTGACCATTGGATCGCGAAACAGGCCGACCAGCTTGCGGAGCAGCAGCGGGTGCAGGCTGGTACCGATCTCGTCGATCACCAGCGTCCGGCCGCTGCCCAAGCTGGTGATCACCTGTGGGAGAAGATTCAGCCACAGCTTGGTGCCTTCGGACTCATCTCGCAACTCGAACCCCACCCCACCATGCGTGAGTAGCAGTTTTGCCTGACGTGACCGTTCGCGAAGGAAATCGACTTGCGTCTGTGCCCACCTCAGTTGCTTGGCGATATCCTGAGCGGCGTCTTCGCCCGCGCACGCAATTCGAGCCCGAAGCGCCTCCGTCACCTTTTCCAGCATCTCGACTTGTGTGGTAACTTGCGGATCTTCCACATATTCAACGGTGATATCCGAGATGCCGACGTCCGCCATTCGAACAAGATCGAGGAGCATGGCTCGGTCAGGCTCGGACTGTTCGATGAATCGCGCGAGTCGCGCATCGTCGCCTTCCCGGTGCGATGCTCGAACGAACAGGAGGAATCTGCGGAACCAGTCGGCCACGGGTCGGTATTGATCCAGCTTGAGCCGGGACGCCACGGCGAGGAATAGGGTGTCCTCGTTCACCAGGTCTTTAATGACCTCCGCCCGGGTCTGCTGCGTCATCGTTGACCCGAAGTCGATGGAAGTGCCATCCCGCTCGAACAGCACGCGCCTGCGGTTACGGGGATAAGCGTGCAGCCACTCCGTGATAATCCGCTCGTAGTCGACAGTGAAGCCGTAGGTATAGCGCACTCCGTCGAGCACGAGTTCCACCGCGAAGCTGGACGGCTCCAGCAACGATTTCGGGTCCAGCCGGAACGGGCTGCGCGGGATACCGGACCCGGGCTCCCGGGTATCCCAACCCTGCACAAGATCGGACATCAGCCGCAGACCGTCAAGGAGGTTCGACTTGCCGGAGGCGTTGGCGCCGAACACCGCGGCGATGGGTACGACCTCCCGGTCGTTGTCGTAGGACGGCATCAGCAGGAGTTCCTGCTGATCCCGGAACGATCGATGGTTGGCGAGCCGAAAGCTGCGCAGCACGTGATTCTCCCATCAGCCCAGCTTGTAGCCGTCCCATGCAGCTTATCTGCACATGAGGAGTCCTGAGACCCGCAAACGTAGGACTCCAGTGACACCGATAGGTTGTCGAGCGTGGGTCCTCCGATCACCGTGCGGCGGGCGAGGGTCGGGGATGTCCGCCGGATCAAGGAGTTGGTGGACTGCTACGCCGGTGTAGTGCTGCTGGTCAAACCGCTCGTCACGCTCTACGAGGACGTTCAGGAGTTCTGGGTGGCCGAACGGGACGGTGTTCTGGTGGGTTGCGGTGCGCTGCACGTGCTGTGGGAGGACCTGGCCGAGATTCGCACCCTAGCCGTGCACCCGGATGCTCAGAGCCAGGGAGTAGGACACGCGTTGGTCGCGCAGCTGGTTGAGCAGGGACGGGCACTGGGACTACGACGCCTGTTCGTGCTGACCTTCGAGGAACGCTTCTTCTCTCGGCACGGGTTCCGGACCATCGAAGGAACCCCGGTGACAGCAGAGGTCTATGACGAAATGCGCCGCTCGCATGACGAGGGCGTGGCGGAGTTCCTCGACCTGCCCTACGTCAAGCCCAACACCTTAGGCAACACTCGCATGCTCCTTGAGCTGTAAGCCTGCCCTGGCCCAGTGCAGTAGATGTCGTTAATGGGGCACAAACAGTGCTCAGCAGTCAGCCCGCGTCACCGCCCGCGGGACCGCCGCCACGGATCGAATACAGCAGACCGTCCAGCTCCTCCGGCTTGGCTAGGACCTCACGCGCCTTGGACCCTTCCGAAGGGCCCACCACGCCCCGGCTCTCCAGTAGGTCCATCAGCCGGCCCGCCTTGGCGAAGCCGACTCGCAGCTTGCGCTGCAGCATCGACGTCGAGCCGAACTGCGACGTCACCACAAGCTCGGCAGCCTGCAGCAGCACATCGAGATCGTCGCCGATGTCCGGGTCGATCTCCTTGTGTTCATCCGGCTTGGCCGCAGTAACCCCATCGGTGTACTCCGGGCTGGCCTGCTCTTTGGTGTAGGCAACGACCTTGGCGATCTCGGCGTCTCCGACGAAGGCACCCTGGATGCGTATCGGCTTGGCGGCGCCCATCGGCAAATAGAGTCCGTCGCCCATGCCGATCAGCTTCTCCGCACCAGGTTGGTCCAAGATGACCCGGCTGTCAGTCAACGACGAGGTGGCGAAGGCGAGCCGGGACGGCACGTTGGTCTTGATCAGTCCGGTGACCACGTCGACGCTGGGACGCTGAGTGGCCAGCACGAGATGTATCCCGGCTGCCCGGGCCTTCTGAGTGATGCGGACGACCGCGTCCTCGACGTCGCGGGGAGCGGTCATCATCAGGTCAGCCAGTTCGTCGACGATCGCCATGATGTACGGGTAGGGGCAGTATTCCCGCTGCGAGCCCGGCGGCGCCATGATCTCGCCGCTACGCACTTTACGGTTGAAATCGTCGACATGCCGCACCCGGGCGGCCTGCATGTCTTGGTAGCGCTGCTCCATCTCCTCCACCAGCCAGGCCAGCGCCGCCGCCGCCTTCTTTGGCTGGGTGATGATCGGTGTGATCAGGTGTGGGATGCCCTCATAAGGGGTGAGTTCGACCATCTTCGGGTCGATGAGGATCATCCTGACCTCGTCTGGCGTGGCCCGGGTGAGCAGCGAGATAAGCATCGAATTCACGAAACTCGACTTACCCGAGCCAGTGGAGCCGGCCACCAGCAGGTGCGGCATCTTGGTCAGGTTCGCGGTGATGAAATGACCCTCGATGTCCTTGCCCAGCCCGATCACCATGGGGTGCTGGTCGCGGCTGGACATCGGCGAACGCAGCACGTCACCTAACCGCACCATCTCCCGGTCGCTATTGGGCACCTCGATGCCAACTGCGGACTTGCCCGGGATCGGGGCTAACAACCGCACGTTGTCGGTAGCCACCGCGTAAGCAATATTGCGGGTCAGCTGGGTGATCTTTTCCACCTTGACCCCAGGCCCCACCTCCACCTCGTAGCGGGTGACGGTCGGGCCTCGGGCGAACCCGGTGACCTGGGCGTCCACCGAGAACTGGTCGAGTACCCCGGTGATTGCCTCGATCATCGCGTCATTGGCCTTGCTGCGAGCCTTGGGCGGCTCGCCCTTGAGCAGCAACTCGGGCGGAGGCAACTGGTAGCTGCCCTCGACTACCCGGTGCACGGACATCGCGGAGTTGGCTTTGCTGTCATCCAGGCCCTCGACCGGTGCGGCGGGCTCCGGCTGCGTCGTGGGTCGGGCCGGTGACGCTGCAGTAGCGTCTTCCTCGGTGGGAATCTCCGCGGTCTGTGTGGCCTGCCTACGGCCGGCGGGACGACGCAGCCGGGTGGCAGCGGCATCGGCGCTGGTGACCGCGGCATCGGTGTCGGCAACGTCGGTATCGGTGTGCTGATCCGGCTGCGGCGCTGCCGGCGCCCTCCAGAGCCGGCAAATCCGCCCAGGAACCGCTCGAACGGGGGTCCCGGTCAGTACGAGCAGCCCGTAACCAGCCAGCAGCGCCAGCAGGGGCGCCGCCACCCAGGCGGTGAATCCGTCGACTAACGGGTCGGCGACCAGAAATCCGACCGCGCCCGCGGCACGGGACCGTCCCACCCCGTCAACAGGCGCGCCAGCCGCGAGGTGCCACAGACCGAGCGCACCGAGCACCAGCAGCACCGTGCCAATGGTGCGCCGGGGCCGGGCCGCCGCGTCAGACTCGGTGCGCATCAGAGTCACCGCGACCGCTGCAAGCACCACCGGTAACCCCACCGACGCGACACCGAACAGAGCCCGCAGCGCATGCTGGAGGCCGGCACCGACCGGCCCCCCGGCGGTCCACCACACCGCAGCGGCGACAACCACTGCGAGCCCGACGAGACCGAGCGCAAGGCCATCCCGGCGGTGCGCAGGTTCAAGCTCACGGATCCGCCCCAGCGCCCTGGCGAATCCGTCGGCGAGGTGGGTCACCAGGCCGCCCGCGCCGACCAGGCCCTTGCCGAGACGGCCGCGCGTCCTTCGAGGCGCTGGCCGCCGGGGGTTCGAGCGCGCACGCGACTTGCTCACCGAGCTTCGGGGCCGCCGTTTTGTGGTACTTGCGTTTATGGTCTTGGTGGACGTCCGCCGTGCCATGTCCCACACGCTAGCCCGCCCGTCCCTTCCTCCCCACCAGCAAACAACACCACAGCGGCCCCAATCGGCGCTGGGGTCACGGTGGCGCAGGGTTACCGCCGCGTGCCATGCTGCCTATCCATGGTCGCGCGCAACGGGGTCGCGGCGTCCGCGACACGCCGAGGCTCTCCCTGGCACAGCACGGCACGGCCAGGTATCCCACTCGCGGCCCGGCTGCTGGTCACGGCCGGCCGTCTGGTCACCGCTCTGACCGGCAGGCTCGACGTCTCCGGATCGATGCCTGAGTCGCTGCGTGGCCGACCGTTCCTGCTTGCTGCCAACCACATCGGGGTGTTCGACACGGCGGTGTTGCTGGCGGCCTGCCACCGGATCGGCGTCGCACCCAGGTTCGTCACCAATGGCGGGCTGTTCGACACCCCGCTGATCGGTGGGCTGCTACACCGGGCCGGGCACCTGCGAGTTGACCCGCTGACCGCCGGCTGTGCGGTACGGGGAACGGCGCTGCTGCCACAACTCGGCTCCGGCGGACCAGTACTGATCTACCCCGAGGGCCGGATCAGCGGCGATCCCGACTTGTGGCCAGACCGCGGCCAGACTGGGCTCGCCCGGCTGGCCCTGGCGACCGGGCTGCCAGTGCTGCCGCTGTCCCAATGGGGAGCGCACGAGGTGATCCCGGCAGGTACTCCGGCGGTACGCAGCCTTCCCGGGCTGGCCCACTTGACCATGGTCTGGTTGCGTGCTGTGCACCTTCGGCGCCAGGTCCGCTTCCAGGTGCATGTCGGCCCTCTGGTCGACCTCACCGGGCTACACCCGGGACGGCCTGGCGACGCGATGCGGGCGCACTCCAAGATCATGATTGCGATCACTGAAGGGCTAGTGCCGTTGCGGGCCGACCAGCCCTGCACGCCCCGCTACTCGGATCCGACCCGCCCCCAGGGCCGCCCCAGCCCGTGGCACCCACCGCGGGATCTCGCAGCGTCGCCGGACCCCCCGCCGAACACACCGCCGACGAAACTTAACCGACGGGCAGCACCGTAGGCACGATCATCGGTCGACGCCGGTAGGTGTCGGAGACCCACCTACCCACCACGCGCCGCACCGCCTGGGCGATCCGGTGCGTGTCGGTGATCCCCTCCGCTTCGATGCGGGCTAACTCCATCTCCACCAGAGGCACAACGCCGTCGAGAGCCTTGGGGTCGTCAGAGAACCCTCGGCCCGAGATCGTCGGCGGAGCCACCGCCCGGCCGGTCGTCGACACGACTACCACGGTGATCGCGATGAACCCGCCCTCGCCCAGGATGAGCCGGTCGGACAGTGTGGACTCTCCCACGTCGCCCACTGACAGCCCGTCCACGTAGACCTGCCCCACCTCGACCCGACCGGTGATCTCTGCCCGGCCGGCCACCAGATCCACGACCACGCCGTTCTCAGCGATCACTATCCGCTCCTCGGGTACCCCGGTACGGGCCGCAAGAGCGGCGTTGGCCCGCAGGTGCCGCCACTCGCCATGCACCGGCATGACGTTGGCAGGGCGGATCGCGTTGTAGAGGAACAGCAGTTCTCCGGCCGGCGCATGCCCGGACACATGGACCTTGGCGGTTCCCTGGTGCACTACCGCGGCGCCCAGCCGGGTTAGCCCGTTAACCACTCGGAATACCGAGGTCTCATTGCCCGGGATGAGCGAACTGGCCAGCACGACAGTATCCCCAGAGCGGATCCGGATCTGCCGGTGCTCGCCCCGAGCCATCCGGGACAGCGCCGACAGTGGCTCGCCCTGTGAGCCGGTGGAAACAAACAGCACCCGGTGCTCGGGCATGGCCAGCGCCTCCTCGAGGTCTATCAGCAGACCCGGCGGAACCCGGAGCAGCCCGAGATCAACTGCGACGCCCATGTTGCGCACCATTGACCTGCCCACGAGCGCGACCTTGCGCAGGTGCGCCGCGGCGACATCCAACACCTGTTGTACCCGGTGTACATGGCTGGCGAAGCAGGCCACGATCACCCGCTGGGTGGCCTTGCCGATCACCGCATCCAGCACCGGGCCGATGTCCCGTTCCGGGGTGACAAAGCCGGGCACCTCGGCGTTGGTCGAGTCGATCAGGAGCAGGTCCACCCCCTCGTCACCGAGCTGGGAGAACCCGGCGAGATCGGTCAGCCGCCCATCGAGTGGTAGCTGATCCAGCTTGACGTCGCCGGTGTGCAGCACCAGTCCGGCCGGAGTGCGGATGGCTACCGCCAGCGCGTCGGGAATGGAGTGATTCACCGCGAAGAACTCGCAGTCAAATGGCCCGCAGCCGTACCGGGCACCTTCGGTTACCTGCACCAGCTCCGGCTTCTGGTGGTGCTCGCGGCACTTCTCTGCGACCAGGGCGAGGGTGAACTCAGAACCCACCACTGGCAGGTCGGGACGTAACTTGAGCAGGAACGGCACAGCTCCAATGTGGTCCTCGTGCCCATGGGTGAGCACCAGCGTCTCGATATCGTCCAGCCGATGCTCGATCGCTCGGAAGTCAGGCAGGATCAGATCGACCCCCGGCGCGTCGTCCTCGGGAAACAGCACCCCGCAATCCACCACGAGTAGCCGGTCCGCGTGCTCGAAGACCGTCATGTTGCGGCCGATCTCCCCAATGCCGCCGAGGGCGACCGTGCGCAGGCTGCCGTCGGTTAGCGGCGGCGGCGCTGTAATGGGAAGGCCCGGAACGGGCAGTGGGGTGCCGGTAGGGACAGCGCTCATGCCTCAACCCTGACGGCCGTAAGGGCTCGACCCTGCAAGCAAGTCTCGCGCAGGTCTCGGGCGCTCACGCGATGATCCCGGCCTCGACCAGCGCCGAGGCGATCGCGGTGACCTGGTCAGGGTCGGCGGCGACCTGCGGCAGCCGGGGATCACCAACGTCGAGCCCGGTCAGCCGCAGTGCTGCCTTGCTGAAGGCCACCCCACCGACCATATCGAAGGCCCTGATCAACCCGAGAGTGCCGGCGTGCAGATCCTGCGCCGTGCTCACCTCTCCCCCATCGAATGCGGTGATCATGGCCCGGAGCCGGTCAGGCACCAGGTGGCCGATCACGCTGACGAATCCCACCGCACCCACTGACAACCACGGCAGGTTGAGCACATCATCCCCGGAGTAAAAGGCCAGATCGGTGGCGGCAATGATCTCTGCGCCAGCACCGAGATCTCCCTTAGCGTCCTTGACCGCGACGATCCGTGGGTGCTCGGCCAGCCGGTAGAGGGTCTGCTTTGCGATCGGCACGACTGAGCGCGGTGGGATGTCATAGAGCATCACCGGCAGATCGGTAGCGTCGGCCACCGCGGTGAAGTGCGCGACCAGCCCAGCCTGTGGCGGGCGGGAGTAGTACGGGGTCACCACCAGCAGACCGTGCGCGCCAGCATGCGCCGCCTGTCTGGCCAGCTCGACGCTGTGCGCGGTGTCGTAGGTTCCGGCACCGGCCACCACGGCAGCCCGATCCCCAACCGCCTGCACCACCGCCCGCAGCAGGTGCGCCTTCTCGACGTCCGTGGTGGTCGGCGACTCGCCAGTGGTGCCGTTGACCACCAGCCCGTCGCAACCCCGTTCCACCAGCTGGTAGGCGAGCTTTCCCGCGATGTCCAGATCCAGCTCGCCATCGGCAGCAAATGGGGTAACCATGGCGGTGAGCACCCGACCGAAGGGCCGGCCGGACGCAGACGTCGGCGCAGTACTCATGTGCGCAAACGCTACCGGTCGGCGCGGAAACTCTCGTTCGCCTAGGTGGGTCGGTCCGCTATAAGCCTCGCCACGACTTCACCCTTCGCGGTCGGGCCCGGCCGAGGTGAGCTCGATCTGTAGGAGCACTCGCTGGTCGCGTTCCATCGCCGTCCGGTAGTCATCCCAGTCCGGGTGTTCGCCGGACACCCTCCGGTAGTAGTCCACCAGCCCTTCCAGCGCCTCGGGCAACTCCACAATCCGCACCGAGCCACTGACCTGGATCCAGCGGCCGTAGAACCCGTCGGGCAGCACGCATAGCCAGGCGCGCGGGTCCCGGCGAAGGTTACGCACCTTGAACGCCGTCTTCCGAGTGCTCACTATCACCCGGCCCTGGCTGTCAACTGTCGCCGCCACCGGGGACATCTGCGGAGTGCCGTCTTGGCGCAGGGTGGCCAGGACCGCGTGGTGCTGCTCGGCAATGACAGCCCGTGCCTTGTCCAGATCCATAGCTGCACGCTACTTGTATTTCGTCAGCCCTGGCTCAGCCCTCTGACACGAACGGACTGGAAGCGATCTCGGTACCGTCGGGCAGGGCGCAGATCTCGAAGTCGCTGAACACATTGGGGGCTGCCTTATGCAGCTGGCGTAGGCACTCCACAGCCAGCGCGCGGATCTCCACGTCTGCGTGCTCGGTGGCACGCATCGCGATGAAGTGCCGCCAGGCGCGGTAATTGCCGGTGATCACGATGCGGGTCTCGGTGGCGTTGGGCAGTACTGAGCGAGCCGCCTGGCGAGCCTGCTTACGGCGCAGCGTGGCATTTGGCTCGCCGGCGAAGCGCTCCTCCAGCCCGGCGAGCAGTTCGTTATAGGCGTGCTGGCTGGCCCGGACTGCGGCGTGGAACAGCTGGTGTAGCTCGGGATCGTTGGCAATGACGTCCGGCTCAACCATGGCAGCGTTCCGCTCAGGAACGTAGCGCTGGGACAGCTGCGAGTAGGAGAAGTGCCGGTGCCGGATCAGCTCGTGAGTCAGCGACCGTGACACGCCGGTGAGGTAGAAGCTGACCGTGCCGTGCTCGAGCACCGACAGGTGACCTACTTCAAGAATATGTCTCAGGTAACCGGCATTCGTCGCGGTCGCTGGGTTGGGCTTGCGCCAGGACTGATAGCAGGCCCGGCCAGCGAACTCGGCGAGCGCCTGCCCGCCGTCGGCGTCGGTGCACCACGGTACATCGGCGGGCGGGAAAAACTCGGTCTTGGCGATGAGCTGGACCCGCAATGGCACGGTGTTCATATCTGTGTCGCTCACTGCCCCGTCACCTCCGTCAGATCGGTTCACAGCGCACACTCCTCTCACCCGGACCCGGCTCCAAGCGCGAGCAGCCTACTTCGACGCCTGTGGCGTCTTGACTGACGTCACAGGTGACGTCATGATTGACGTCATGGATCTCACCCCGTACATCAGCCAGCTTCGCGAGGATCTGACCGCAGCGGCGTCGGCGGGCGACGAGCAGACCCGGCACACCGCAGCCGTGCTGGGCGCCGCGCTGGAACCGGCCGCCCGCCTGGCGATCATGAATGCACTGTCCGACCTCGCCGCGGAGGTCACCGCGGCACTGGAAGACCGGGTGGTGGAGGTGCGCCTCAACGGACGTGACGTGCGGGTGGCGGTGAGCTCGCCATCCGACTCCGGACTCCGTGACACCGGACACCAAGCCACCGGCCCGCGTGTCGAAGGACCGCCACCACCCCCCGAGCCCGGGGGGATTTCGTTTAGCGACGCCGGCGGCGACATCAGGCGGATGACCTTGAGGCTGATCGACCAAGTCAAAACCCAGGCTGAGCGTGCCGCCGCCGAGCAAGGCGTCTCGCTCAACACCTGGGTTTCGCAAGCCGTTGCGGGCGCGCTGCATGGTGAACCGTGGAACGAGCCGCGGTGGACCCCAGGCGACCGCCGCAGCCGCAATCGAATTCGGGGCTGGGTGCAGGGCTGAACAATCTCGTTGAGGAGGAATCGTGGAGCACGACGACACCGACGTATCGGTGGTTCGGCAGCAGGACTTCGAGTGCGACGGACCGATCGACGTCTGGGTCGAGCTCGACAATGGGCAGCTGGACATCAAGCTGGAGGAAGACGCGGCCGATCCTGGTGGGGTAACCGTGCAGATCCGCCCCGACCCGGCCAGCCAGCCGCCGTGGAACGTCGGGATTGCTGGCCTGCTGACCTGGCTGGGCGAGCAGACCGGGGGGACCCCGCTGGGTGAGCTGGCCGCCGAGGCGGTGCGCCGCACGGCGATCGACTTCACCGGGCAGCGGCTCACCATCCGCAGTCCCCGGGACTTTCCGCTGCGCACCGTGCCATTGATAGTCCTGGTGACCGCGCCGTCGGGCTCATCGATCACTGCTCGCAGCGGCTCCGCAGACGTCACCGTTACCGGCCTGGCCACCAGGCTGGACGCCGCCACCGGCTCCGGCCAGGTGCGGGCGCAGCGGTGCACCGGCGCTGACGTCCGCACCGGCTCAGGCGACGTGCGGCTGGAGACGATGCTGGGCCGGCTGCGGGTGCGGACGGGCTCTGGGGACGTCGATGTGGGCAGCGTCGAAGGCGCGGACGGCGGCGCCACCGTGCAGACCGGTTCCGGGGATGTCCGGCTGGGCGCCGTCAAGCACGACGTAAGCGCGCGCAGCGGCAGCGGTGATCTTACTGTGGCCGACGCCTGCACCGGCGGTCTCCAGCTTATGACCGGTTCGGGGCAACTGCGGGTAGGGATCCACGCCGGCGTATGGGCCAAACTGGATGTCAGCTCCGGCTCCGGGCGCGCGCGCAGCGACCTGCCGGTCGGCGGACCGCCCGCCGAGGGCGATGTCGCGCTGCGGGTACGGGCCCGCACCGGATCGGGCGACGCCCTAGTCACCGCGGCACCGTCCTGACCTGCCTGGAGCCGGCACCCCGCCTAGTCGCGGCGCCTACGCCCGGCAGCGAGGTCGATAACGTGAGCGCCATGGCAGTGGCTCAGGTACGCGCTGCGACCCGTGAGGATGCCCCTGTGCTGGCCGCCCTGCATCGCGCGACATGGCAGGCCGCCTACTCCGAGCTGTTGCCGCCCGGGACTCTTGATGGGCTGGATACACCGCAGGTTCAGCAAGCGTGGGCCGACACCGTCGAGGGTGGGGCCACGGTGCTGATCGCCACCGAAGGCGACGACCCGGTCGGGTTTGTGGTGGCCGGTCTGGCGCCCAAGGAAGACGTGGCCGCCGCCGATGGCGCGCTACCGCCCGACGCGACGCATACCGTGCTGGTGAGCACCTTGCTGGTGGAACCGAGGTGGGGGCGCCGGGGCCACGGCGGGCGGCTACTGGCCACGGCTGCAGCGGTGCTGCGCGAAGCCGGCGCTACTCGCGGAATCGTCTGGGTGCCTGCGGAGGATCTGGCCTCGCTGAGCTTCTACCGGCGCGCCGGCTGGAATCCCGACGGCACCGTACGCACCCTCGACGCCAACGGATGGGCACTGCGCGAGCTCCGCCTCACCGGCCCCCTCGACCTAGTGCTTGCCTGATCCGTTGGCTGCCGATCGCCAATCGTTCCGAATGGCGATCGGCACGGCTAGAGGTTGAGCAGGGGCTCTAGGCCCACGGTGAGGCCAGGACGGGTGAGGACCGAGCGGACGGCTAGCAGGACGCCGGGCATGAAGGATGAGCGGTCCAGGGTGTCATGGCGGATTGTCAACGTCTCGCCCGCTGCACCAAGCAACACCTCCTGGTGTGCGACGAGCCCGGTCAATCGGACCGCATGCACCCGCACTCCGTCGACGTCGGCGCCTCGGGCCCCGGGCAGGCAGCGGGTCGTGGCATCCGGCGACGGTCCCATCCTGGCCTGCGCGCGAGCAGCCGCGATGAGCTCCGCGGTACGGGCTGCGGTGCCTGACGGAGCGTCGGCCTTGCGCGGGTGATGCAGCTCCACGATCTCCACCGATTCGTAGAATCGGGCGGCCATTGCCGCGAAACGCATCGACAGGATTGCCCCGATGGCGAAGTTGGGGGCGATCAGCACCCCAAGGTGAGGCTTGGGCGCGAGCCATTCGCGGACCTGGGCCAGCCGGGCTTCGGTGAAGCCGGTGGTGCCCACGACGGCGTGGATGCCCTGGTCTACGCAGAAACGCACATTGTCCATCACCACGTCGGGGTGCGTGAAGTCGACGACCACCTCGGCGCCCGCGTCGGCAACGTTGAACATCCAGTCACCCGCATCGACCATTGCGACGAGTTCCATATCGTCGGCGGCGTCCACGGCCTTGCAGACCTCGGTGCCCACCCGACCGCGAGCTCCGAGAACCCCAACCCGGATCGGGTTCTCTTCCGACCGATCGCTGACGGGGAGCGCCTGATCAGCGGGGGTCATGCAATCAACTCCGCTATCTCGTCGGGCAAGTCCTGCGCATGAGCGTAGGGGCCCGCCACGGCGGCGGTGACCGGTCGGTGCAGCAGCTCGCGGGCAAGCTCACCCACCTGCTCCGCGGTCACCGCCTCGATCCGTCGTAGCTCGTCTTCCACGGTGCGGTGCTCACCGTGATTGAGCTCCGCCGTGCCGATCCGGGTCATCCAGGAGGGCGCATCCTCCAGGCCTAGCACCAGCGCGCCACGCAGCTGCCCCTTGCCGCGAGCCAGCTCGGTATCGGTCAGGCCGTCACGGGCCAGATCGGTCAGCACGTCACCGACCAGCGCCGCCACCTCGCCCAGCCGGGCCGGAGAGCAGCCGGCGTAGATCGACAGGCTGCCGATGTCGGCGTAACAGTCCGCCGTGGAGTACACCGAATAGGCCAGCCCGCGCTGTTCGCGGACCTCCTGGAATAGCCGCGAGCTCATCCCGCCGCCCAGTGCGGCGTTGAGCACTCCGAGCACATAGCGCCGGTCGTCGTGCCTGTCTATGGCCTGCACCCCCAGCATGAGATGGGCCTGTTCAGACGAGTGGGAGCACACCGCCAGTGCTCGCCGACCGGTGACCCTGATCCGGCCGCAGCGCGGACGAACGGGTTGCCCGCAACCGGTCAGATGGGCTCCGAGACTGTGCCGGACCGTGGCCAGCACGGCGCTGTGCGTGACGTTGCCGGTCGCCGTCAGCACCATCCGCTCCGGCGTGTAATACCGCCGGTAAAAGCGGTGCAGCGCCTCGCGGCTCATTGCGGCAACCGAGTCCTCGGTGCCCAGGACCGGACGACCTAGGGGATGTGACCCAAACAACGCGGCGCAGAACTCATCATGCACCAGATCCTCCGGGTCGTCGTTCCGCATCGCGATTTCCTCGAGCACCACGCCGCGCTCGGTGTCCACGTCGGACGGGTCGAGCAGCGCGTCACCCAGCACGTCGCATATCAGGTCGACAGCGAGCTCCAGGTCCGCGTCCAGCACGTGCGCGTGATAGCAGGTGTGTTCCTTGGTGGTGAACGCATTGAGCTCACCACCCACCGCGTCGATCTCCTCGGCGATCGCCGCCGCGGAGCGTCGCTCGGTGCCCTTGAACAGCAGGTGTTCCAAGTAGTGCGCTGCGCCAGCCACCGCGGCAGGCTCGTCACGCGAGCCCACCGCTACCCACATCCCCACGGCGGCCGAGCGCGAACCAGGCAGCTGCTCGGTCACCACCCGCAACCCTGAGGGCAACACGCTGCGCTGAAGCGTTCCACCCTCTCGGAGCACTGCCACGGTGTCACGTGCCGGCCGGGACCTCAGTGGTGTCCGCGGCGGGACCGATATCAGAGGCGGTGTCGTCTTCGCGGACCAGCACCAGACTGATCTTGCCGCGGCTGTCGATGTCGGCCACCTCGACGCGAAGCTTGTCGCCGACCTTCACCACGTCCTCGACCTTGGCGATACGCTTGCCGTTGCCCAGCTTGGAGATATGCACCAGGCCATCCTTGCCCGGTACCAGTGAGACGAAGGCGCCGAAGGCCGCGGTCTTCACCACAGTGCCCAGGAACCGCTCCCCGACCTTGGGCAGCTGCGGGTTGGCGATTGCGTTGATCCGGTCGATGGCGGCCTCGGCGGACGGACCGTCGTTGGCGCCGACGTAGATCGTGCCGTCGTCCTCGATGGAGATGTCCGCACCGGTCTCCTCGGTGATCGAATTGATCATCTTGCCCTTCGGGCCGATCACCTCGCCGATCTTGTCGATCGGGATCTTGATCGCGGTGACCCGAGGAGCGTACGGGCTCATCTCGTCGGGTCCATCGATGGCCTCGGCCATCACCTCGAGGATGGTCAGCCGGGCGTCTCGGGCCTGAGACAGCGCCCCGGCCAGGACGGCTGACGGGATCCCAGCCAACTTCGTGTCCAGTTGCAATGCGGTCACGAACGCACTGGTGCCGGCGACCTTGAAGTCCATGTCGCCGAAGGCATCCTCGGCACCCAGGATGTCGGTGAGCGCGACATAAGTGTCCTTACCATCGACCTCACCCGACACCAACCCCATCGCGATACCGGCCACTGGCGCCTTGAGCGGAACCCCCGCGTTGAACAGCGACATCGTGGACGCGCACACCGAGCCCATCGATGTGGAGCCATTGGAGCCCAGCGCTTCAGAGACCTGGCGAATTGCGTAGGGGAACTCCTCACGGCTGGGCAGCACTGGGACCAGCGCTCGCTCAGCCAGGGCACCATGGCCGATCTCGCGCCGCTTGGGCGAGCCCACCCGGCCGGTCTCGCCGGTGGAGTAAGGCGGGAAGTTGTAGTGGTGCAGGTAGCGTTTGGTGGTCTCCGGGGACAGCGAGTCCAGCGACTGCTCCATGCGCAGCATATTCAGTGTGGTGACGCCGAGGATCTGAGTCTCGCCACGCTCGAACAGCGCCGAACCGTGCGCCCGAGGGACGATATCGACCTCAGCCGATAACGGCCGGATGTCGGTGACGCCGCGACCGTCAATGCGCACCTTGTCCCGCAGGATGCGCTGGCGCACTGCCGACTTGGTCACGGCTCGGAATGCGGCACTGATTTCCTTCTCCCGGCCTTCAAAGCGCTCACTGAGCTGCTCCAGACAGCCGGCCTTGAGCAAATCAAGCCGGTTCTCCCGCTCCTGCTTGCCCGCCACGGCCAGGACTTGGGCCAGCTCGGCGGCCACCGACTCGTGGACGGCGTCCAGGATGTCGGGTTGGTAAGCGGGGAAGGTGGGAAACTCAAGACCGGGGCTGCCGGCTACCTCAGCGAGCTCCAGCTGGGCCTGGCAAAGGCTACGGATGAACGGCTTGGCAGCCTCTAACCCGGCGGACACCACCTCCTCGGTGGGGACCGGGGCGCCGCCGGCAATCAGCTCGCTGGTGGCCTCGGTAGCTTCCGCTTCGACCATCATGATCGCCACGTCACTGGTGGGGCCATCACCAATAACCCGACCGGCAACGACCATGTCGAATACCGCCCGGCTGATCTGTTCATAGGTCGGGAAGGCGACCCACTGGCTGCCACCCTCGTGGCTCACTCCGTCGTTGCTTACCAGGGCCATCCTGGCGGCACCGACCGGGCCATCAAACGGTAGACCGGACAGTTGGGTGGATGCTGACGCGGCATTGATCGCGAGCACGTCGTAGGGATCAGCCGGGTTGAGGCTGAGCACGGTGACGACGAGCTGAACCTCGTTGCGCAGACCGTCCACGAAGCAGGGGCGAAGCGGGCGGTCGATCAGCCGGCAGGTGAGGATCGCGTCAGTGGACGGACGGCCCTCACGGCGAAAGAAGGAGCCGGGGATGCGCCCGGCTGCGTACATCCGCTCCTCGACGTCGACAGTCAGCGGGAAGAAGTCGAACTGGTCCTTGGGCTGTTTGGACGCCATGGTGGCGGACAGCAGCATTGTCTCGTCGTCGAGGTAGGCGACGACGGCTCCAGCGGCTTGCCGGGCCAGCCGGCCGGTCTCGAAGCGCACGGTGCGGCTACCGAAGGCGCCGTTGTCCAGTACGGCGATCGTTTCCTGCACCATCTGTGTCTCATGCCCTATCTGGGCGGATGTGCTCGTCATGGGGTCGGTCAATTCTCCTCCTCGCGACAAGAGCCACTGGTGCATCATCGGCGCGGGAGCGAGAACGACAGGCCGGTCTTCGATCGAAGCCCCCGAGCGTGAAACTTGCTCTCGGGAGCCACTACCGAGGACCGGCGGACGACGGTCCCGACGATGGTGACGAGGCGGCTCGTGCGGCGATGTGTGGTTGTGGATCGGGCTGGTGCTCCAGTCAGCGGCGCAGGCCGAGGCGCTCGATCAGGGATCGGTAGCGCGCGATGTCGACCTTGGCGAGGTAGTTCAGCAAGTTGCGGCGGCGGCCGACCATGAGAAGCAGGCCGCGCCGGGAGTGATGGTCGTGCTTGTGCTGCTTGAGGTGTTCGGTAAGGTCCGTGATCCGCTTGGTCAGCAGGGCCACCTGCGCCTCAGGAGACCCGGTGTCCCCAGCACGCAGACCGTATTTGGCCAGGATCTCACTCTTCTGTGCGGTGGACAGCGCCACGGGTCGATCTTCTCCTGTCATCTCGTACCGTGTGGGCCGGGACTACCCGATAGCTACCGACGGTGCCGACCGCCACGGACTGCAGCCAGGCCTCTGGGCGAGGTTACCAGCTCAGCCCGCGGCGTCCGGCGCCGCCCTGATCGTTGAGGATCGCGTTCACTGCTGGTGGGATCTGCTGGAACCTGCTAGCCAAGCTCGTGGCCAGTTTCCTGGTTGGCGCCAGCGGCACGCTGAAGCAATCCGGCGAGCAGCGGGAATTGTTCCCGCAGCAGGCGGGCCGCGGCAGCCAGCTCGGCCGGACCAGCCAACGCGCGCAGCGCCGGGACGAGCACCTCGTCACCGTGCTCCTCGACCGGCAGTGTCTCCCGACTGCCGGTGGGCCGGCTGACGGTGGGCCGGGACTCGCGGACTTGCTCCAGCGCGGCCCGGATCGCGGCTGGGTCACCGGAGGCAACCTCAGGGGTAAGCACTAGACGCTCCAGCATCACCATCCGGGCCAGCACCGCGGGATTGCCGATCTTCGCCCGGCGCCCGCTCATCAACTGGCTGAGCATCGGTGCGCTCAGGCCTAGGACCTCCGCCAGCTGCGCCTGGGAGACATCGAAGGCGACCACGAGTCGCCGCACCCGATCTCCGAGTGGCTCCCCATACCACTCGCGCTGCAGGGCGACGTTGCGCGCGACGGCGAGCTGGTCGTCCACCGGCCTCCCCTTCCGACCCCCCGTACTGGCATCCTGCCAGGACCCCAACAACGAGGACCCCAACAACGAGGACCCCAACAACGAGGACCCCAACAACGAGGACCCCAACAACG
>JALZHU010000481.1 GCA_030860695.1 Actinomycetota bacterium
GCTCCGCGACCTGGTCAAGGTTTCCAGGACTTCTCGTTGTCCATCGGATATCGCCAACGGCGCCGCTGCTCGACTCATGCTTTATAGCATAAAGCACTGTAAATTCAATTGCAAGACACTACACTAGTACTACAGCCGCATTTTGTGATACTTGAGGTGTTGTCGCTAGTAGTGGCATGCGCGGGCGCGGGTTTGGTGGCGGCGTCGCCAGTGGGACCAGTGCTCGGTGTGGGTTCGCGGGTGTGTCGGATGGGTGCAGGTGGTCAGTATGCGCCGGATTTCGTTGCAGGATAATGGGATCAGGTGTTCGCGACTGGTTGTATTGCCCTTTTTCATCGTCGGCGCGCTCGGTGTGGGCGGTGATGGCGAGGAAGGCGGCGGCGAGCATGGATAGGATGATGTGCCGGTACCATGCTTGGTATTTGCGGACCTGGTAGTGATCGAGGCCGGTCTCGTTTTTGGTGAACTGGAATGTTTCTTCTATGGCCCAGCGGGATCCGGCGACGCGGACCAGCTCGGCCAGCGGTACGGGGTTGGTGGTGTAGCAGATGTAGTAGGCCAGCTCGGTGGGGTTGCTGATCGAGCGGCGGAGGAGCAGCTGGTGGTGGTGATCAGCGCCGGGGTCGATCAGGAGCCAGTCATAGAGCCGGTGGCCCTTGCTGCCCGCTCCGGCTGAAAGCTGCTGCCCTCCCTGTGGGGGGACATCGCGGCGAGTTCGTCGGCGCGCACGCGCCCGCTGGGAGTGGAAAACCGCTGGTCGCACGATATTGCCAGGACATAGTTCAGGTGCTGGTCTTCCAGGTAGGCCCGCAGGCCGGGGTTGTCGCCGTAGGCTTCGTCGGCGGTGAACCACGCGGGTCGCTGGCCCGTTATCAGCAGGCGCTGGAGCATGCGGCGGGCCAGCTCGGGTTTCGTGGCGAACTTCACGTCCTGACCGATGCCGGCCTGCTCACAGCGCACCCGGTCAGCACACCAAGACTCCGGTAAGTAAAGTTCTCGGTCGATCAGCGCCCGGCCCTTGGCCGACACATAGGCCAAAAACACCCCGAGCTGACAATTCTCGATCCGCCCGGCGGTGCCCGAATATTGGCGTTGTACACCGGCGGATTTAGTGCCCTTTTTCAAAAAACCGGTCTCATCGGCTATCACCACACCACTGGGATCACCCAGCCGATCCAGCACATAGTCCCGCAGCGCATCGCGCATTACATCGGCGTCCCAGGCATAAAAGTTCAGCAGCCGCTGCATGCCATCCGGGCTGGCGTCCCCGGCCTGCTCAGCGATCACCCAGGAGTTCTTCCGCTGTGCCCCCGAGAGCAACCCCAACAGATACAACCTGGCCCGGCGACGGGACTCCACCTGCGCAAACTGGCCAGCCACCAGCGCGAACATATCCTCAAACCCCGCCCGCCACCGCCGCAAACGATCATCGACTACCGTCGGCGCCGCGGCCACCACGTTGTCCTTCAGGCTCATCACACCCGAAGTTGATCACAGGGTGGCCGCCTCCCTGGTCACGACACGCCGACCGAGATCACACACTGCGGCTGCCGTACTAGGCTGCGATATGGCTCAGCTGCTGGTCACAGACCGACTGATCCTGCGGACCTGGGACATCGATGACGCGCAAGCGGCACTGGACGTCTTCGGGCACATCGACGTCGCACGATGGCTTAGCCCGATCATGGGCCAGGTTCCCGACCTGCCGGCCATGCAGCTGCTGTTGCAGCAGTGGATCGTCGAGGACGCCCGGGCGATTCCGCCCGCGGGCCGGTGGTGCATCCAGCGGCAGGAGGATGAGCGCGTGATAGGTGGGGCGATCCTGTTGCCCCTGCCGCCCGGCAACGAGGACCTGGAGATTGGCTGGCAATTGCATCCCGACGTCTGGGGCCACGGCTATGCCAGCGAGACGACATACGCTCTTGCGCAGTGGGCATTCAGCCAGGGGACGGACGAGATCTTCGCGGTGGTCAGGCCGGATAATACTCGTGCCGCAGCGACGGTGCGCCGCAACGGCATGGAGTGGGTCGGGGAGACCAGCAAGTATCTTGGGTTGACCATGCAGGTGTTCCGACTCCGGCCAGCGGACCTCAACCGGGCGGCACAGCAAGCAGACCTGCCCCCGAACTTCGAGGCCCCGTGACGGCCCAGGTCGGGCACGCACGCGGTGAGGGATGTAAGTTGGCTGCGCGTCTCGCGCCGGCTACGTTGTCGGCCTCGTCTGTGCCGACAGCAGACTCGACGTCTGCGACCCCCGACAGGTCCGGCTCGGGGAGACGCATCGCGACGCGGGTGGCATCAGAACCGACTCAAACGGTCTGCGTGCGGATGTCGGACCGGTTCGCCAAGAAGCTCGCACACGGCGCGGAGTCGTCTCTGGCCGTCACGGGGTCAGGCAGGGCTGAGGAACCCGAGAAGCGGAGCGAGCAACTCTCGCTCTCGGTGTCAGTGGGCGGCGTGCGGTGGGGCCTACCGGCGGGGGG
>JALZHU010000262.1 GCA_030860695.1 Actinomycetota bacterium
GCATCTACGAGGTGCCCTTTCGACGACGGGTATCGGGGCGTCAGCAACTCCGATCTTCCCAGGTCAAAGGGCACTTCCCCTCTTATGACACGCCCTCGGTCACAATCCGCACGGTGGATCCAGGCTGAGCGGGTACCAGATCGATGTCGCCAACCACCGCACGGGCTTCGGTCAGGGCCCGATCCCCAACCCGACGCGCCGCTCTGAGGACCTCGACTCGGCCGAGCTCACTGCTGACCACTGATTGCTCAGGTCGCTCGCTCAGCCAGTCGCTCAGCGCCGCAGTTTCGTTCTCTATCCGGATCAATCAGCGCGGAGGAGTCCACGTAGATCACAGCCGCTCCGCGCGCTCGGCGTCGAGCAGCCGCCAACATCATCTTCGCCGACCGACAGATTACTGCGCTGGTGAACACGGACATCGGTCATCCTCTGCTCGCCTAGCGGAACCGGCCCTAGGCTTCGCGACCGGCTGTAGGTAATCCGCCGGTGGCTGATGTCCCAAGCCTGGACGGTCTGGGTGCTGTCCTCGATGGCGTACCGGGACTCGGTACTCCTGCCGAGCAGCACGCGAGTCGGGACACGGGAAGCGGCTGGTTCAGTCACGACCCAGGGAACATGTCCATAACGTGGCGCGGTAATAACGCGTCGCGTTATACTGGCTCATGCTGCGCCCCTTCGCCGACAAGGACACCGAACGAGTCTGGCGCCGCGAGCGCTCACGTCGGCTTGACCAGCACACCCAGCGCGCGACGCTGCGCAAACTGTTGATATTGGATGCAGCAGAGACCCTCGACGACGCGAGGATCCCGCCGGTAACCGACCGGAGAAGCTCCGTGGAGACCGTTCCGGGCAATACAGCATCAGAGTGAACCAGCAGTGGCGCATCTGCTTTCGCTGGACAGCCGCAGGACCGGAAGACATCGAGATCACCGACTACTATTGAAGAAGGAGCCCCATGAACACCGCGGCATCGATGGCCCCCATCCATCCTGGCGAGATTCTCGCCGAGGAGTACCTCGCTCCGCTGGGCATCACTCAGCACGGGCTAGCCGTCGCCATTCATGTACCGCCGCGCCGGATCAACGAAATCGTGCACGGAAAGCGGCGTATCAGCGCCGACACGGCGCTACGCCTGGCACGTTACTTCGGAACTTCCGAGCGCTTCTGGATGAACCTCCAAGGCCGCTACGACCTCGAGATCGAACGCGACCGTCTCGCATCAGTCCTTGACGAGATCCGTCCACGCGCCAGCGCTTGAGTGCCACCGGCGCGTAGGTCGGGGAGGCATTGTAGCATCAGCCATGGCACCACGGTTGCGGCGACCCGCGAGATTCCTCCGACAGCTTGATTGACACATTCCAATCCTTCGGAGCTTCCTGCGAGCGATACGGCGAATGTAGGCAGGTCATAGACCTACAGAAACATCCGTCGCGAGGTTGAACGACCCCGAACTGAGACCTGGCCATGTTCAAGTAGGCCAGGATCTCCTCCAACAGGTTAGTCCATCCTCCTTCGCATGCTCAAGGCAGTATTGTCGAAGAGATGCAAGGGAGTTCTGAAATGCTGGCTTCCAAGCAGGCGCTGGACATAGGGGCGGGTGGCGATATCGAAGGCGTAGACCCGTCGAGTGGTCGAGTCGTCCCCGGTAACCGGGCCCTCCAGGATTGGGTACAGCGTCTTGCGATCCGGAGAGATCGCGAGGGCCTCGAAGCCGTTGGAGCGGCCCAGGTTGGGTGCGCTGAGAGCGGGGATTGGGTTGTCCGGGGACTCAACGCCCGGTAGCGGGATCGGTGCCTCCAGCACCCTGCCGGTGGCGTCGGTGTGCAGCAAGAATGGCCCGAACTCTTCTCCGAACCACAGCGTGCCTCCTGCAGGCCGGGCGTGACTCCCGGGTGGTGACCGTCAGCTCGACCCTGCACAAGCGCGGGCGCATCCATTTCGACGGCTTGACCGGAGAGCGCCGGTATTCGCCGGCGGGTTACTACGCCCAGTCGAAGTTCGCCAACGTCCTGTTCGGTCTGGAGCTGGACCGCCGGCTGCGCGCGGCCGGAAGCCCGGTGCGGAGCCTGCTGAGCCACCCTGGCTACTCCGCCACCAACCTCCAGTCCACCGGGCCGACGGGCCTGATGAACCTCCTCCTGAAGGTCAGCAACCGGTTCCTCGCCCAGGACGTGGCCATGGGCGCGCTGCCCCAGCTCTACGCGGCGGTCGACTCGGCCGCGGAGAGCGGCCAGTTCATCGGCCCGGACGGCCCGGGCGAGAACCGGGGCTACCCGACGGTAGTGCAACCGGTAGCGTCGGCCCGCGACCCGGAAACCGCCCGGCGGCTCTGGCGGCTCTCCGAGGAGATCACCGGCGTCCAATACCCCCTGCCGGCCACGGTATGACGCGCTCTCCGTCGATCACGGCGCGGGCGGCACTGAGCTGGTCAACTGGCTGAAGGAGGGCATCGCGCGACCGGCTTGGGTGCTCGACATCAACGGCCTGCTTGAGTAGTCACATGCGCATGGCCTAATTTCACTTCATGCCCGAGGCACCGCCGGCCAACGCGGTGGCGCCGGGGATCGGTGGACCGAGGGCGCTAGCCGATGCTGCCGAGCTGTTCAAGGTGCTCGGGGCGGAAGTTCGCCTGGCAATCGTGGTCGAACTAGTCAAGGCGCCACGGTCGGTGCAGGAGCTAGTCGAGGCTCTCGGAGTGCGCCAGCCGCTGGTATCCCAGCACCTGCGGGTGCTGCGGTCAGCTCGGCTGGTCTCCGCTGAGCGGCGGGACCGCCAGCGGCTATACCGGCTCGTGGACGAGCACGTGCGCCACATCGTCGCCGACACCCTGCACCACGCCCTCGAGCACCCATATACAGAAAGCGGCTCAAGCCGCATGTGTGCACGTTGAGCACGCGCAGTCCACGCATGTGCAGTTGTTGCAGGCGTCTGCGCAGTGTTCACATTGACACATGGCGTGGTTGCAACTGGGGCAACTGCAATCCGCGCAGTCGCACACGGCGCAGGAGTCCGAGCAATTCGCGCAGCTGCAGGTGCTGCACTCGTCGTAGTGCATCCCCTCATCGGTGCGATGCTCGCGGTGCACGTGGCCGTCATGCAGATAGTCAACATGATCGCCGTGCAGCACCGATTCGTGTCCGCACCCTGGGCCGTGGGTGTGGCTGTGTCGCTCGGCCTGCGTGTGCTCTCTCGTGGTCACGGCGCCTCCCTCTCCAGTGAACCATCTCATGCTTATATGCGCAGCTATGAATGTCAAGGTTTCACCCTCGGTCCTGGACGTGTCAGGGCCGCCACCGAGCAAGCGCCGACCTCGACGGTCGGATAATCACTGAATGGTTAGCAATCCGTAGCTCGGACTCTGGTTGAGCAGCTGCTCACGCGGAAATGAACGCTCGGTAGCGGGCACCGCTGGTGGCGCCGGATCGGACGCGGCGACGGCGATTCCCCGAATAGACAGATCCGTACAGTTGAGCCGGTGGTGCCCACCACGACGTCCTGCGACACCCACTCACTGCTACGTAGCAGGCTGATCGCACCCGCACCCCGCTTCGGCACTTGCAGCGCCAGCCAGCTCGGTATCCTCAAGGGATGGCCGAGGAGCGTGACGTTTTGGGTCGCATCCGCGAGCTGGTCGAGGCTGAGCACAAGCTGCGCGAGCGATTCAGCCGCGGCGAGCTCAGCAGCGACGAGGAGCACGCTCAGCTGACCTCCCTGGAACAGCAGCTTGACCAGTGCTGGGATCTGCTGCGGCAACGCCGCGCCCGTGCGGCCGCAGGGCAGGATCCCGACGAAGCCCAGGTCCGGCCGGTCGAGGAGGTCGAGGGTTACCTCAGCTGACCGGACAGGGGCGAGGCATCCCGTGCGGAGGGCGCCGATTCCCGGTTTTTCGTTGCCGTAGCGCTTCTTGCTGGAACGCTGCCCACAGCCGGTTGAGGGGGTGGTCGGCGCTGTATTAGTCTCGTTCACCCTTGCGGCCGAAGATACCGGTGACGAGTTCGAGCGCGGGGTCGAAGTCGTTAGCCAGTTCAACGCGCCTGAGGTTGGGGCCGCCGGGCAGTCGGCCTTCTATGGTTGCGGTAGCGACTGCGCTGGTGGTGAGCAGGCAGCCGTGAACGATCTCGGAGCGGAGTAATGCGAGGCCGTAGTAGATGTTGTCGATATCGGCGATGACGTTGAGTCGGTCGCGGTAGTTGGGGCCGTACCACCGCCGGAGGAATTCGGCGAGTAGACCTGCGGTAGGTGTAAGGAGGGGTAGCCCCGGTGCGCCTGGTACTGCAACCCCCGCAGCGCTGCTAACGTCCCAGCCCGCCAGCACAAGCACCTCACCGATGCTGTTCTAGGCGACACGAGGTGTGTCGCTGGCGCCCGATGATCAGCAGCCAGCAACGCAGCAAGGGACCGGATGGCCACGCTGAGCCCTGCGCCGCGCCTCGGCGCCCGGGTGCTCCTCGACGAGACCGACCGCATACTGCTGATCCACGCCCGCGACCCCGACGATCCCAATCACCACTGGTGGGGACTACCGGGCGGAGGTGTCGACCGGGCGAGACGCTCTCGGACACCGCGATCCGAGAAGTCGCCGAGGAAACTGGCATCGTGCTGGAGGCACTCGGCCCCTGCGTGTGGATACGCGAGACGCGATTCCACTACCGCAACCGCGCCCATCACTGCCGCGAACACGTCTTCCTAGCCCACCCCACAAACACCACAGCGATCACGCGTACTTAAACCCACCGACAACGAGCGAACGGGGTTGCTCGGCCGCCGCTGGTGGAGCCATGCTGATCTGCTCGACTGCCGCGACAAGCTGCTGCCACCGGCGCTGCCCGCGCTACTGGGCGACATCCTGGCGGGCAGGCTCACCCAACCCGTCACCCTCGACCAGTAAGGCGCTCTCCAGCGAGGGAGGCCAATGGACTGGGTGCCGCACGCTGAGCGGTTGGCGAGTGAGGTCGCTCATCCGGTGTCGCGGTGACGGCCGGTGATCGCGGCGATCCTCCGGCATCTGCTTGTGCCACGCTGATGGTCCTGCTCGGCGCCCGGGTCAGGCTTCGGCGCGCTGATCGTGCAGATGCTGCGGCATACGCATATTGATGACGGTGCTGAGGTTTGGACGTCTGCTGATACCCATGGTCGACGCAGGCAGCGGTCTGAACCGGCTGTGGTCGCTGTGGGGGATGGCTGCGCTGCTGCTGGCCTGCAGCACGTCCCGGTAAGGATGGATAGCGGTCTCCGACGCCCTGCTAGCCGCTTCTGGCTTCATGCTGCTGGCGCTGCTGATGGCCCTCGCAGAGCTGACGCGACCACGGCGGCACCGCCCCGAGCGGGCCCGCATTCCATGAATGGCCCGAACAGCACCTACACCACATGTGATCTCGCTCCTTTATCTGCCGCCGAGCGCCTCCGCCTGCTAGACCCGATCCCTGTTGCTTTGGCGGGAGAGCGCATAGCATCACGCAGCTACGAAAGGAGCACGGTGTGGAACAGATCCCGTGGCGGACCGCAGGCCTCGACGCCGCCTGCAGCGAGGCGAAGACAACCGACAAACTCGTCCTGATCGACTTCTTCTCCCCGACGTGAGGCGGTTGCGGGGCGCTAGCCGCAACCAGCTACCCCGAGGCGACGGTCGTCGCCACCATTATCGACAACTTTGTGCCGATGCAGATCGACACCTCCGACGACGCCAACGCGTCGTTGATGCAGCACTTCCGGCAGATCTGGACCCCCGACCTGCGAGTCCTCGATCCTGATGGCTTCGAGTACGACGCCTGGCAGGGGTACTGGCCGCCTGCGGAGTTCACCGCCAGGCTCTTGCTCGGACGAGCCCGCGGGCTGGCCCGACAACACCGCGAGCAAGACGCCGAAACGGTCTACGAAGAGATCCTGCGCCGCTTCCCGAGCAGTCACGTCGCCCCAGAAGCCGCCTACTGGCGCGCCGTGTGCCGGTACAAGCGCACGCACAAACCGGAGGACCTGCTCGATGGCTGGTCGCGCACCCTGCGTACCCGCTATCCGGATAGCCAGTGGCGCACCGCCCAATCCTGGTCCGAACCTCCCCTACGCTGGTAACCGGCCCCCAGCCGGCCGCTAGTTGGATTGCTCTTCGGCACGCCGCTTCGTCGCGCACTCGCCGGTGGCCGACATCTCCACCTGGGCGGCCGTGTGCGAGGCTGCGGGTGTCGGCGCCCCGGCGCTCTACCGGCAGTTCGGTGACAAGGAGGACTTGCTCGCGGCCGTCGTCGACTTCGGCTTCGAGCAGTGCCTGGCCAGCAAGCGGGCGGCGGTGCCGTCCGACGACCCGGTGCAGGACCTGCGCGACGGATGGCACAACCATGTCGAGTTCGCCCTAGAGAACCCGAACCATTACCGGCTCCTGTACTCCCCGGGCCCGTCCCGGCCGCACCGCCGGCGCCCGAGCACTTGCAGGCGGACTGCACCGCCGCAGCGGCCAACCTGGTGACGCTCCGACGTACTCCAACCTCGACGCCACCCGCCTGCCGGACGTAGAGGGCCTGCCCGTCTCGCTGGTGCTCTCCAGGGTGGTGATTTCCCCACCGCCGGCCGTGACCGTCCGTCTGACCCTGACCACCCGCCCGACAGGGCCCAACCGGAGACATCACGTGGACAAGCCGGACCACAGGCCGGCAGGTACCACGCGCCCACAATCGAGCACGGCCAAATGAAGATCGTTAAACAAGCTTGGAATGATCACTCAAATTCGGGCGGTGGATCCAGGCTCAGTACGATCTCGCCCGTTGCGCGGTGGTCCGGATGGCAACTTCGGAAACGCTGCCAGTTCCACTCCGGACTCCAGGCAATAACTCGTTGCGGCCGCACTTGCCGGATGAGGCGGACCAGTTCTCGTCGCAGCTGCAGATCACCCGGTCGCAACTCACCTCTGCCAGGCCGACGAAGCGGACATCTTTTACGCCAAGCGACGTTGCAGCCTTCTGTTGCTCAGCACGGCGAATGTTCGGCATATCCTCACGCGGAATGCTCGTGTCGTAGCCACCTGTCTCACCGTCCGTCAGCACGCAGTACGTTACGGCGACGCCAGCATCAGTCCAGCACGCGATAGTGCCGCTGCCCAGAACCCGGCATCGTCTGGATGAGCGACGATGACAAGGGCACGGTCAACTTCATGCTCCACTGACATAACTACGGGCTTCCTCGCTTCTTGTGGGGTCCGTTGATCGTACCGCGGTGTACTGGTATGCGCAGTGCCCCGTTCACAGCATGAGTGTGCTAACTTTCTTAGATCCCAACTGTAGAGCCTTCTCAATGACCATGAGCTCTTGGCCACAAGGCTTAACCTGGACTGAGCAGAGTCGTTTGAGGCCACGCATCGGCCTCAGAGCCTGTTCCTGAACTGATCTTGTGGCAGCAACTGATCTTGTGACGGCGTGTCGCCGCTGGTAATGGAGGACTCCTGGTAGATCGAGCGGTGCTGAAGCGCCGTTCTACCAGGAGTTCTGT
>JALZHU010000042.1 GCA_030860695.1 Actinomycetota bacterium
GCCGTGGCCGCGGGCCGGGTGAGCCTGCTTAACGCGCTGGGCAACGGGGTAGCCGACGACAAGCGCGTCTATGCCTACGTGCCGGACATGATCACCTACTACCTGGGCGAGCAGGTGCTGCTTGACAACGTGCCGACCTACCCGTGCGCTGACCCGCATCACCTCGAGCAGGTGCTTGACCGGATCGACGAGCTGGTGCTCAAGCCGGTGGACGGCTACGGCGGCCACGGCGTCGTGATCGGGCCAGATGCCGACCGGTCCGAGCTGGCCGAGCTCGCCGCCACCGTCCAGGCGAACCCCCAGGACTGGGTCGCCCAGGACCTGGTGTCGCTTTCCACCCACCCCACTTTCACCGACACCCGGCTGGAGCCACGGGCGATCGACCTGCGCGCATTTGTCCTGCTCGGCGAACGCGCCGAGGTCGCACCAGCCGCCCTGACCCGGATGGCGCCCAGTGGCAGCGTGATCGTCAACTCGTCACGCGGTGGTGGCGCGAAGGACACCTGGATCTTGCGTTGAGAGGAGCTTGCCGATGTGCGGCATCGCAGGCGAGATCAGATTCGACGAGACGCCGGCTGACATCGACGCGGTCATCACCATGACCGCCGCGTTGCACCGTCGCGGCCCCGACGGCTGGGGTATCCACGCGGGCGGCCGCACCGCGCTCGGTCATCGCCGGTTGAAGATCATCGACCTGTCGGAGCGGGCCGCGCAACCCATGGTCGATTCCCAGCTGGGGCTTACCACCGTGTTCAACGGCTTGATCTACAACTACCGCGAGCTGCGTTCGGAGTTGCGCGCCGCCGGCTACCAGTTCTTCTCCGACTCCGACAGTGAGGTGCTGCTCAAGGCCTACCACCGGTGGGGCACCAGCTGCGTAGATCACTTCCTGGGCATGTTCGCCTTCGCCGTGCTCGAGCGCGACAGCGGGCGGCTGGTGCTCGGCCGCGACCGGCTCGGGATCAAACCGCTGTACCTCACGCAGACCGGTAACCGGTTGCGCTTCGCCTCCACGCTGCCGGCACTGCTCGCTGCGGGTGATGTGGACACTGCGATCGACCCTGTGGGGCTGCACCACTACCTGAGCTTTCACTCCGTCGTGCCGGCCCCCCGCACGATCCTGGCGGGGGTGGAGAAGCTGCCACCGGCCACGGTGCGCACCGTGCATCCGGATGGCCGTCGTGAGGATCGGGAGTACTGGCGGGCGGCGTTTTCGCGAGGCGGTCCCGGCCCGGGCCTTGGTCCCCGGGATATCGCCGCCTGGCCGGGCGCTGTGCTGGATGCGCTGCGGCTCGCCGTGGAGCGGCGCATGGTTGCTGACGTTCCGGTGGGCATCTTGCTCTCCGGCGGCCTCGACTCCAGCCTGGTAGTGGCGCTGCTGGCCGAGGGTGGTCAGCAGGGGCTGCGCACGTTCAGCGTCGGGTTTGAGGCCGCCGGCGGGGAGTCCGGAGACGAGTTCGTCTATTCCGACCTGGTCGCGGCGCACTTCGGCACCGATCACCAGAAGATCATGGTCACGTCGGACCGGCTGCTTCCGGCGGTGGACGCGGCCATCGACGCGATGAGCGAACCGATGGTCAGCCATGACTGCGTCGCTTTCTACCTGCTCTCCGAGGAGGTAGCCCGCTCGGTGACCGTGGTGCAGTCCGGGCAGGGTGCGGACGAGGTGTTCGCCGGATACGACTGGTACCCGCCGCTGGCCAGCGTGCCGCGGGACCGGGCTGCGGCGGCGTACGCGAAGGTGTTCGTCGATCGGCCGCACGCCGAGCTGGCTGACATCCTTGAGCCGGAGTGGCTGGCCGATGTCGACCACAGCCAGGCGTTCATCGACACGCACTTCGGTGCTCCCGGCGCCGACACGGCGCTTGATGCGGCGTTGCGCCTGGACACCACGGTCATGCTGGTCGACGATCCGGTCAAAAGGGTGGACAACATGACCATGGCGTGGGGGCTGGAGGCGCGGGTGCCGTTCCTGGATCACGAGCTGGTCGAGCTCGCCGCCGCCTGCCCACCCGAGCTGAAGCTTGCCGCGGGCGGAAAGGGAGTGCTCAAGGCGGCCAGCCGCGGCGTGGTCCCGGACACGATCATCGACCGGCCCAAGGGCTACTTCCCGGTGCCGGCGATCCGGCACCTGTCCGGCTCATTTCTCGATCGGGTGCGCGATGCGGTCACCGATCCGGTGGCCAAGGCCCGCGGGCTCTTCCGCCCGGACTGGTTGCAGCGGATGCTCGCCGACCCGAACACCGAACGGACCACGCTGGGTTCCAACGCCTTATGGCAAGTCGCCTTACTGGAAATGTGGCTGCAGGAACGGGGGATTTAGGTGGACGCGGCGAGCTCCGAAGAGGTCAGTGGTTTCGCGCGGCGCCGGCGGGCCCAGCTCGCCGCCGAGTTGTCCGGCCTCGACTGGCTCGCCGCCGAGACCTGCACCTCGCCCGCGCTGTCCCCGGACGGCAGCACCCTGGCCGTGGTCTCCGACCGCGACGGCACGCCCCGGGTCTGGTTGAGCTCGCTGGCGCAGCCCGGCCCGCCGGTGCGGCTGGACACTGGGGAGGACTACGTACGGGTGGTCAGCTGGTCGCCCGACGGCGAGTGGCTGTGCCTGACGACGGCGCCCGGCGGCGGCGAGCTCACCCGGGTCCGTGCGCTGCGCCCGGACGGCTCCGATGCCCGGGTCATCGCCGCAACGCCAACCGGGATGGCGTGGATGGGCCGCTGGCAGCCCGGCGGGCACGTCGTGGGTCTTGCGGAGAGCAGCGCCACGGACCCGGCGAGGCTTGACGCGTACGCGGTGGATGTGTGCTCCGTCCGCCGCCGTCATCTGGCCAGCGGTTTGGCGGCGATGGTGTGCACCTTCAGCCACGACGGGCGCTACGCCGTGGTGCGCCTTGGCCCCCGCGGCGCCCGGCGCCTGCTGCTGGTCGACACCCGGACCGGCACCAGTGCTGAGCTGCTCGGTGCCGACGCGACCGTCGCCGACGCCCGCTTCGCCCCTGATGATCGGATGATTTACCTCCATACCGACGCCAATCGCGAGTTCGCCGCCCTGCTCGCGATACCCAGGGTCGCCGCCGGCTACCCAGAATCCGCCGAACTCATCGCAGCGCGGGACGGCGTCGAGCTGGAAAGGTTCGCGCTTCATCCGACTGGCCGCGCCGTCGTCGCGGTATGGAACGTCGAGGGACACAGCGAGCTTGAGCTCGTCGATCTGGCTGGAGGACAGCGTCGCGTGCTACCGGCGCCGCCCGCCGAGGTGGTGACGGGCTGCGGTTTCGCCTCCGACGGAGGGTCACTGGTGCTCGCCGTGGAATCCGGCGCCGAGCCGCCGCACGTCCTGCGCTACCCCCTCCCACCGGCCGAACCGGTGCGGCTGGCCCCCGCGCTGTCACCGCCATGGCCACCGGACGCGCCGACGCGACCGATGTTGCACCGATGGTGTGCCCGGGATGGCCTCGAGCTGAGCGGCTGGCTCTACCGACCGGCCGGTGCGCTCGGCGCGGTACCCACGCTGATCTGGTTGCACGGTGGCCCGGAGGCACAAGAACGTCCTACCTTCAATCCGCTTTACCAGGAGTTGCTGAACTACGGCATCGCGGTGTTCGCGCCAAACGTGCGTGGCTCGTCGGGCTTCGGGCGCACGTTCGTGGACGCAGACGTCCACCACCGTCGGTTCGCCGCCATCGACGACGTCGCCGACGTGGTCCGGTACCTGGCAGACGCCGGACTCGCCCATCCCGCCGCAATAGGTTGTGCTGGCCGGTCCTACGGTGGCTACCTGACCGTCGCCACAATGGTGACCTATCCCGAGCTGTTTCGAGTCGGTGTCAACTTCTGCGGAATCACCGACTTCGAGACCTTCTTCGCCCACACCGAGCCGTGGATCGCGGCGACGGCGGTGAGCAGGTACGGCGACCCTCGCCGAGACGCTGAGCTGCTGCGTGAGCTGTCACCGATCCACCGCATCGGGCAGCTGAGCGCCCCACTGCTGGTGGTGCACGGCGGCCAGGACACCAACGTGCCTCTCCTTGAGGCCGAGCAACTCGTCGCCGCGTTACAGGACCGCGGCGCGTCACCCGGCTACCTGGTGCTCACCGACGAGGGACACGAAATCCTGGGCACCACCAACCGTGCAATTTACGTGCGGGAGGTCGTGGACTGGCTGATCAGGCACCTGCTCGATATCGACGAGCGCAGCGCTTAACACCGAGGAGGTGATCGATGGGCTGCTGCGGCTGGTGACCGGCGACGAACAGGGCCGCCCCGCTTGATCGCGGGTCATCCGTGACGAGCTGGCTGATCGCATGATGTGGCGTTCGGTCCCGACGGCGCCACCGTGGCAAGTGCTGGCAGTGACGGTCGCGTATTCCTCTGGACCGTGTCGGAGTCCCAGGCGGAGCGGCGACTGTGCGAGCTATGTGGTGAGCCCTGCTTGTTTGGCGAGTTTGACAAGTTGGGGGTTACTGCGTCGGTGCAGCGAGATCAGGACTCGGAGCACTTCGCGGGCCATCGGGTGGACCTTCGTCGCCTGGGGGCTGACGTCCCATGCCTGCACTAACGAGGCTTGCGCACCGTCCCGGTCGCCCAGGTCGAGCTGGGCGCGAGCAGTGCTGATGTGAACAGCGCCGATCCGGGCGGGCGGTAGCCCGGTGTCATGGCTGGTCAGGTCCTCCGCTAGGCGGATCACCTCGCGGGGATGGCCGAGGTCTCCCTCGGTAGCCAGCACGTGGGTGGCGATGTTGGCGGCATTGAAGAGCTGGTAATGGATCCGCAGGCTATCCGAGAACTCCGCGGCCGCAGTCCACGCCGCGTGGATGTGTCGCTGGGCCTCGGTCCGGTCCTTGAGCCGCCCCGCCAGCGTCATACCCCGCAGGTGCAACAGGCCCGTGGCGAAGGCCTTTTCCGGACCGGACAGCGCCGCTTCAGCTGCCACGATAGCTCGATCCACCACGGTGAGCCCGCCCTCGAAGTCCCCGCAGTTGAGGAACGTACCGGCGCGATCCTGGACACCGACAGCGATCAACAATGGATTGGGTTGCTGACCTGCGGCCCAGGCTTGCCGGGTGGGGGCGATCTCGACCAGGTCCATCCACCGATGCCGCGCGGCCAGCCAATAGACGACGCTATACACGTCAGCCAGCAGCGCCCACCCCTCCGAACTCCCTGCCGCGTGCGCGTACGTGGTGGCCCGGGTCAGCAGGTCGGGCAGCATCCGCAGTAGCCCCGCTAGGTCGGTTTGCTCCCGGAGGGTGCGGGCGTGGTCCAGATCGATGCGCAGCTGAGCGGGGTCGGGCATCGAAGCCTGGTCGGGAATGTCGTAGCGGCGCACCGCGGTGCGCAGAGCCTCCAGCAGCACGCCTTGGTCCTTGGCGACCTCGGCTTCCCCGTACAGCGCGCCGAGGGAAATCTGCAGGGCCCGGGCGATCGCGGCGGCGATGCCCGGGGTGAGCGCCCGGTCGCCGATCTCGATCTTCGATAGCAAACTCACCGAGATTCCGGCCCGACGTGCTAGGGCTACCTGAGTGATGCCCCGCGCCTTGCGCAGCTCAGCGACACGCGCACCACCAGTGGCAGCAGCACCCATGGTCCGAGTCTTCCACGCCGAAGCTTCCCGTACTCCTCCTGGCGCATGTTCGCCGAGCCGGCTGTGCAAACCACGTGCAAGCTCCTCCCTTGCCAAGACCGTTAACTGCTCGTCAAAGGCAGACGAACCTGGGGGATCGAGCATGACGAGCGTATGCGCCAGATCCACCGCGGTGTCGGCTGCGGCGCAGCCCGCAAGCCTCACCGCACCTCCTGATAACCAGTGCCGGCCGGGCACAGTGTTGCGGGCCCTGGCATGACCCCGCCCGACTCTGCTGGCGGCAACCGCCGGGTGATTCACGCGTCGTGCTCGGTGCACGGTGGCGCGAGGGGTTTCACCAACCTTGTGGTGCGCAAACTCGACGGGGCGATCGAGTTCGATCCGCATGTCACCGGTGCGTGCGTGCTCACCCTCGATGAGGCGGCCGCAACTCAGCTGTTCGATGCTCTTGGGCAGTGGCTGGGATGAGCTGGGCATCCGCTCACGCAGCAGTGGGGCTCAACCCCGGTAGGCACGCATGGATCGGCCCGCACTGGGTATGCGGACTCGAGAAGCTGCGTGGCCAACGAGCGCGCGGTTGTCGAGCGTTGAGCAGATGAGGATCAGACATGGCCGAAACTGCTGATTACGAAGTGCTCATCGAGGGAAGGGCTCATCCTTGGGACAAGGACACCATCTCGGTGGCCGATATTCGCGAGCTTGGCAATTTTCCTACCGACGCCCGGGTAGTGGAGGAGAATCTGCGCGACGGCACCGAAAGGACCCTGGCTGAAGACGAAGTGCTCCGTCCCGGCAAGCTTGAAGGCGGCAAAAGGCCGACCAAGCGGGTCAACTTCAGGCAAGGGTGACCGCTGCGCAGCCCACCGTCCCGGCGCCCCCTCGACTGGACCGGGTGGTGGACCGCACGTGGCGAGCTACGCGCGGGCCAGGAACTGGCCGGTGCTGGCGGCCCAGGCGGCTCGCTGCGGGTGCTCGACCCGGAACTGCTGGTGGAATCCCTCGATCCTCATCCCAGCCACTCCCCGAGAGTGTTGAAGAGCTGAGTTGCGGCAGCCTTGTCCAGCGTGAGCTTGCAGGAGCCGTCAGCGTGCGGATCAAGCTCGACCTGCCCGTTACGCTTGCTCACCACCAGGTTGGTGAATCCTGCCGGGCCCCGGTGCAGCGCACAGGTGGCGGGTATCACCCGGCGTTCGCTGGCCTGCCCCGTCGTTTGTCTGTCGTTGGTGCCGTTGGTCACGGTTGACCAGAGTCAATGCGATCAAGCCTGCGGCGTCTCTATTGGGGAAAAATCACCCGGCTGGGCTACACGGGCAGACGGGCGCTGGTAGGTGATGCGCGACTCGTCTCGGATCACCGAGGGCGGACCGGTCGGGTATCCGCGCTCGCCGACTGGCGTGTCCGGTCATGGAAGGACTGCCCACATCGCCGGCTTCCTGCCGGTGTGCTGGCCGCGAGCGGCCGCCGGGAATATCGAGGTGGCTGCCCTAGTTGAGCCTGATTGACTCAATCTTCTCGCAGAGAGCGTGACCACCTTGCCTGAGACTGCGAAGCTGCCGGTTCTACCGCTCGACGACATCGTGGTATTGCCGGGAATGGTCGTTCCGCTGCCACTGGCCGATGCCGGGGTCCGGGCGGCGATCGAAGCCGCGCGGGCTGCGACCAACGAGGACTCCGGCAACCAGCCACGGGTGCTGCTCGTACCCCGGCTTGATGGCAAGTACGCCTCGGTCGGCACGTGGGGCGTGGTGGAACAGATCGGCCGGCTGCCCGGTGGAGAGCAGGCCGCAGTGGTGCGGGGAACGGCCCGAGTCCGGATTGGAACCGGCACGACGGGTCCGGGTGCCGCGTTGTGGGTGCAGGCCACCGTCCTGGATGAGCCGGCGTCTGGCGACCGAGCCCGGGAACTGGCCCGGCAGTACCGGGGTCTGGTGATCACCATCCTGCAGCGCCGCGGCGCTTGGCAGGTGATCGACTCGGTGCGGCAGGTCGACGAGCCCAGCGCGCTGGCCGACCTCGCTGGGTATGCCCCCTACCTGACAAAGGAGCAGAAGCTCTGGCTGCTGGAGACCCCGGATGTGGTGCAGCGGCTGGAAAAGCTCGTCGGCTGGACTCATGAGCAGATCGCTGAGCTCGATATTGCGGAGACGATCAACAAGGACGTCAAGGAAGGCATGGAGCGCCAGCAGCGGGAGTTCCTGCTGCGCCAGCAGCTCGCCGCCATCCGCAAGGAGCTGGCCGAGCTGGACGGCAAGCCCGCTTCCGAGGAGCAGGACTACCGGGCCCGGGTGGAGGCCGCGGAGCTGCCGGAGCACGTGCGCAAGGCGGCGCTAGTCGAGGTCGGCAAGTTGGAGCGCACCGCCGAGGCCTCGCCTGAGGTCGGCTGGATCCGCACCTGGCTGGACACCGTGCTGGAGATGCCGTGGAGCTCCCGCACCGAGGACAACTTTGACATTGCCGGTGCTCGCGAGGTGCTGGATGCTGACCACTTCGGGCTGGGCGACGTCAAGGACCGCATCATCGAGTATCTGGCCGTTCGACGCCGGCGGGCGGACCGCGGTCTGGGAGTCGTCGGTGGTAGGCGTAGCGGAGCCGTGCTCGCGCTGGTTGGCCCGCCTGGGGTCGGTAAGACCTCGCTTGGCGAATCGGTGGCCAGGGCGATGGGCCGCAAGTTCGTCCGCGTCGCCTTGGGCGGCGTGCGCGACGAGGCGGAAATCAGGGGCCACCGCCGGACCTATGTCGGGGCGCTGCCGGGCCGGATCGTGCGGGCCATCTCCGAGGCGGGCACGATGAACCCGGTGGTCCTGCTGGACGAGGTGGACAAGCTCGGCGCCGACTTCCGGGGCGACCCGACCGCCGCGCTGCTCGAAGTACTCGACCCGGCGCAGAACCACACTTTCCGCGATCACTACCTCGAAGTCGAGCTCGACCTGTCCGACGTCATGTTTCTGGCGACGGCCAACGTGCTCGACTCGATCCCCGCGCCCCTGCTTGACCGGATGGAACTGGTCACGCTCGACGGGTACACCGAGGACGAGAAGGTTGCGATCGCACGCGACCATCTGCTGCCTCGCCAGCTCGACCGGGCCGGACTGAGTCCTGAGGAGGTGCGCATCGGAGACGCCGTGCTGCGCCGGCTCGCCGGTGAGTACACCCGCGAGGCCGGGGTGCGGCAGCTGGAGCGTTCGATCGCCCGGATCCTGCGCAAGGTGACCACCCAGTTGGCGCTGAACCAGAATGAGGTCCCGGTCCACGTTGAGCCAGGCGACTTGCGGGAATACCTCGGCCAGCCCAAGCACGCCCCGGAGTCTGCGGAGCGGACTGCCGTGCCGGGTGTGGCGACCGGGCTCGCGGTGACCGGCGCTGGCGGCGATGTGTTGTTCGTGGAGGCCTCGCTGGCCGACAAGGAGACCGGGTCGACAGACGTCACGCTCACCGGGCAACTCGGTGATGTGATGAAAGAATCCGCCCAGATTGCGCTGTCCTACCTGCGCTCGCACGGGGCGGAGTTGGAGTTGCCGGTCGGCGACCTGGCCCAGCGTGGCGTGCACGTGCACGTGCCGGCCGGGGCGGTGCCCAAGGACGGACCTAGCGCCGGGATCACCATGACCACGGCGCTGGCCTCATTGCTGTGCGGACGGCCGGTGCGCGCCGACGTGGCGATGACCGGTGAGGTGTCGCTGACCGGACGGGTGCTGCCGATCGGCGGTGTGAAGCAGAAGCTGCTTGCCGCGCATCGGGCTGGGATCACCACCGTGCTGCTGCCCCGGCGCAATGAACCCGACCTGGACGACGTGCCAGAGTCGGTGCGCGAGGAGCTCACTGTTCATCTGGTCGGCGACGTTCGCGAGGTGCTGGACCTCGCCCTCGAATCGGCGACTACCACCACCGCAGCCGCCGCCTGACTGTCAGAATTGTGCCATTGCGAGTCGTCGTCGTGCGCCCGGACCATCTGGGCGATGTCCTGGTGACGCTGCCGGCGCTGGCCGCGCTGCGGACAGTGCTGCCGGACGTCACCGTGACGTACGCCGTCGCCGCCCCGGTCGCGCCAATCTGCGAACGGTCGCCGTACGTCGACAAGGTCGTGTCGGTGCCGTTTCCACCGCTGGCTCGGCCGTGGCACTCGGCCGCCGACCCTGGCGTACACGCCGCGGCTGCGGTGCTGCAGGGCCGGCCCTGCCCCACCGGCAGTCCTCATGACTTGGCGGTGCTGCCCCGCCCGATGACCCCTCCTCGGGAGCCGTCTGCGCCGCCGCCGGCGTGCCCGTCCGGGTCGGCTTCGCCATGCCGCCGTGCGGCGCCACCACCGAACCGGCCTGCGTCACGGGTGTGACGGTCGCTGCCGTCACCGACGCCGCATTCGCGTTTCTCGACCGATCGGGTCAGCGGTGAAAGGGCGGAACCCGATCACGAAGGGAAAGCCGGATTAGCGACGTCCCAGGCGGTGATGACGTCGTCCGTGGTGACGTACACGCATCTGTTGCGCAGCGAGATTCCCTGCGCCACTCGCATGACCCCGAGGTCGCCCACCGCCTCAGTCCCGGCACCGATGATTTTCGGGGCGGTGCCGACGACGAGGCGGTCGACCAGCCGGGCACTGAACAGCGAGGTGATCACCCTCGCGCCGCCCTCGACGAGCAGCGTCCGCACGCCGAGCTCCCGCAGCACCCGCAGCGCCGCGGGCAGGTCCACTCCGGCTGGACCCGCCGGCACCACCTGGACGTTCGCACCGAGCGCCCGCAGCCGCTTCCGATCGCTGTCGGCGGCCCGGTCGGTCGTGAGCACGGCGGTGACCGGATCCCCGGCGAGCACCAGCGCCGTCGACGGGGTCCGCAGCGTGGAGTCCAGGACAACCCGCAGCGGCGACGTGCCAGGCACGAGGCGAACGGTCAGCCGCGGGTCATCCCGCAGCACCGTTCCCACGCCCACCATGACCGCGTCGCAGGCCGCTCTCAGGGCGTGCGAGACGCCGCGCTCTTCCTCGCCGCTGATCCACTTCGAGTCACCGGTGGCGGTCGCGATCCGCCCGTCGAGGGTCTGGGTGTACTTCAACACCAAGTAGGGGCGGTCGGCCGGCGGGTCTACATCGCCGAGCAGGCCGGTGGCGTCCGGCGGCGCCGACGGTGGAGCATCCAGTGCCTCACCGGCGGGCTCGACGTGGCCTAACCGCTGCTCTTTGGTGCGCAGGTAGCCGACGTTGCGGTGGTGCGCCGCCGTCTGCAGCGGCTCGATCCGCTCGACCGTGATGCCCGCCTCGCGCAGCCTGCACGCCTTCTCCGGGTTGTTCGTGAGCAGCCGCACTGAGTGGACGCCGGCAGCGTGCAGCACGGCGGCAGCGTCATCGTAGCGCCGGCCGTCGATCGGCAGCCCGAGCCGCACATTGGCGTCCAAGGTGTCCGCACCGCTGTCCTGCTCGACGTACGCCCGCAGCTTGTTGACCAGACCCACGCCGCGCCCCTCGTGTCCGGTGGCATACAGCAGCAGCCCGCGCCCTTCGGTGGCGATCCTGCGCAGCGCCAGGCGAAGCTGGACCCCGCAGTCACAGCGCAACGATCCAAGCGCGTCCCCGGTCAGGCACTCCGAATGCAACCGGGTCAGCACCGCAGTCCCGTCGCCTACCCTGCCCTTGACCAGCCCGAGGTAGACGAGCCCGGAGGAGACCTCGAAGGCCCGCGCCTGGAACTCACCGTACTGCGTTGGCAGCACCACCCGGGTCACCTCGCGTACACCGTCCACCCAGGGCTCCTCTCCCGGACCTAAAGTGGGGCCTTCACGAGTAAACCCTCCACGAGTAAACGGGGGCATGGCACCGCCAGCAAGCTGGGATGTGATCGGAGCGGGGACGTGCAGGGACGGGCCGTGACGTTCGTCGCCCCCCGGCAGGTCGAGGTGCGCGAGCACGAGGTGCCTGAGCCGGGCGATGGGCAGCTGCTGGTGCGCACGTTGTACTCGGGCCTCAGCGCCGGCACGGAGATGCTCGCCTACCGCGCCGAGATCGACCCGCAGCTTCCGCTCGACTCATCGATCCCCGCGCTCTCAGGCCGGTTCGGTTACCCATTCCGCTACGGCTACAGCTGCGTCGGACGCGTCGAGCGCTCCCGTGCGGCGGCCGCAGCGGGAAGCGTTGTCTTCGCGTTCCACCCCCATCAAGACCTCTTCGTGGTCGACGCCGCGGATACCGTCCCTCTCGGGACCGTCGACCCCCGGCTGGGCACGCTTTTCCCACTGATCGAGACCGCGCTGCAGGTTGCGCTCGACGCGGGCAATGTGCTGGAGCAGCCGGTCGTCGTCGTCGGCCTCGGCACGGTCGGCATTCTCGCTGCGGCGCTGCTGCTCCGGGCCGGGGCACAGGTGATCGCTGCTGAGCTGCGACCGTGGCGGCGGGAGGCGGCGGCCGCGTTCGGGGTCACCGCGGTCCCCCCCGACGACCTCGAGCGGATCGTGACGGCGCGGACCGACGGCGCTGGTGTACCGCTCGTCGTGGAGGTCAGCGGTGACCCGGCTGCGCTCGCCGCTGCTCTGCCGCTGCTGGCGCATGAGGGCACCGCACTCGTGGCCTCCTGGTACGGCCTGCGACCGGTCACGTTGCCTCTGGGTGGGGAGTTCCACCGGCGGCGCCTCACCATCCGCAGCACCCAGGTAAGCACGATCCCCGCCCAGCTGGCTGCGGCGTGGACCCTCGACCGGCGTCGGGCCGCCGCCCGCCGGCTCCTTGAGGAGCTGCCGGTCCACGTCCTCGCCACCCACGTGTTCCCTTTCGAGGACGCGGCGGCGGCCTATGCCGCCGTCGATCGAGGCGAGCCAGGACTGCTGCACGCCGCCCTTGGCTACCAGCCGTGCTATGAATAGCTCTGATATGGAGAACGCTGTGCACGAGGTGGGCACTGCGCGCCTGGTGCGCGCATTCCACATCATGCCCGGCGTACCCGGTCCCGAAGGTGAGTTGCACGCCCACGACTACCGGGTGGAGGTCGTCGTCGAACGCCAGGAGCTTGATGAGCGGGGCATGGTGTGTGACCTTGATGTGCTGAACGCGGCCCTGGCTGAGATCATCGCTCAGGTTGATGGTCAGGACCTGGAGCGGATCCGGCCGGACGGGGCGGAGGCGGTCACAGTGGAGGTATTCGCCAGCTGGGTGCACGCCAGGCTCGCAGATGCGTTGCGTGGGGCGGGCGGAGACGTTCTCACGGTGCGGGTGTGGGAGTCCGCCGACGCCTTCGGCGGCTGCCGGGCGCCGGTGGCGACCGATTGTGGGTCAGGTCAACGGCGTAACAGGTCCTGATAGGCGGCGAGGCAGCGGGCCGCGCATGCCTGCCAGGTGAAGCGGTCGAGCACCAGCTCGCGCCCGCAGCAGCCCATCTGCGCAGCCCCTTTTGGGTCCTCCAGCAGCGTCGCGATCCGGTCGTGCAGCTCCTGGACATCGCCTGGCGTTACGAGGAAGCCGGTCTCGCCGTCCCGGATCACCTCGGGTAGCCCACCGAGCCGGCTGCCTACCACCGGTGTGCCGCTGGCCATCGCCTCGAGCACCGACAGGCCGAGCAACTCGGAGATTCTGACGTGACGGCCGTAGCAGGTCACGTGCACCGAGGGCAGCACCACCACCTGGGCGCGGCGGTACAGCAATGGCAGCTGCTCGTCCGGGACCTCACCCGCGAACGTCACCAGCCGCCCGGCGGCGAGCCGGCGCAACAGATCGCCGTAGCCGCTCTCGGGGGGCCGTGGGTCGTGGCCGCTGGTACCGACGCAGATCAGCTTGGCGCCAGCCGGCAGTGCCCGGATGAGCAGGTCGACTCCTTTGTGGGGGGTTAGCCGGCCGACGTAGAGCACCCCATTGCGCCGCTCGCCGCTGTCGGGATGGAACCGGCGCGGGTTGGCACCTCCGTAGATCACCGTCGTCCGGTCCGGCGGCGCACCTAGCGTCAGCGCTGAGTGTCTGGACACAGTCAGGAACCGGTCGAACAGGCGGGGGAGCAGCCCGGCCCAGTCGCCACCGCCCAACCCGTGGTCGGTCACCGCCAGCCGCTGCCCCGATACCCGGGCGCTGACCGCGGCAAGGCGGCTCGGCGCGCTACGCAGGTGATGGGTATGCACCACGTCGGCGCCTCGAAGCGCCGCGGGCAGGTTCGGCGCCACCGGATGGGCGGGGTGACGCGGCAGATAGGTCAGCGCTCGGAGGACACGCACCTGCAACCCGCCCGGATCCACAACCACGCGCGGGTGCTGACCGAAGGTCACCAGCTCGCAGTCGACCTCGACCGCGAGTGCACGGGCGAGCTCAAGCGGGTAACGTTCCCCGCCGCCGAATAGCCCCTCTCGACCGAACGGTGTCGGTGCGACGTGGACAACCCGCATGTTCTCCGTCTCCTTGATCACGCTGGGTGATCCCGCGCAGCGAACCGGCGGCTACCTTTACCACCGCCGGATGGCCGAGGCGGCCCCGGAGCACGGTGCGCAGGTGCGGTTCGTGTCCTTCCCCGCGTTGCCGTTCCCGTTACCAGCGGCCCGTGCCGGTCCGGTGTTGCGGGAGGCCTGTTCGCCCGGCACCGACGTCGTCGTCCTGGACAGCATCGCCGCCGCCTTCCTCGCACCTGCGCTGGTATTGCATTCACCGGCCATTCCCCTCGTCGCGATCCTTCACCAGCCTCCCGGCGGGATCGACCACAGATGGCCACGCGCCCGGGCCCAGGCTGCCCTCGACCGGATTGCCTACCGCCGTACCGCCGTGCTGGTGCTGGCCAGCGCCGCGCTCGTCTCCGAACTACCGGCCAACCTGCGCGGCCGTACGATCGTGATTCCCCCTGGTCGGGACGTCGGGCCACCGCCGGCGGAGCCGGCAATCCAACCACTGCCGGCGAAGCCGGCAATCCAACCACCGCCGGCGGAGCCGGCAATCCAACCACCGCCGGCGGTGGCTGGCGACTTGCGCCGCGGTCGCCGGACGGCGTTGCTGTGCGTCGGCAACTGGGTGGCGCGCAAGGGGCTGCTCGAGCTGCTGGCCGCCGTCGCAGCTCTCCCTCCGGACGCGGCCACATTGCACCTGGCCGGCCGCGATGACGTCGACCGGCGGTACGCCGCCCTCGTCCATGCCCGGCTCGGCCAACCCGACCTGGCTGGGCGGGTCGTCGTGCACGGCCCGCTCGACCGCCCCGAGGTCAGCGCGCTCTACCACGGCGCCGACGTGTTCGTGCTGCCGAGCGTCCGGGAGCCCTACGGCACGGCATACGGCGAGGCGATGGCGGCCGGATTGCCGGTCGTCGGTTGGCGGGCCGGGAACCTGCAGCACCTGGCCACCCACGGCCGGGAGGGGCTGGTGTTGCCGCCGGGGGACGTCCCCGGGCTCACCGCCGCGCTGTGGCGGCTGGCCGACGATGAGCCCTACCGGCAGCGCCTGGGCGAGGCGGCCCGGCAGCGGGCGGCGGCCCTGCCCACCTGGGAGGAGTCGGCCGACCGGCTGTTCACCACGCTGCGCGCCGTGGCCCGGTGGTGATTTGAGCGTTCGCCACCTCTCCTGCGATGGCGTGGACCTCGTTGAATGAGAGCATCAGCGGGAGCGGGCCGCTGGTGTCGACCCTGCAGACCGCGGCGTCGAGAAGGAACATCCGCCAGGCCACCTCGTCGCCGACACCCAGTGCCCAGGCGAGCGCGGCCTTGATCGGCGAGACATGGCTGACGACCACCACGTCGCCGCGGGCAGCGTCGTCAGCCAGCTCCGCGCAAGCCTGCCGTACCCGCGCCCCGACCGCAGCGACCGACTCGCCGCCGGCAGGTACGAAGTGCGGATCCTGCCACCACGTTCGCCAGGTCTTTTCGGGCAGTGTGGTGGCTGGCTGGCCGTCCAGGTCGCCGTAGTCCATCTCGATCCAGCGCTGGTCAACCTCGACATCCTCGCCGTTCTGGCCCGCACCGGCGAGCACCGCGGCGGTCTGCCGGGCGCGCAGCAGCGGGCTCGACACGACCCGGGCCGGACGCGCAAGGGCCTCGGCGAGGGCGCGCGCCTGCCGATGGCCGGTCTCAGTCAGCGGCGGATCAGCCCGACCGAGCAGCAGCCCGCGGGCGTTTGCGGCTGTCTGCCCATGGCGGACCAGGATCAGCACCTTCCCATATTAGGGACGTGTCCAGGTGTAGCTAGGCAGGAACCGAACCGGACGGAGAGGGATGCGGGTGGAGCTCCGGACTTCCGGTTCCGGGCCGGGGACCGGGTCATCGTGATCGGTACCGAGGATGGGGTGTGTGCGGTCGGCGCCTTGCTGGGCTCGGACTAACCGGCCGGGCTGACCAGACCACGTGAACGAGACCGCACGGCTGCTGCTCGAGTTGGGCGTTGGCCCAGCCGGCCGGCTGCGGCCCCCCGGGGCTGCGCTGGTTGCACGCGGCGAGTTCTCCATCATCATCGCCGGTCTCGTCGGCACCTCCGTGAGCCCAGCTTTCGTGCCCACGGTGGCCGCCTACGTGCTAATCATGGCTGTACTGGGGCCGCTGGCCCCATGCATCGCCGACCCGCTAGCCCGCCGCCTCGCCCACCGCGCCGCGGCGGGAAACCGTGCCGCTGCGGCGGACGGCAAGTGATCTGCGCTGTACAAGGAGATGACGTCGATGCCAGGAACACCTATTACTGCCCTCGCTGCCAGCCTGGGCCACACCCGCCGCCGCAAGACCGTCCGCATCGCATTGCTCTTGCTCTCGCTGCTGGCCATGGCCACGCTCAGCTCGTGCGCTCCGGGCAACGAACCGGCGGTCGGCTTACCGAACGAGGCCATCTCATCTCGGGTGGAGCCGTCGGACCGCCTGGCAATGGTCGATACGCAGATCGCCGCCAGAGGGGTGGATGATCCCAGGGTCCTCGATGCGATGCGTACCGTCCCGCGCCACGAGTTCGTCCCGCGCGAGCAGATGCACCGGGCGTACGAGGACCGACCCCTGCCCATCGGCGAGGGGCAGACGATCAGCCAGCCCTACATCGTCGCCCTCATGACCGAGCTGCTCGACGTGCAGGCGGGGGAGGTGGTCCTTGAGATCGGTACCGGCTCCGGGTACCAGGCTGCAGTCGCCGCCGAGCTGACCGACCGTGTCTACACGGTGGAGATCCTCCCGAAGCTCGCGCGCCGCGCGGAAGGGACGCTCGATCGGCTCGGCTATGCACATGTCCAGACGAAGAATGCGGACGGGTATTTCGGTTGGGCGGAGCACGGTCCCTACGACGGCATCATCGTTACTGCAGCCCCCGACCACATCCCCGCCCCCTTGGTTCAACAGCTCAAAGAGGGTGGCCGCATGGTGATTCCGGTGGGTCCGCCGGGGAGTTACCAGACGCTGTGGCGGCTTACCAAGCAGCAGGGCAAGGTGGTCTCCGAAAATATCACAGGCGTAGCATTTGTCCCTCTGCTTCGTGAGCCGTGACACTGGCGGGGTCGCGAATCTGCGGGCCGCTTCGGGCAGCCAATAAGGCGACCGCGTAGGCGAGCGCAGCGCAGACGAACACAGCCTCGAAGCCCCAAGATAGGGCAATCATCGGAGCCAGGATGGCGCTCACCACGGATGTGAATCCATTCACCCCCCAGGCCAACGGCAACCGGCTCGGCCTGGCGGCGCCAAGCGATGCAAGACCGCGGGGAAATCCAATACCCATCAGGAATCCGAGCGGGGCGAGCAACAGCAGCGTAATCCCGATGCGCATCCCCAAGTCCCAACCGATAGACGCCGGAAGAACTGTTGACAACGCCACCGGGTACAGCGCCACGGCAGCCACGAGTGCGGCCAGCCCGCCACGCCAGGGCAGCCGGGCCGACCACATGCTCCCTAGGCCCGAGAAGGCCAGCAGCCCGAACACCACGATGGCGAATGACCGGGCAGAATGGTCCAAGAACAGCACGAAGCGCTGCACGAGGGCTACTTCGACAAGGAGAAATCCGAGTCCCAGCGCCGCGAAATACACCATCGGCGGCGCCCGGTTGTTGCGCTCGACTCGGTCCGCGCTTCGCCGGCGGATGACGACAGCCGGTATGAGGAGCAGTGCCAAGGACAGGCCCGTTGTCAGCACGAGCAGCGCCACGAGGATGAGATACCCGCTTCCCCCAAACGGCTGCCAGGTTTTACCGAGCAGGGCAATGACGGTCGGCGTTTGTTCCCACTTGAAGAAGTGAAAGAAAAACGGTCGGGTGTCGCGCGGTGGCGCTACGTCGTACTCGTATTGATCGTAGAGGGCTTGCTCGTCTGATAGAAGCTTTTGGAAAGACTCGTGGTAGGGATCCTGGCGCAGCACGTTCGCGACGTTTGCTTCATCGGGTTGGATCCCTGGGTACCAGACGAAGTCGAACTGGTGTTCTCGAACGAAGGATTTCACCACTTCGATTTCTGATTGGTTGAACGGTTCCTGCTTTGCCAGGATCAGCATCGTGGAGAACGACCGGATGGCGATGATCCTCGTGGCTGGGTTCTTTCCGGCACGTCGCAGGGCGTCCGCCGCCAGCGCTCCCGCGCGCAGCCCCTCGGTCGGAGGCAGCTGCAGCCACCGGTGGACGACCAGCAGGCCCCCGGGCGCCAGGTGAGCAAGGTAGGCGTCGAACGCCTCTGCGGTCAGCGGGTAGGTCTCCGAGAGGGAGAAGGCTCCAGCCGTCACCGCCCGTCGATTCTCTGACAGGGCCAGCGTGACGAGGTCGAACTTCTCCTGCGTGCGCGACAAATACCCGCGCGGGTTGGAAACGACGAGCTCAACGCGTGGATCCTGGTAGATGCCGCCGGTCCGGGACGACAGGCTGGACGTGAGGAGCTCCGCGAGGAGGCGGTTGTTCTCCACGGCGACGACCGAGCGCGCACCGAGCTCCAGGGCCGACAGCACCTCGAGCCCCCCGCCCGGCTCCAGGACCAAGGTTCGGGACGCTGGCCGCAGGCGATGCGCCAGTGAGGTGGGCAAGCCGTCGACGAAGCCACGGGTCAGGCCCTCCTGGGCGGTCAGCGGCAGCGCAACCTCCCCGTCGAGAACCACGGCGCTCTGCTCGGGCAGGCTTTCTTGGTACTGGAGCGTCAACCCAGGAGCAGAATGAATACCGGAGCTTGCGATGACGTCGATCCGCGAAGCCGCACTGAACCTACGCTCCAGCACCTGGGCATCCGGGAAGCTTTCCAACTGGGACAACGGCTTGTATGGCGAAAGCCGGATGTCGAGCCAGGAAGGTGCCTGCCACAAGCCCACGAGGACCACGACGGCAGCTGCTAACCCGACGAACCGGTCTGCGCGGCGTGCAAGGCCGACGGGTGCCTTCGCTTCAGACCGTGCGTACGCAAACCCGAAGGAACCAAGAGCGGCCATCAATCCGGCCAGCAGGACGGCCACAGTGGGGTCCGCCCGGTCCAAGGCGAGGAGAGCGATCACTGCGCCGGCCGCCCCACCTGCCAGATTTGCCCCGTACATGCCCGAGGCCCGCTCTGGCCACCTAATCAGCGGCAATCCGAGCACGAGCCCAGCGAGCAGGAAGGGAACGGCGTAGCAGAGCAGATAGGCGGCCAGGAGCGCGAGCTGGCTCGGTTCCCAGCCCACGCGGTAGGGATCGAACGGGATCACATTCGAGACGGCATAGCCGCACACCAGCGCCAGCGAAGCAGCCGCCGCCAAGCGAGCAAGGAGGCCGGGGCTCAACGGCTGGCGCGGCGGTCGACGAAGCCCAAGCAGGGTACCGCTCGCTCCGAATCCCAGGAGCCCAAGGCTCATTGCCAGGAAGGCGAAATGGTAGCCGTAGGCGATGGAGAAGATCCGGGTGAGAGCGACTTCGTACAGGAGAGTCGCGGCCGCTACCGATCCCACTCCCAGATAAACGAGCACGCGTTATCTCTCCCCAAGCGCCGCTGCCGTCTGTTCGATCTTCCCGTGCTCTTCGGTCCGAACCGCCAAACGACCTCCACCGTACCTCATTAAGCACCTACCACTGCTGCTATCGGCCGACGTGACTCATACCGCTTCGCGCTCGTCTAGTCGACGCTTGGCTCGCCGAGCACCAGGCCGAGCACGCTCACCAGCGATCTCGCTGACCTCCGCACGCTTGTAACGCATCGCGCTGTCCCGGTAACAGTCGTGCGCGTCTGAGCAGGATCGGGTGCTCCCCGTCATGTCCGCCGGTCGGCGAGAAAACTCTGTGTAACTTTTAGCGACTGCTTTCGATTCTCATTTGGTGACTCCCTCCTGAATAGATGTACGAGGATGAGGCCTATCGAGGCGATGAGGAAATTCTGGAGCGCCGGCTGTATCCCGTTCCATGTCGAAGACTGCCACATCTGGAACCATTCTCCGCCGACGGCGATGAAGCCGCCTCCAAACAGTATTATCTGCATAAGCCATCCACAGGCTGACAGCTGGCAGGCGATCACGACTCTGGGCTGTATGGTGATCGCCCGTAGCCAGCAAAGAAATGCTGCTGTGAGGACGATCGTGGTGAGAAATTCCCAGGCGATGATCGTAAGATATGTGGCGGTGATCAGTCTGTGGTCAGTGATGGCCCGCCACGTTGTGTTCGGTGAACCGAATGTGGTGTCCATGGTGAGTACGTGCTCCACGAAAACACGATTGGTGTCGAAATCGCTAATGTTACCTAGGGTGATCAGTCCCACATGGAGGGAAGTTATGGCGGTGAGCACCGTCAGAGCCGCCCGCAGGCTACCAAACCAGGCCAGAATTCTCATGGCGCGACTATAGCAAGCTTGTCGAGAGCCTATCTTCTACTGACAGGGTGGTTGGTAAGAGAGTTGGGGAATGTGTTGTTCCCATCGTTCAGGGGTGAGGACGCCGCGAGTGGTGGCGCAGATTCGTTGAATGGCGTGTTGCCCGTTCAGGTCCCACAGACCCACGGTATTACCACTTGAGCTGGCGAGGAACTGTCCGTCGCGACTGAACGCAACGTAGTGCCCAATGCTGGCGTACCTGGTGAGTGGTTCGCCCAGCGGTTTGATGTCGGCTGGCGTGGCAACGTCCCAGAGTCGGACGGTCTGGTCAGCGCTTCCACTGGCAAGGATGCGCCCATCGGGGGCAAACGCCACGGATAGCACGGGGGCATTATGCCCGGCGAGTGGCTGTCCGAGGGGTGTCGAGCTGCTCGGGTTGCTAACATCCCATAGGCGTATGGTCTTATCATTGCTTGCGCTGGCGAGAGTGCGCCCATCGGGTCCGAACACAACCTGTCGCACATCCCCGATATGGCCGGTGAGGGGTTGGCCGAGGGCTACGGGGTTTGCTGGATCGGACACATCCCATAGACGAATTGTCCGATCGCTACTTGCCGTCGCCAGCAAGCGCCCATTCGGGCTAAATGAAACGTAGTTCACATAACCGCTATGGCCGGTGAGGGGTTGGCCGAGGGCTACGGGGTTTGCTGGGTTGGACACATCCCATAGACGGATTGTCTGGTCGGTGTTCGCCGTCGCCAGCAAGCGCCCATCGGGACTGAACACCACCACAGCTATATACCGGGTGTCTAAGGTGATGGGTTGACCAAGGGCGGTCGGATGCTCCGGATCGCGGACATCCCACAGCCGTACGGTCTTGTCACCACCACCACTGGCCAGCAGATGCCCCTTGGGGCCGAAGGCAACTCTCCACACACCCGCGCTATGGCCGATGAGAGGCTGTCCGTGGGGTACCGGGTTGGTTGGGTTGGTGACATCCCACAGCTGGACGGTTCGGTCATTGCTGCCTGCTGCAAGTAAGCGGCCGTCGGGGCTGAGCGCCGGCAAGGACACATCAGAAACCCGGTCGATAGGGATCGCGGTAGGGATCGACCAGAGCCGGGTATCTCCGTCTTCACTACCTGTGGCGAGCGCATGCCCGTCCGGGCTGAACGCCACGGCGAACACCGTGCTGCTTCCTGCGGCGAGCGGCTGGATGAAGGGCGCAACGCGGGTTGGGTCGGCCAGATTCCAGAGTTTGGTCGTGGCGTCCTCGCTGCTCGTGGCGAGTAGACGTCCGTCCGGGCTGAACGCCACCGACCACACGGGGGCGTCATGCGCGGTGAGGGGTTGTCCGAGGGGCGCTGGATGAGTCGCATCACCAACGTCCCACAGGCGCACAGTCTTGTCTGTGCTGCCCGTAGCGAGCAGGCGTCCATCCGGGCTGAATGCGATCGAGTGCACGCCGTCGTCGTGCCCGCTGAGTGGTCGGCCGAGCGGCATGGGATTGGCGGGATCAGTGAGGTTCCACAGGCGGACAGTCGTGTCATCGCCCGTGGTAGCCAGGGTGCGTCCGTCCGGGCTGAACGCAATCGATCGCACCGGCGCCTGGTGCCCGGTCATCGGTTGCCCCAGAGGTACCGGGTGAGAGAGATCGCTCAGATTCCACAGCCGGGCCGTGTGGTCTTCATTCGCAGTAGCGAGAACGCGCCCATCGGGGCTGAACGCCACGAGGTAGATCGTGCCGCTATTGCTGGTGAGCGGTGCGCCGAGCGGCATCGGGTGGGCGGGATCGGTGACGTCCCACAGGCGGACTGTCTGGTCGTCGCCCGCGGTGGCCAGTGTTCGTCCATCGGGGCTGAACACCGCTGACGTCACCCAACTCGTGTGTCCGGTGAGGGGCTGCCCGAGAGGCCTAGGGTTTGTCTTGTCACGGGTGTCCCACAAACGGACGGTTCTGTCATAACTAGCAGTGGCAAGGGTGTGTCCGTCCGGGCTGAAGGAGGTCAGATACACGGCACCGTTGTGGCCGACGAGTCGCGTTGCGAGGGGAGTGTTCTGCGTGGCAACCAATCTGGTGTAGACGTCGTTGTCACGTGGACGCATCTGGTGTGCCACCAGGGTCAGCTGCGCTGACAGGGATGGGTCAGCTTCCTGCATGCGGTCCGCCTCGGCCATCACCTGCCTGAATACTGCTTCGTCTCGCTGCCGCATAGCGACGGCCGCGGCGGATGCCGCGATCAGTGCAAATGCCACCACGGTGGCGACGGCGATGCGACGGACCCACACGCTGCGCCGCCACTGCCGTGTCGAGGCGATGAGGAAGTCTCGGGGCAGGCCAGTCGGGCCGGAAGAGTTCACCGCCCGGGTCAGGTGCCGGGCGTTTTCCAGGCGTGATCCCCTATACAACAGTGAGGGGTCGCGTCCATTCCTGTCCCAGACGGCAGCGTCCTCGACCAACCGTTGCCGAGCTAGGTGTCCGGCCCGGTCCTCATCAATCCAACTGCGCAGCCGCGGCCAGACTTCTAACAACGCCTCGTGGGTGATCTCCACCGATCTGGCATCGAGCATCACCAATCGTGCTCTGGCCAGCACTTCCAATGCTTGCTGCGCAGCCGCACGGCTCCCCGCCTGTTCCAGCACATCCTCGCGGGTAGCTCGCCTGCGGGTGTCCTTCGTATCGTCCCCAAGCCGCACCAGCTGCAGCAACACTGCGCGCGCCGCAGCCTGCCCGGCCGGGTCTAGCTCGGCCCAGGCCCGTTCAGCGGTCTCGGCCACCGCGCCATGAATGCCGCCAGCCGCCCGGTAACCGGAGATGGTGAGCGTGTCGCTCTCCCGACGCTGCCACGTCGACAGGACAGCATGGGACAACAGCGGTAGCGCGCCCGGGTCGTACGTCTGCTGACCCATCCCGGCCCGAGCCCGCCCGCTGCTGACTCCCAGGTCTTGCGACATCAACTCCACCAGGCCGGCCTCAAGTTTCAGACCGACGGCCTTCGCCGGGCTCGTGACCGCCTTTCGCAACTCCTCCGCCGTCATCGGGCCCAGGACCATCTGCCGATCCTGCAAGGCGGCGGCGAGTTCGGGGTAGCCAAGGCATCGGCTGTAGAAGTCCGCCCGCACACCCACCACCACCATTGCTGGTGCTATTCCGCCCAGGACTTCGGGCGTACTGGCCGCACCCAAAGCTCGCACGAACAGCTGACGCCGTTGCTCGCTCCCGCACAAGGTGAACGCTTCTTCAAACTGATCGACGACAACGATCAACCTGGCGTTGTCTCCGGCCTTGCGCTCCGCGTGTGCGGCACACGCGGTTCGAACACAGGATGCGAACTGGCTCGCAGGTATCGAATCCGACCCGTCGGCTGCATCCGCTTCCTGCCCTGTCTCGGCAGGGTCCGTGTCGATTTCAGTAATCTTCACGTTTGTGACACACTGAGCTGTATCCAGGGTTTCCGTCAGCTCCGGAACGTGATGGAGCAACTCGTCGAGCGGATCGATCCCCGGCGTCATGATGATCACAGGCCAGTTTTCAGACCCCACCGTGAGCGCTCCTTGCGCGAGCGCCGGAAGCAGGCCAGCGTTAATCAGGGAAGATTTTCCCGCGCCCGACGCTCCCACGAGCATGACGATTCCTCCGCCGTTGAGCGCGCCACGAAGCCGCACCAACAGTGTCGCTGTGCTGCGCTCGCGGCCGAAAAACCAGTCGGCATCCTTTTCACTGAATGCTGCAAGCCCCTTGTAGGGGCATACACCGATTTTTCCAGGGTCTGGCGCCGGTCTGGAATCCGCGCTGGTGAGAGGATGGTTTGAGGGCTGGCCTGCCGCTGGGGTTACCGGGCTGGCCATGGCTTCTTCCCAGAGCCTGCGCCAGGCACCCATGTCGTACAGGCCTTCCAGGCAGGGATGCGGCCGAGCCTTGCGAGCTTGCCCGATGAGCACCTGCAGCACCGGAGCCACCGCGGCGAACCGGGCAGGCACGTTCCGGCCGCCTCGCCAGTCACTGACCCGCTGCACGGTTACCCGCACGGGTCGTCCCAAGTCATCCGTCGGCTTGGTCCGCGCCACCGCCGCGGTCACCCGCCTCAACGGGGGATCACCAGCTTCGGCGTACAGCAACGCGAACCGCTGTGCGAACGCTTCACGCGGCCCCGGGTCCGCCCCTGACTGGCCCATCGCGCATCCACATCCCCCCGCTGACCTTCCGGTCCGTATCCGGTCCGGAAAGAAATTTAGCGCATTTAAGCAGCATCTTTACCTGCTCGGTCGGCGGTGAAGGCCAGCTCTCCGGTGACCTATGCCACCCTTGATCACATGCTGCACCAGCGCGTGCGGTACCAGACGGCAGCCTCATGGCGAAAACCACGCGTCCACATCAGCGCCAGGGGAGGTGTGGGAGATGTTAACCGCTGCCACAAACAGCGTGGCTGACCTGTTGCTGGGGATTGGCAACGGGGATCCGGCGGCCTGGGATGAAATTATCCGCCGATATGGCGAGTTCGTGTCCGCGACGGTGACGTCGTTTCGGTTGCAGGAGGCCGACGCACTCGACGCGGTGCAGATGACCTGGTTACGGCTGGCCGAAAACGCCGACCAGGTGAGGTTTCCCGAGCGGTTGGGAGGGTGGCTGGCGACCACCGCCCGCCGCGAATGTCTGCGCATTCTGCGCCAAGTCAAGTTCAGGCAAAACCTCACTAACATGGTGCCAGAAACTGCCTCCGACCCCTCAGCGGATCCCGCACAGTGCACCATCGACGCTCACACCACACAGACGTTGCGCAAGCTCATCGACGAGTTGTCGCCACTGCAGCAGACCCTGATCCGGATGCTGTTCACCGATAATCCCTGCTCCTACAGCAAAGTCGCCCGCATCACCGGAATTCCGCTCGGCGGGGTCGGGCCCACTCGGGCGCGGACCTTGCGACAGCTGCGGGAAAAGCTCGACGAACATGAGGTGGGACCGGACTGACGCCCCTATAAATGTCAAGCTTCGTGAACTTACATCTCCCATCTCAGGTCGAACCCCGAAAGACGCCTGAATCGCTCGAGAAGCTCTTCTTCGCTCAATTCGGACGGAGGGGTGCGAAGTCCCATGGGCTCAGGCCCGTAGACCTCCGCTGCCACCTCCATCTCCTGCTCGAGAGCCCACCCTGTCGGAGTTTGCCGAAACTCGTCGAGAGAGTCGTCGTCGCTCATGACACCTCCTGGCGAAGCGAGGGCTGCTGCCGCACTCTACCTATGGTTTCACGCTCATGCCGGTGGCGTGCTGCCCGCCGAGCGTAGGGCGGCGACCACTCGCCCGACCCGCGGATCGCGCTGCAGCTGCTCCAGGGTCATCGGCAGCGGCAGCCGCCAGTTCGGGTACTCGTTGACGGTGCCGGGTAGGTTGGGCTGGCGGATCTCACCGATCACGTCGTAGGGGGAGGCCAGCAGCAGACGGCAGGGCGTGCGGGCCAGCAACGCGTGCATCGCCACCACGATCTCGTCTTCGTTGTCATTTTCGGTCTGAAGCAGGCCCTCAGCGCGAAGGAGCCCGACGAGCTCCGCGCGTTCGGCACGCGCCTGGGCCCACTCCGCGGCTTCATCATTCAGCAGGCCCAAGGCGGCGCGCGCCCGCACGTGCTCCCCGCGGAGAAAGCCCAATGCAGTGGGGAGATCGTGAGTGGAGATGCTGGCCGCAGCGCGCGCCGGCCAGCGCTGCGGAGCCAGCAGCGGCGTGCCGGGGACCTCCTCGTCGCGAGCGAACCACAGCACTGCGCAGCCCAGCATCCGCTGCGCGGCCAGGGTCTCGGTGACCTCAGGTTCCACGGTGCCCAAGTCCTCGCCGATCACCACCGCACCGGCCCGATGCGCCTCCACCGCCAGCGCCGCGAGCATCGCGTTAGCGTCGTAGCGCACATAGGTTCCCTGATCCGGGGACGCTCCTGGCGGCACCCACCACAGCCGCCAGAGGCCGGCGACATGGTCGATACGCAGCCCATCGGCATGCGCGAGCACGGCGCGCAGCATGTCTCGGTATGCGGTGTACCCGGTGGCAGCCAGCCGATCCGGGCGCCACGGCGGCAGTCCCCAATCTTGTCCTTGCTGGTTGAACGTATCCGGTGGGGCGCCAACGGTCACTCCGATGGCGAGCACGTCCTGCAGCGCCCAGGCGTCGGCTCCTTCCGGGTCCACCCCGACGGCAAGGTCGTGCACCACCCCAAGGGCCATCCCCTGGGCCGCGGTCCTGGTGGCGGCCAGTTGCTCGGTGCACTGCTGCTGGACCCACGCGTGAAACGCCACCCGCTGCGGGTCTGCGCTCGCCGTTGCCGGGTGCCGCAGCGTGCTAGGCCAGCGCGACCAGCGCGGGCCGTGCCGCTCGGCGAGCGCGCAGAACGTAGCGAAGTCGCGCAACCCGTCCGACATCGCCGGGCACGGGGTGCCGTCGGCCCGCCAGAGCAGTTCCAACGCGGCATGCTTGGCCCGCCAAACGCCGTCATAGTCGATCCGGTCGCCGCCCAAATCGACCCGCAGGGCGTCCACCTCGGCCCGCAACGCTGGGTCCCCTCGGCGGTAGGCGTCGATGTCCGTGATCGGCAAGTAGAGCGGGTTGACGAAGCGGCGGCTGGACGGGCTGTAGGGCGAGGGCTGCACCGGAGCGGTCGGGGCCACTGCATGCAGTGGATTGACCAGCACCACACCGCCACCGTGCGTGGTGGCCGTCCAGACGATGAACTTGCGCAAATCGGCGAGGTCCCCGATGCCCCACGACCTAGCCGAGCGCAAGGCGTAAAGCTGCAGCATCCAGCCCCAGGTGCGCGGCGGCTCGGGAAGCACTGGTGGAGCCACCAGCACGGTGGTGTGTTGGTCGCCGCTGGTCAGCGAATACCAGCCGGGCGCAAGACCGGCCGGGAGCGCCTCCTTGACTGGCATTTCGGTGCCCTGCTCATCCCTGAGCACGCCGGGATCGGGAATCTCCCGGCTCTGTCCCTGGCGCAGCACGATGGTGCCCGGCAGGCTGGGTTGTCGGGCTGCGGCCAGCGCATCCCGGATCTGCGCCGGGGTGTCTGCACTGACGCCGAGCAACCCGAGCACCCGGCACACCACGTCAGGATCAACGTCGACCCGCCGGCGCTGTGCGTCCCGGTACCAGGTCGCGACGCCGTGGGCGGCGGCAAGTTCGTCCAGTGAGGAGTCCATGCAGCTATGCTGACAGCCCGCCGCCGAATTGGGCGGGCGCACGCGCTGGTGGACGCACAGACCCTCAGTGATCAGTTGCGGAGGTCGGAATCTGGAACAAGGTGCTCGCCGAAGAACTCGAATACCCGACGCCACGCGTCCTCGGTGGCGTCCTCGTCGTAGCCGAAGCCGATGATCCGCATCAGCGGCTGAACGGGCACGCGGTTGGCGAAGCTGTGCCCCGCCCCTGGATAGACCTTGACGTCGTTGATGATTCCTTTGTTGTCGAGCACGCGCCGCAACTTGTTAGGCGCCCCGATTCCCAGGGGATCGCGAGAACCGAAACTCGCGACCACCGGGCATGCTCCGTGCAGCACTGTATCGAGATTCCGCGGTAGCGGCACGCCGTAGAACGGTGCCGAAGCGGCGAAGCCCTTGGGCGCCATCAGGAGGGCGAATTGTCCGCCCATGCAGAATCCGACGATTCCGATTGGGTCGGCGCACTCGTCTCTGCCCTCGAGAAAGCTCTTTGCGGCCTGTACGTCTTCCAGCGCTTGACCGCGTTGCCTCAACAGCTCGCGAAATACCTTCTTGGTGTCATAGGGTGAGTGCACCATCGAGATTGATAGCATATTGTCCCTGTTGGCAGAGGGAAGGGAGTCATTGTCAGTGCGGGGTGCGGAGATTCGTGCCGAGGAGAGAGAAATCATCTCTCG
>JALZHU010000482.1 GCA_030860695.1 Actinomycetota bacterium
GCCCTGTACCTGTCGTACGGGCTGGTGCTGGCTGGACTGTTCCCGCTGGCCGTCGCCATCACCGCCCGCCGGGTCGCCCCGCTGCTCGTGGCCGGCGCCGGCGTCGCCGCCGTGGTGGCCGCCTTCGCCGCCGCCGGCTTCTGGTGGCTCGACGGATACCAGCAGGTCACGATCCGGTACTACCAGCCGGGGGAGTACGGCCTGGAACGCCCGTACGGCTACTGGGTGTGGGCCAACCTGGCCTGCCTAGCGGTGGTGCTCGGGCCGGCCGGGGCAGCCGTGTTGCGGCGGGTGTTCACCCCGGGGCGGGGCCAACCCAAGGCGTTGGTGCTGCTGTGCGGGGCGGCCGCGCTGGCGGTGCTGATCGCTGACCTCTCCGGGCTGAGCAAGGCCGAGGTGGAACGGATCTGGCTGCCGTTCGCGGTCTGGCTGGTCGCCGCGACCGCACTGCTCCCGGCGCGGCAGGCTCGCTGGTGGCTGGGCGCTCAGGCGGTGGTCGCACTGGTCGTCAACCACCTACTGCTCACGACGTGGTGACCGGCTCGCGCAGCGGATCAGTGGCGAACCGGGTGACGCCTTCAGCGAAGGACACCCGCGCCCGGTAACCGAGCAGCTTGGCAGCCCGGGCCGGGTCGGCCGTCACATGCCGCACATCACCCGGCCGGGCGCCACCAACGATCTGTGGCGCAGGCCCGCACATCGCCCGGGACAGCTCAGTGGCCAGCTCTCCGACGGTGTGCGGGTGCCCGGAGCAGATGTTGACCGGCTCGTACCGCCCAAACGGCGGCTGCGCGGTCAGGGCGAGGACGTTGGCCTGGGCGACGTCAGACACGTGCACGAAATCCCGACGCTGCCGCCCGTCCTCCATGACCTGCGGTGCCGCACCCCGCGCCAGTGCTGAGCGGAAGATCGACGCCACGCCGGCATAGGGGGTGTCGCGGGGCATCCGGGAGCCGTAGACATTGTGGTAGCGCAGCGCCCACACCCCTCCACCGGTCTGCCGGGCCCACGCCGCGGCGAGATGCTCCTGGGACAACTTGGTGGCGGCGTAGGTGCTGCGCGGATCCAGCGGGGCATCCTCAGCTACCAGCAGCGGCTCCAGATCGGCGCCACAGTGCGGGCAGGGCACCTCATAGCGGCCGGCGGCGATGTCTTCGGCTCGTCGTGGTGGGGCTGGAACCACGTCGTGGGTGGGGCAGGTGTAGCGGCCTTCCCCGTAGACCACCATCGAGCTGGCCAGCACCAGCCGGCGCACCCCCGCTTTATGCATCGCCGCCAGCAGCACGGCGGTCCCGAGGTCATTGTTGGCGGTGTAGTGCGGAGCGTCGGAAGGATCGAGCCCGTGCCCAACCATCGCCGCCTGATGGCACACCGCGTCCACACCGGACAGGAGGCGACCCAGCAGCTCGCCGTCCCGGACGTCACCACGGACCAGCTCGTGCCCAGCCACCCACTCCGGTGGCGTACCCGAACCGTGGGCTTGCGGCAAGAACGCATCCAGCAGCAGCACCGAGTGCCCGTCGGCGGCGAGCAGGTCGGCGACGTGCGAGCCGATGAAACCTGCCCCGCCGGTGATCAGGATCCGCACGACGCGCACGCTACGTCACGGATCGATGATCTGCAGCACGCCCTGGTCAGTCCCGGTCACGAACAGCTGGCCGGTGACGCTGTCCACGGCGACCGTGTTCGGTTGGCGGACCGTGGGCAGCGGGGTGGGGAGAATTGGCGCGTCGGTGTCGAGGTTGAGCCCGAGCAGCTCATTGCGCGCGGTCAGGGTTACCCACAGCCGGTCGTGGACCGGATCGTAAGCGACCCCGTAAGGCGTACCGGGTAGCTCCACCCGGCCGATCTGCCGGAGTTGCGGGCTCACCTCATAGAGCAGCACGGCCCCACCCCGGGTATCGACGACCGCTAGATGCCCGCGCTTGTCGGCGACCACGTGGGTGGGCCCGGCTCCTGCGGGCAGCTCAGCCACCCGCTGCAGCCGCTGGGCGTCGTAGACGGTGAGGGTGTTTTCCCGCACGTCAATCAGGCCGACGAGGTCGCCAACGGCCGCCAACCCGGCCGGCTGGGTGACGTCGGTGAAGGTGTGCACGATCTGATCGCCGCGCAGCACCACCACGCTGCGGCCCAGCTCGTTGGCCACGAACACGGTGCCGTTAGCGGCTGCGGTGGCGTCATGCGGGACCACACCGGTGACCACCTGGGAGGTGATCTCCCCGCCGGGCAGGGCCACCCGCAGCAGCTGGTTCGACCCCTCGACCGGCACCAACACCGGGCCGCCGGGCGCAGCAAGCTGCAGGTGCCGCACCCCGCCAGGCAGCGCGACCTTGCGCAGCACCGCGCCGGTGGTGGCGTCCAGCAGGGTCAGCGCGAACGGCTCGCGCACCGCAACGGCCACGATGCGCGTTTGAGCGTCGACCACGATGCCTTCTGGGGCGGCGCCGACCGGCACCGTGC
>JALZHU010000263.1 GCA_030860695.1 Actinomycetota bacterium
GCGTTAGGAACCGTCATGATCACCCCAGGGTCATGCCCGCTAGCGCACCTCAGTCCCCGGCGTGTCGCACACCATCACCGCAGCTCACAACAACCCATATCCGACTTTGCCGGGGCCCTGGTGCACCAGGTGGGTCGCCCGTGCGGGCATAGCCGTGGTGTGCCACGGGCGGGCCGGCAGCGCGCGGACCCGCCGGTTCGGTCGGCGCGGGTGGTGTGCACCGGCCCGAAGCCGGGTGCGGTCAGGGTGGCAAACACCAGCGGGTGCGACCTGATGGATTCCGGGACGCCCTTGCGGCCACCGGCGGCGCCGGCGTAGAGCAGTTGCCACATGTCGCCGGCGTACTCAAAGGAGCAGGACGGGCACACCGCCGCCCGCCGGTTCCCGCACCGGATGAGCAACACTCGATCCGGTTCAGTATTTGTCGAGTAGGCGATCCGCTGGCCGGTGGCGGTTCGGTGCTCGACGTGCCCGCGCAGCCGGACCGGGTGGGAGCAGTGCCCACAGTGAGTGAGTTGCTCGGTCCAGCGGTCGAAATCCGGTCGGCCCGCTCTGGTGACGATCTCCTGCACCGTGCGTGGCGGGAGAGTGGTTGTCGGGGTCATCGTCATGCTTGGGGCGTGTCCAGAACGGGGCTGCCCGTGGTGGTGGGTTCACCTGTCGCCCAGGTGCGCAGCTCTGCCAGGGACACGCTGCGGCGTTGGCCGGATGTGAGGTCGGCGAACCGGACCGGGTTATCGTCTTTCGCGCCGCCGTACACGGTCAGCGCGACAGCACCGGCCGGGCCGGTCAGGGTGCTGGTGAGGGACAGGTGCACGCGGTCGCTCTCGGGTGGCCGCCACGCGCTCGCGGTGGCTGCGGGCAGGGTGTCGATCCACGCCAGCAGCTCACTCGCAACTTCTGGGACGGTGTCAGGGCGCAGCTGTGCCGCGACCTCCGAGTGCCCCCAGCGGGTCGTCACGGTCAAGAACACGGGTTCCGGCACGGCGTGGTCAGCGAGATGTGCCGCGAGTAGTTCCGCTGCCTGCACGAAGGTCATGCCAGTGGTGGGGGTGGTGGTCATGCTGGGCCTCCGTGAGTCGATTCGCTAGGGGTGGACAGGGCCAGGACCCTGGCGTCGTGGATCCCAGGACCAGTGAGGAAGGCTTCAAGTTGTTTGATCGTCTGGTCGGGGACCCAGCCGGCGCGGATGCGTAGGGGTTCGCGGATTCCTTCGCCGAAGACATAGCCCACGCCGGCCTCGGTATCGGTAATCCGGTTGGCCCACGCGCCCTGCTCGTAGGCCTGGTCACCGAGCACCATGCCGACGTGGGATTTCGCCGAGACGCGTAGGCAGATCCGGCGGGGGAACAGGTCCCGGACGGGAACGGTGTCCTTGGTGGGTTCCTGGACATAGCCGCGTACCGTGAAGCCCAGCGCCCGGCCTTGGGTGGTCAGCAATGCCACCCGTTCGGCAATCGCCTCCCGGGTCTTGCGGTCGGTGTACTTCGTGAGCGCCCCGATTTCGTCAAACTCCAGCAACTCCAGCGGTTGGGCCCGGGTGATTGACACGGTTCGGACCCGGCCGGCGAACTCGGCCTTGCGAGCGGTCATCGCTTCGATCAGCTCATCGAGCACGGCCAGAGCGTCGGTGCCGGTGACGGCGTAGCGGTGGAAGATTCCCGCCCGTAGGCCAACTCCATGCCCTTGGGATCAATCCCGGACACCCGGACGAGGCCGTCGCGGAGGGCGGGAGCGATGGAGATCAGCGGGCACCACATCACCGAGTTCTTCCCTGCCCCGGTCGCGCCCGCAGTCAGGATGTGGCCTCCGGCGAGGGGGATATGCCAGTCCTGCCCGTACTCCGTCCGTCCTACCCACACCCGCCGCAGATCCACGGCCTCACCCGGGATACCGGCCAGCGTGGCGAGTTCCGGGCAGGCCACGGGGTCAGTGAGCAGGTTGCGGCGTTGAAAATCGATCGAGACCACATTCGGGGATAGCTCCCGGACCTGGCAGCGGGCCACCCCGCGAGCTGCAGCCAGTGCCCGGGCGGCCTCGTCGAAGTCTTCGGGTTTCTGGCCGGGGATCAGCCGCACCCGGACCAGATCCCACGACGCTCCCGAGCGCACCCCGAGCACTTGGGGCAGCTGCGTCGGAACCGGGCGCCGGCTGCGGCCCAATGCGCGCCCGAGGGGAGTGAGTGCGAGCACGACCGGTGGTGCGTCGTGTTTGATGCCCAGCCCGCAGGCGTGCAACCAGTCGGGCAGCTTCGGGCGTACACGGTCCAGCGCAGCCACCAGGCCCGCAGATGCCGACCCGCCCACGCATCGAACGACCGCAGATCCACCAGCCGCCAGCCAGCGAACACCCCCGCCAGCGCAACAGCGGTGAGGGCCAGCGATACCCAGCCCCACCGCTGACACCAGGCCAAGGCCACCACGACGGTGAGGCTGGTCCGCCAGTGGGTAACCGTCTGGCGCAGCGCCCAGAGCACGGCCTTGATCACCAGCCACAGGGCAAAGACCACGGCCGCCGCCGCGGCCAACGCTTCCGCCATCTTGATCAGTGCGTGGCCGATTTTGGCCAGAACCCACACGATCACACCGAGCGCGGCACCGCCCGCGATCAGCACGGCGGTCATGTTCAGGTCCATCAGCACTCACCGCCGACACACCGCTCACCCCTCGCGCCGGGGGCGCTGGCGCGGGTCAGTCGCCGGTGTAGGTATTTCAGGGCGTGTGCGCCCCGTCGTAGGCTCATGACAGTTCCTCTTGTCCGCAAGTTGATGGGTGGAGCGGGGCGCCCGACCGGCCTTGGTTTCCAGGCCCGACCGGCCGGGCGCCGCACTTAAGGGGTGATGGCCTCGACCCACGTCGCCCACGCAGTGGCGGCCTCATCACAGGCGACCTCGAAGGCGCCGTAGGCCTGCAGCCGGGCCACGAACGCCGCACGTTCGGCCTCGGCCGCGTCCTCACGCAACTGCTCTGCGCGCTCGTGCAGCTCTTCGAGCTGCGCTAGATCGGGGCTGATCGTCAAGGTGCTCATCACGACCCTGCCCCTGTGGTGGCCTTCGCCGATCCCGCCGCAGTGGTGGGCACCGGGACGATCGCATCCGCCCGGAACGCCACCCCGCCGCGACCGTCGATGACCCACGGTGTCGCGACCAGCCTGACCACCGTCACCAGCTGTCGCTTAGCCACCTTCGGCTCTCCTGACGTGGTGACCTTGATGACCTCGGCACCCGTTTCATCCATCGCGACCAGCTCCGTGACGTGCAACGGCGCGCCGGTCTCCCGGTCCGTTTTCTGCCGGCCGTCGTTGTCGTTCTTGGGTAGCGGAGCACGGGAGACCACAAAGTCGATGCCCTCGGTCTTGATTTCTAGCTGCATTGGTTGTTCCCTTCAGATCGGTTGTGGCGGGCCGTTGTGGCTTGCATACCAATCAAACGGCAGAACAGCGGGTTTGAGGGGGTCCGCGAGCTAGTCCCGAGCTAGTCTTCTTCTAGTCCCGGCAATCCTTCTGGGTGACAACGAGAAAGATTTCGCCGCCGGGCAGCGGCTTGCTGACGTTCTGGACTAGGGGCCTGCCATTGTCAAGGACTAGCGAGCGGACCTTCCAGGCTTGTGTATCAGGCAGTTCGATTAGTTCATATTGAGTAAACAAGGGTTGGTGAGCTGCCATGGCCAAGGCGTCGTTGACCGGAACCGACCTCTTTCACTGGATTGCCCTTCGTCGGGTCTTCGACGGTGAGGTGACCAGATGGAGTGGCTGCTGGCACGATCATGGCCACCGCGTACCGGGCTATGTCACCGGCGCTCTGGATGAGTTACTCGCCGAGGGGCTGGTGATGCTGACCGACCCTGACCTGATGGCGGAGGACGCCGTCCCGGCGGCGCTAACTGACACCGGAACTGCCCGCTTCAAGCAACTGTGCGAAACGGCCGAGTGACCTGAATTCTCTCAGTTGACCGACCGCCGTACGTCACCGAGGTTCCGTCAAGCGGCGAGTTGGGCGAGATGTTCGTCGAGGACGCGGAGAGCGCGAGGGCCGATGGGACGGGCTGCAATGGCGCGGAATGCGCGTAGGCGGGCGGTGCCGGCCGCGTAGGGGCTGCGGTGAAGGAGCTCAGCGGCGGCGGTCGCATGACGGCACGCGTCGGGGAGATTGCCCACATGCAGCTCGACAGTGGCGAGATCGACAAGCACAAGAATACGAGCGCGGCGGGCGGTGAAAGGGAGTCGGTCGAGCGCAGCGACAAGTGCCGCCCGTGCTGCTGTGTAGTCACCGGCTTGTAGATGCAGGTGACCGGTTGCCGCAGCCAGGTCAGCACGGCTGTAGTCGAGCAGTAAATACGGCTGCATGGCCGCCTGATTCGTGGGGGGTTCAGCGCGGTGGAGGGTGTCGGCGGCGCAGCTATGGTCACCGGAATCGGCGTGCATGGTGGCCTGGATGCTGGCGAGCCAGGGGGCGACGGCGGGTGCCCGCTCGGCATGCACAAAGGCAGCAGTGAGATATTCGAGTGCAGCGCCGGTCATGCCTTCGGAGTGAGCAAGCTGAGCGGTGTAGCCCAGAACAAGGGCGGAGACCTGGTCATCATCAGCCTCTCGAGCGCTATCCACAGCCTGGCTGTAATAGGCGCGGCCGGACAGAGCGTCTCCCAGGTCTTCATAGGCCAGGCGACCGGCGAGGGTGGCGACTGCCGCACGGTTGCAAAGCAGCCGACGCCGCTGGGCAGCGGTATTTTCCCGGCCTAGCGCCGCCGTCACCATCCGGATATGCGCTGCGACCGCGGTCAGCAGGGCTGTCGGATCGGCGGTGGCGTGCAAGGCCCGGTATTTCTCGGCGAGCTGCTCCAACTCGGTGATCGTCGCGGTGGCGGCGCGGGCGTGACCGGCGGGATCGGCAGCGGCCGGATCCAGCAGCCCGAGCATGGTCCGGCGAGTGGTTACCGTGTCTTTCCACGCCGAGAGCATCTGCGGGGCAAGCGCGGTCCCGGCGGCACCGAGCTGGTCAAGCAGGCTCGCGGCGTCATCCAACATCGATACGAGCGACTCAGGATCACGCACCAGCCCACTCGACACGGGCGCAGGGGTGGGCTCGAACCCGAGCTGTTCTGCGGTCACGCCGAACAGCTGGCACAGCAGAGCCTTATACCGTGGGCTGACGCCTTTGACGCCGCGTTCCCACTTCGCCACCATGTCGGCATTGACGGCGGTCCGTCCCTGGCCGTGGGTCCAGGCCAGATAATTCAGCTTGTCGGCGAGCTGTTGCTGCGTCCATCCTGACTCCGTGCGCAGCTCCCGGAGTGGGGGGCGCCCAGCCTTGGCGGGCATGTCCTGGGCACCTCCTTCGCCATAGATCGCTCCACCGGTTGCCGTGGACAGTCACGCTCTGAGCTGTCCTCGGTCACCGCGTGTATGCAAAGCTAGGGCCGGGGCCGAGGGACTACCCGGAAAAAAATTCCGGGGTTGGCCCGGCTGGGGAAGGATGAGTTGCATGCGAGGGCTGTCGGACACGCTGTCAATTGGAGAGCGCATTGCCTGGTACCGACAGCGGCGCGGCATGTCGCAGGAGGTATTAGCCGGGCTGGTTGGCCGCACAGCGGACTGGCTGAGCAAGATCGAGAACAACCGCATCGATCTCGATCGGTTGTCCGTTCTGCAATCACTTGCTTCGGCGCTTGATGTGATGGTCGGGGATCTGATCGGCGAGCCGTTATTGTTGGACTGGTCGGCCGAGGGTGGCCGCTCGACGGTGCCGGCGCTGCGCGCCGCGCTGATGGACTACCGACAGATCACCCCACTCTTAAGGAGCGCACCGACCGGTCCACCACCAGAGCTAGATACGCTCGCGCGCGAGGTAAGCCAGGTATGGGATGCCTACCAGGATTCACGCTATGGCTATATGACCAGTCGGCTTCCTGTGCTGCTGGCCGAGGCGCAATCCGCCGGCCGCGCCTACACCGGTGAAGGCCGGGAACGCGCGAAGAGCTTACTGGCCATGACCCACCAGGCGGCCGCCATGATCCTGACCAAGCTCGGCGAGATCGATCTTGCCTGAATTGCGGCTGACCGTGGCCTGGTCGCGGCACAGGACTCAGGAAACCCGATCGTGATCGGCTCACTGTCCGATCAGTGACACACTCGCTGCTGTCCAATGGCCGGTATCCCGAGGCGGTGCAACTCACCCAGGACGCGGCTGCCTACCTGCAACCTGAACTCGCGAACGCGACCCCGGAATACCTGTCGATCTACGGCACGCTCCTCCTCGCTGGCTCGATGGCAGCAGCGCGCAACGAGGACCGCGCCACCACCAGGATGTTCTTAGCTGAAGCTGAGACCAGCGCGCGGCGACTGGGTGGTGACGCCAACTACCTCTGGACCGCCTTCGGTCCCACCAACGTCGCTATTCACCGAGTGTCCACCGCAGTGGAGCTAGGAGACCTCCAGATCGCAGTCGATCTCGGTCCACGGGTGGATGTCTCGGCGCTGCCTACCGAACGCCGGATCAGACACCAGATCGAGGTTGCCCGCGCCTACAGCGCATGGAATCGCCGTGACGAGGCCCTGACCATCCTTCTCGACGCCGAACGGGACGCGCCGGAACAGATCCGGCACCACTTCATCAGCCGCCAGCTCGTGCTGGGATGGATCCGCCAGCAACGTGGTAAGCCCAGTCATCACCTCATCGGGTTGGCGGAGCGGCTGCACGTCGCCTGAGCGCGAGCCCGTAGGGTTTCCGCCGTGGCGGACGACCCTCTTGATCGCAGCCGTTGCTTCGTTGCCGCTGGCGTCTTGTTCTTCGATGATGTAGAGCGGATCCTGCTCGTCCAGCCCACCTACAAAGACCACTGGGACATCCCCGGCGGCTATGTGGAGACCGGAGAGACACCCGCTCAGGCCGCTGCCCGAGAGATCCGCGAAGAGTTAAGCCTTGAGGTGGCGGTCGGGCCGCTGCTGGTCGCGGACTGGGCACCGCACCCCGACGAGGGTGACAAACTACTCCTCATCTTTGACGGCGGGACGTTGACTGCTGAGCAGATTGACGTGATCCGGCTGCGAGCTGACGAACTCGCCTCCTACGCATTCCACAACCTTCCAGACACGGTCAACTTGCTGATTCCCCGCCTCGGTCGCCGGGTCGCGGCCGCCGTTGAGGCTCACCGCATCGGCCGCACCCTCTACCTTGAACGTGGTATCCCACACCTCCACTAGCCCACCCAGCAGCTGAAGGTATGCACAGGAAGGATCCTCGGCCCATGTCGCCGGTTCGCGCCGTCTGGTTCGACGTCGGAGAGGTCCTGATCGACGAGACCCGCGAGTACGGCACCTGGGCCGATTGGCTCGGCGTCCCCCGGCATACCTTCTCGGCGATGTTCGGTGCGGTCATCGCCCGCG
>JALZHU010000264.1 GCA_030860695.1 Actinomycetota bacterium
TGGGAGGCTGCCCGGACGATCCCCTATCGCGCAGCTTCACGATCCTGTTCCACTACATGTGTAGCCGCCAGGACACACGGCGCCTGGCCAGCATCTTCCCAGGTCACATAGTGGTGTACGAAGAACATTTGATTGGTCGCACAGGCCGATACCCCGGACCTTAGGGGCCTGCGGCAGGACATCGGTAACCGCACCAACAGCACCGATTCCGCGTTGGACGACGAGGACGGCTCCCCACCCCCCGTTGCCGACCCGGTGATGTTCCGCGGGGTGCTCGGGGAATGCGTCACCACGATGGACCCGTACACCGAAGCTGACTCCATCGGTGTTCTCGTGAGCCTGATGTCCGCGGTTGGCGCAATCATCGGTCCCACACCGCACTTGATGATTGGACCCACTCGGCACCCACTGCTGATCTGGCCGCTGCTGTTCGGCCGATCCGGCACCGGCCGCAAGGGGGAAGCCGCCTCGGCTGCTTCCGTGCTCATCAACAGCGCCGAACCGGACGCGAGCAAGTTCACCATCACGCCATCACCGGTCTATCCAGCGGCGAAGGGCTAATCGAGCGGATCAAGGACCCCGAGCCGGAAGACGAGGACAGCAAAAGGAAGACCGCCAGTGGACGCCGGACCGACGACACCACGGATAAGCGCCTCGTCATCGTCGAGGGCGAGTTCGGTTCGGTAATGGCTCGCGCCAAGCGCGAGGGAAGCACGCTGGGGATGGTGCTGCGCGAGGCGTGGGGCGGTGGTCGGCTGGCGGTGCTAAACCGCACCCAGCTGTGCGCCAGCTCCTCGCACGTGGCCATCGCCGCGCACATCACGCCAACAGAGTTCCGTCTCAAGTACGCCAAAACGGAGATGTCCGGTGGCACCCTGAACCGCTTTCTGCCCGTGTTCGTGGAGCGGAACAAGCTGCTGCCCGTCCCACCGCCAATGGACTTGCAAGTCCTCGCCCATGTCACGCTGAGGTTAAAGCGGGCTATTGCTGAGGCCAGGAAGATCACCCGGATCGACCTCGGCGACGACGCCGTTCGGTTGTGGTCCGACCAGCTATACACGGAGTTCACCGACGGAGACACCCCAGCGAGCGAGTTCACCCGCCGCGCCGCCCCCTACTGCCTACGGATCGCTGGCCTATACGCCGTCCTCGACGGTCGCCGACTGATCAGCGCCGATGACCTGACGGCCGCTGCTGCGGTGGTCCGCTACGCGATCCAAACCGCTCGGTACGTGCTCGACGCCGTCCCGCGTGACCCGCGACTCGATCGGCTGCGGCGCGCCCTGGATCGCGCTTCCGAGGGCCTGACGCGCAGCGAGATCAGCGCCCTTTTTTCCGCAAGTTAAAAGCCAAAGTGCTCGACGAGCTGCTCCAACAGCTGCTTGACCTTGGCTGTTACGAGCGGGTTGAGGAGCCCACCAATGGCCGTCCGGCCGTCCGGTATCGCCGCAAACCAACCGCCGCGGACGCGACGGGACGTGAGGGAGCACCTATGAAGCAGACTGGATGACGGCGGGTTTCGTTCCGGCGACGAAGCCACTCGATGCGCGCCATCCACTCAACCCGCGGGATACAACACCAGGACCGAACAGGTGACCGGTTGGCCGGTCAACGCCAACACGACGACCCGGAACTAACGCCCCCAACCGCGGGCCGAGTTGCAGCGGACGTTTTCAGCGCAGAGTTCGGCGAGGTCTTAATGCAGGAACCTGCCCCGCACGACATCGAGGTGAATTGACGGCTCACTCATCGCCCGCCGCCCCAGTCTCCCCCGCCGGCAGCGCGCGGTGCAGCAACAGTGCCTGCTCTCGCACCGCCCGCGCATCCTCCGCCAATTCAGGTGGTAGCAGCTCCCGCAGCGTAGGCATGTGACCGCGCGGTGCCGTGTCCCTGGGGCTCTCAATGTGCAGCGTCTGCGGTTAATCCAAGCCGTTGAGCAACGCTTGCCGGCGGCACACCTCCAACAACACCCGCATCGCGGGTGCCGACGGGCTGTGGGACGTGCCCGGCCGGTCAATCCGGCAGGCGCGCAACAGGCTAAGGTCTTCGCAGCTGCGCCGGGCGCTGGTGCAGATTGAGGCGCTGGGGTTGTGGCATCGCTCGAAACGGGGAACATGGACACCTACTTACTTTCCCTCGGCTGGTGGAATTTCGCAGGCTCGATCCTGATGATCGGCTTCTTTTACCAGTCGTTCGGGAAGAAGATGTTGAACGACTGGACGAAGATATTTAACACGGAGTTCGTGCTCGATTACTGGGGAAAATTTTGGCTGACGTGGTCTATCGGACTGGGTATTTTCTTCGGGCTCGTCAATATTTACGCAGCGAAATTGAACTACGTGGAAGTGAAGGGATTCCTGATTTGGTTCGACGTTGTCGCGTACATTTTTCTCATGGGACTTTCGTTGAGTCAAATTAAAGCGAAACGAACCAGTTTGGGAATTTATGTGGCGTTGCTGGTTTTTGCTTTTTGGATTTCATGGGGCGTTTGGGCACTGCAGCACCCGTAACTGACGCCCGAACAGCGGACCTTCAGGCGTAGTGGCGGCTCAGTCGAGCACGGACAGGGTGGTGACGAGAACGGCGAGGTAGCTTCCGGCGAGGAGGCACGTGAAGGCGAGCGACGCCTGGTGTCGCCACGCGCTCCGGGACCCAGACGCGGATAGCTCGCGCCAGCGGCGTACGGCCAACGCACAGCCCAGGAGATACACCGCGGTCGAGGCCGTCCACAGCAGCGGGGGTACGACCTGCCAGAGTCCGGCCCGCCAGACGACGAGCAGCAGCAGGGCCCCGCTCACCGTCGCGTTGAGCAGGACTGCTCGGTCGGGCGCGGGCCGAAACCCCGCCGTTCGACGGCGTATCCCGCGACCGATCATCGTTACGGCAGCCAGCGGCGGCAACAGGACGGTCAGCAGCAGCATCAGGTACTGCCGCTCCGGGAGGACGCTCTCGTCGTCGGCAACCGCCACGCCGAGCAGGCGCAGCGCGGTCGCGTCCACGGACCGGTCGGTGTTGCCCAGTAGCACCACGGCACGGTCGCCGGTGAAGCCCACGAAGCTGCTCGACCCGCCGGTAGCGCCGTTGTGCCAGGTCACCTGGCGGCCGTCGTAGTCGGTGACGTGCCAGGCGAACCCGACCCGCTGCCCGGCATCACCGGCCGACCAACGGGGCTGCGCAGCCTGTGAGCCCGGCGCGGTGCCGTCCCGCACGGCCGTGACAAGTCGAACGAGGTCAGACGCAGTCGACCACACGCCCGCACCCGCAGGCGCGTGACCGGTGCCCAACCACGGGGCCACCTGCTGCCCACCGGCGCGGTGCGGCCGGGCATACCCCGGCGGCGGAGCTGCGTCGCCGCTCAGAATAGTGGAGGACATGCCAAGCGGGTCGAGGATGCGTTCACGCACCAGTTCCGGGTAGGTCGTGCCGGCACGGTGCGCCAGGGCGTGGCCCAGCAGCGCGGCACCGAAATTGGAATACGCGTAATCACCCTTACCGTCGATCTCGACGCTCGCGGCGGTGGCCAGCAGATCATCGGCTTCTTTCGCCCTGTACGGGTCGGCGCCGGTCCACTCGGCGCGCACGGCGTGCAGCAGGCCCTGCAGCCCATCGGGGGCCACCCTGGGCAGGCCCGCCCGATGGCTGGCAAGCTCGGCCAGCGTGATCCCACCGACCTCGGAATCCGCGAAGCGGGTGCCGGGGTACAGCTCGCGCAGCGTGGTCTGCGGCGTGATCCGCTCATCGGCCACCATGTCGGCGAGCAGCATGCCGTTGAACACCTTGGTGACCGAGCCGATCTCGAAGGGAGTCTCCGCGGTGACGGTGGTGTCGGGGTCGCCGCCGGTCAGGCCGACTCCGGCAGTCTGCACGGTTGCGCCGTCGACCAGCCCGACGGCCAGGCCCAGGTGGCCGCGTCCACCCGTCACTTGACGCAGCCGCTTGGCGAGCTCGTCATTGCCCGTCGTCCGCGGGTCGAGCGTGACCGGCCGGGGTGCCACCAGCGCCACCAGCACCGCAACCAGGGCAGCCGGAAGGGCGTGGCGCAGCCGTCCGGCCAGCCGGTCCTTCGCGTGGGTTCGGATCTGCATCAAATGCTCCTCGTCAGGGGCGCTTGTGCTGGAACCCCTTGAGGAGTCGTACTCCACAAACGTGGGTGGTCCTGCGTCGGGTGACGCCAACCGGTGGATGATTGGCGGTGTCGGTGCACATCAGGCAACGGTAAGAGGGCTTCCGCGAGTATGAGCTAAGCAGATCAGTGCAACCGATTGCGACCGATCGGCGCAACCGATTGCGGCCGATCGGTGCAACCATTGGTGAACCTGGTTGCTGGACCGTTTGGCGCCAGCAACGCTCTTTCGGCGGCTTGGTCCCGAGCGTCGTATCGTCCCTCAGCGTTCGCTCGATGTCTACTCGGCTTTGCCCTTGACAGCCCCAAGGGAAGGAGGTCGAGCCCATGACTCCGGCACGCGATCCGCCTAGACAGCCGGAATGGTTTCCCTGGATGAAGAAGTTACGAACCAGGACCTTGAACTACCTGTGCTCTGAGAAAGCCTTCAAATTCCTGGTCGTAGTTGGCCAATCTACGTCAACCGCCTCCGTTGTGCGTATGCACTCTTCAGTAACAGTGCGTAACGGACGATATGGCTTTATGTAGGTAATCCGTGCTGACTGATGGGCGCATCCATTTCCCCCCACATCGGTCAGGCTGACCACCCGCTCCGACGCTCACCGCTCGCGGAGTGCTGCCGCGACCCAGGTCATGGCTTGGGTCACAGCCGCTCGGGATTCCTTGGTGTGGTCGAGGCTGTCGAAACCATGCTGCCCGTCGGGGACCTCGATGACGTCGAGCGCCACCCCCTTGGCGCGGGCTGTGTCCACAAACGCGTCCTGGGTGCGCGCGAAGTCCGGGTACTCATGGCCAACCCGGGTGAGCAGGATCGGCAGCTTCGGGGCAGTGGATACGGCGGCGACGGCGTCGAAGCGGGCCTCGACGTCCCATCCGGGAGGGGGCGCGAGAACCGGGTAGGTCATGGCAAGGCAGCGCAGCCACAGAGGTGGGGCGGCGAGCCAGTCGGCCGCGAGCAGGCCGCCGCCGGAGAAAAACCACAGGCCCACCCGGTCGGGGTCGACTCCGTCGACGCCGCGCGCCTGCTCGACGGCCAAGGCCACGTCCTGCGCGGCGATGGAGTAGTCGGTGATGCCGTGGAGTCGGTGATCGACGGTCACCCCGACCACTCCGGATGCCACAGCCAACGCCCCGTAACCGAGAAAGGCCGGCCAGTCCCGAGGCTTTGGCTCCACGTCGCCCGGCAGCGGACCGCCGTGGACGAACACCACGACCGGTCGGGGCCCGCCAGCGGGCACCCGGGCTGTGTGGACGTCGATGTTGCCCTGCCGGTGCCGTTCAGCAGGTGCCACTGTGAGAACGAACGGGTGCATGTACGGCGGAATGGCCATGGCCTCATCCCATCAGACCGCGCCAGTGCGCCATGACGTCCAGAGGAAGTCAACGCAGCCCGCTGGATGGGCCGGTTCCGCATGCTGCTCACCGATTCGCCGGTTCGGATCAATCGCGAGTGTCCCTGCGGATCAGCCGAGCACCCACCCGCTACGCCGTGATGGTGCCAGCGGGCAGGTGGATTGACGGCTCACTTTTCGCCCGCCGCCCGAGTATCACCCGCTGGCAACGCCTGATGCAGCAACAACGCCTGCTCCCGAACCGACCTAGGGTCAACCGCCACCAACTCCGGTGGCAGCAATTCCCGCAACGTCGGCCCATGCCGCGGCTGCTCCATGCCAGCTCCGGAACCCTCCACGTGCAGCACAGTCGGCCCGCAGCGTGCGCGGTCACTGACGCGGTGGGGTGCCTCCAGGTGCTGTGCGACCTCGCCTACGCCGTGAGGGACGACACGGGCCCGCGTCGACATCACCGCGATGGTCACGGGGGTAATACCCGTGGCGGCGGCTGTGCTGCTGATTGTCTGAGAGCCGACGCGCACTCCCCCAAGACTCCAGTCGGTCAGTAGCTTGGGCACACATGGCCCGTCCTGGATCACAGTCAACCTCGTCCCGACGACCGAGCCCCTCTTCGCGCACAAGGTCAATCCGAGCGGCACCCCCACTCCTACGCTGGCTGAACCGATCGTCGGCTGGCTGATCAAACACAAGTACGGCGATGACCAGACGGTGCCCGTTGATAGTCGTGTCGTCGCGGGTGTCCAGTCGGAAGGTCAGGTGTTTCCGGCGGCTGGGCTCACCGAGTTCCTCGGCGTCTATCCCAAGGGTGAGGAACCCAACCCCAGGCACGTCCAAACGATGACAGTCATCGGCTCGCAGCTGAGGAGAGCATGCCGACGGCTAGCGGCAAGCCGGGGGCGCAGTGGTCGTCCAGCAGCGTGCAGGCTGTCCTCGACGGGCAGGTCCCCGCGTCATCCGTCGCCGTGGTGACCTGCCGCGCCTGACGGTGGTCCTGACACAGTAGACGGCAAGGCGGATCAATCGTCCGCCCGACGAGCGACAGAGGGCTGCCAGAGAGGGAAGCGGTGACCGACCTAGATCCGCACCACTACGTGTGGACCACCAACGAAGACGGCCAGTATTGGGCCTACTGCTATTGCGCCTGGACCTCGCCCAGGACCAGAGTGCGCGCCGACGCCATCAAGCTCGGCGAACACCACATGCGCGACGCCAAGTTCCGCTTCATCGAAGAGGGTTTTCCCTACCACTTCGAAGTCCCCAGTGAGTTCATCGGGCGCGGCGTCGATCCTTCACGGGTCGACACGTACAGCGACCCAGACGTAGGGGACACCTGGACGGTCACCGCACGGGATGACGACGGCACTGCCGTGACGATCAGCCAGGACGCCGACTCAACAACTGATCTGTGGCATGCGCGCGACGGCGCCACTGATATCGAGTTCCTCGTCGGCGATCTAGAGACGGTGGTGTCCGCGGCGGCCGGAGTAATCAGGCGGGCCGAGGCTCTTCAAGAGGTGAAGCAGTGACCGCTGGACACGCTGAGGACTGCCCGTGACGTTGCTGCTATTCGGGTGCGCCGCGGACTGTCGTCGGCGACTGTAAATCATTGCCCTATGACCAAGCGCGTCCAGGTCGATCGCCGCCGCAAACCAGAAGCCCAGCGTAAGGCCGGTGAGGCATTCCGCTACTACCTCGCTGGCCTGTCCTACAGCGAGATCGCCGCACGTGCCGGATACAGCAACCCAGGCAACGCATGGCGAGCTGTGCAGCGGGGGCTGTTGCATCTGGGGAGGGCGAGGTCGGGCAGGCTGTGCTGATGCGCCGTCGCCCTCGTCGAGCCCCATCACCGCAGTCCGGGTTCGCTGGCTTCCGCTTCCCTCCAGACGTGATCATGGTC
>JALZHU010000265.1 GCA_030860695.1 Actinomycetota bacterium
CTCGTAAGCTGGCCCCGCGCATCGGGCACGCCCCTGGCCTGCCCGCAAAGCTCGATGTGAGCCCTCACGAGGGTCCCAGGTCAAGCCGTGTCGCGATGACCACTAGAGACCACCCCCAGCCGCTGGCCTGCGGCAGGCCGGCACCTACGGCATCACTGCCTTGAAAGCGTCAAGCGGCTCGTCCTGCGCACGCAGACTGGGACGGATCGGGGACGTCAACAACGTCATAGAACCGGCACATGGTGGAGGTGTTCACGTCTTACGGCCCCGGGAAAGCTCTGCTCCGTGACTGAGCACAGTGCCGAGCAGCCGCCCGTGGGGAGCGTCGAGCCGGACTACGGTCTGAGTCCCGAGCTGCTGGTGTCGCTGGCGCTGCGGCGGGTCCACCGCGGTGGGCTGGCACAGTCGGGCGGGAGCTATGTCGATTACAGCTATCGAACGCCGAGCTACCTGGCCGGCACCGTCGACGGGCTCATCGAGGCCGGTTTGCTGACGCTGGCCGAGCAGGATCCCTGGGGTCTGCGGCGAGTTCATCTCACCGACGCCGGGCAGGCCCGCTACGCCCAACTGGCGGCCCGCCGCGCGTGGCTGGGTAGTCCTGCCGGTACCTGAACCCTCGTCGCTTGTCCACCAGGTTCCCGGCAGGCCACCGGTCGAGCATGCCCCCGACCGCTCCTGGCGGCCCAGCCGGACCCACGCCATCACGCCGGGGTTCCCGTGCCCGGATGCCCACAACCGAGGAGCAACAACGCCGATGCCCCAGCGCACCATCCCCGCCACCTGCCGGACTCATCGCGGCTGCCGCGGGTACTGCAACCTACGCGTGAGCAAGATCAACGATGAGGTCGTGCTCGACCCGCACGTCGACGGCTCCTGCGTGATCACCCTCGACAAGACTGGAGCACTCGCGATGCGCGACACGCTCACAGAGTGGTTGAGCGGATGAACGCTCGATCGATCAGGCGTCCAGCGGCCGGGCTGAGGACCAGACGCGTTCGAAACTGGCGACATAGGTGCCGAACACGTCGTCGTCGCCTTGGCGGCGCAGGTGCAGGACTGGAGCGTACGCGGCGGCGATGCCATAGACGTGCTGATTAATGAGCATCTCGCTATCGGCTCGGTAGATCGAGTTGTAGAGCACCGTCGGATGCAGGCGGATCTGGACGCCGAACGCCACGAGCGGCCGGTAGAGCACGATGGCGTTACGGATCTTTGCGGCCATCGCGTCGTGGATGCCTTCCTCATCACCGCGTTGGCTGACATGCGGGCTGTCCGGATCGCCGAGAATGAGGCGGACCGCGACCCCGGCTCGGGCTTTCTCGCCGAGCAAACTGACCATCTCGACGTCTTCGGCAAGGAACAGGCCACTGTAGACAAGGATGTCGATCTGTTGCGCCGCGCTGTCGTAGAGCTGGCGCCACACCTCACGTGGGACCGAGCCTCGGTGCGGGTAAGTGGCATAGACTTCCGGGCCGATCGAGGGCACTCCGGCAAGGTGAGGCCACAGGTCGTATTCGTGCAGGCTCAACAGGTCGGCCAGTCCCCATCGGTGGCGGGGTCGGGGGAGCCGGCCGCTGAGCCAGCGCTGGACCGTCTTGGGGTCGACCCCCAGTGTCGTGGCGACGTCGATATCGCGAAGTCGAGCACCGGCTAGGGCGCGGCGGAGCGGTTCACCGATCGAGCGACCGTCCGCCATCCTGACCTCCTGTGTCCTTGCAGGGCACGCTAACACAAGACGTCCCTAGTCGTCCCATCCTGTGGTGACCCTGGTGGCGAGGCTGCTGAGACCATGTCTGGGTGCGGTCGACTCCATGGGGAACGTACGCGCGAATCGCTGACGAGCTGCGGGAACGGCTGGTGGACGTCGCGCCGGGTGCTGCCTTGCCGTCAGAGACCTCGCTCGCGGCTGAGTTCGGCGTGGTACGCAACACGGTGCGTCGAGCGTTGGCCGAGTTGGAACGCGATGGGCTGATCGTGACATTGCCTGGGCGCGGGCGGGTCGTCAGTGAACCCGCAGGCACCACCGCCGCAGGTTATCGGCGGATCGCCGACGATCTACGCCAGCAGATCACCTCCGGTGAACTAGCAGCGGGCCAGCAGGTGCCGTCCGAGGCCGAACTGATGCGCCGGTACGGGGTGTCCCGGGGGACAGCTCGGCAGGGCTTGGCGTTGCTGGAAGCCACTGGACTAGTGACGGCCGTGCACGGAAAAGGACGTTTTGTGGACGTGAAGGGACGCCGCGCTATGGGCTAAAGCGTCCCGCGCTGGTTACCCTCGCCTAGTGAAGATCGCCGCAGAGGCACGTGAACTGGCCCGATCGCTGCTTGAACTTGAATTGCCACTGCGGTGGGCGCACTCGCGGGGAGTCGCCGGTCAAGCCGTCGCGCTTGGCCGACTTCTGCCTCAGCACACCGACTTACTCGAAGCTGCCGCATGGCTGCACGACATCGGCTACGCCAGCCCGGTCGCCGTGACCGGGTTCCATCCGCTGGACGGCGCCCGGTACCTGCGCCACACCAGGTTCGGTGACCCGACCCTGTGGACCTTGGTCGCGCACCACACCTGCGCGGTAATTGAGGCCGAAGCGCGCGGGATCGGCGACGTCTTAACCGCTGAATTCCCCATCGGCGATGTTGACCCATTCCTGGTCACGGCATTGACGTACTGCGACATGACCACCGGCCCCGACGGGACACTGCTCGGGGTTGATGAGCGGATCACGGAGATCCTGAGCCGGTACGACCCGGGCGACGTCGTACACCGCGCCATCGCGCAAGCCACCCCGCTCCTGCGCCGACAGACGGCCGAGATCGCCGCCGCCCTCCAAGCGGTCTAAGCCACCGCGAGCCCAGGGACAACGCCGCTGCTGAGTGATCTACATCTGCGGCTGGAGTGAGAAAGCCTTGCTCATCACGGGTCCACTGACATCCGCTGCTGTCCAAGAACTCAATCTCGACCGGCTCGGGTGAGTAGTAGGTCTTGAGCCATTCCCGTGGCGCCGGGCGCTGCACGGTCTGCCCCGGTGGGACGAGGCCGATGAACTCAGCTTCGTGGGCGCCCTCATCCGGCATCGGCAGGGACACCTCATAGATGGGCATCTCACTCGATAGATGGGCATCTCACTCGCGTTATGCACGTGAAACAGCAACTCTCGGCCGCCGTGCGCGGTGGCATGCGCTTCCACCCAGGCACTGACCTTAATCGCCTGCAGGCGGCGTTGCTCCTCCTCGCGGGCCTCTTCGCGCTGGTGTTCCTGACGCAGCAACACGAACCCGATCGCGAACGCGCCGACGGTGCCGACCGCCGCCAATGCGTCCACCGCGACGGGAATCCATTCGTTGGGCATGTCACGCTCAGCCGAGGTAGGGCGTGTGCCCGCCCTCAAGGAAGTGCTGGACCCGCAGCCTCATCGAGCGATCCATCCGCAGGTCGCCGACCACCCGCCGGCCAACCCAGACGACTTCCCGAGTCTCGCTGCTCGGGGTCGGCTGCCCGCCGGTCGGTCGCGCGATGAACACGACCGAGAACTCCTGGCGCACCTCACCGTCGCTGGTGTAGAGGATGACGTGCTTCGGGTCGGTGTAGATACCGACCAAACCCGTGATGCGACAGTCGATGCCGGTCTCTTCCTTCGTCTCCCGGACGGCCGTATCGATCAACGACTCGCCCAGGTCCATCGCCCCGCCCGGCAACGCCCAGTTGTCGTTATCGGTCCGGTAGATCATCAACAGATCGCCGTCATCGTTGACGACGACGACGTTCGCGGACGGGACGAGACTATTCGCGATCGGAGCGTCCGGATCGTCGTAGTAGTCGATTCGCGCCACGCCCCGCTAACCCTTTCCTCGTCCTGCTGTGTTGTCCGGCTAGTCGAGCGGAACCGCCTCGGACCAGACCCGGTCGAAGCTCTCCAGGTAGGTGGTGACCATAGTGCCGCCGGCCACCTGACGCAGATGCATGACGGGAGCCTGCGCGGCCGGGACGCCGTAGATGTGGGAGTTGACCAGCAGTTCCCCGTCCGCGCGGAAGATCGAGTTGTAAAGCACGGTCGAGTGCAACCGGATCTCCACCCCGTCACCCCCGCGCAGCGACCGGTACAGCACGATCACATTGCGGATCTTTGATGCCAACGCGTCACCGATTCCCTCAAGCGCACCGCGAGAGGCCACCTCGGCCGCATCCGGATCGCCAAGCAGGATGCGAACCCGCACCCCCTGCATGGCCTTGGCACGGAACAGAGCGAGCAGTCCCGGGTCATCAACGATGAACATCCCGCTGTAGACCAGGACACCGATCTCTTCCTCGGCCGAGTCGAATAGCTGTCCCCAGACGTCCCGGGGGACGGCCCAGCGATGCGGGTAGAGGACCAAGATCTCACTCTCTGACGCGGACACGACCTGCTCGGCGGCCAAGGCACCCGGCCACAGGTACGCCTCATCGAGCCCGAGCCTGCTCGCCACCCGGTATCGATGCCGCCGATAAGGAACCCGTCCCCCGATCCACCGCTCGATCGTCTTCGGATCCACGCCCACAGACTCGGCCAACTCGCTCGGGGTCACCCCGCGTTGCAACAGCGCCGCCCGCAGCCTCTCGTTCGCCATCCCCACCGTGCCTGGTTCGTTGGCCACGGGCCGGTATTCGTCCCGACGGCGTCCCAGGGACGTCCCGGGACGGGCCTCACCGTACTTGGGACGTCTTTGTTACACCCAACTGCGTGGTGATCTCGTCCCCCCGCTCTGTTGGAACCTCTTCGGCATGCCAACGACACCGCATCCCGCCGACCACTCGAACCGCCGCGACGCACCGGCCCCGGACCGCCGGGATCGCTGCTCGCCAGGCGTATTCGACAGCGCGATCAGCATCGGGCGAAAGGAGTTCACCATCAACGCCAGCGCCGACAGTCACCCCAAGACCGACCCCGAAGAGCCGGCCAACGCGCTATACCGCGATAAGGCCCAGTGCCCCTGCGGTGCGCTCGCCGACCGCAACGGCCCGTGCCGCAAGTGCCGGGCGCGCGCCACATGGAACCGCCGACAGGCCAACCGGGAACGCCGCGCCGTCCGGCCTTCGTCCTGGCATCCGTCCTCTTCCCGCCGGTCAGGTCGGGGCTCGATTCGTCCTTCAGGCCGCCGTCCCGGCCATTGATCCCCGTATCCCCAGGTCCTCGGCCCATCCCGGTCCCCTCGCCGATTGCCCTGTCCCCCAACAAAAGGAGACCCAGACTCACCGATGACACCCGGCACCACGAGCGACGCCATGTTCGAAAACGCCCGACTGCGCCGCGTGCTCGCTTCGCTACGGATGTGCTATGCCAACCTGCTCGCCGCTGCCCGTGCCACTGTCACCGCTGCCCGCGACGGCGAAGCCAATCCGCTCGCCTACCTCGTCGATGAACTCGCCGCCCTCGGCCAGCTCCCACCGGCCGAGACGGGCTCACCGAGCCTCGACACCGACGGGCTCACCGCGTGGCTCGACCCGGCCAGCAAATCAGCCGACGGCTGCAACCAGCGATGAACCGACGTATCCGCCGCGCCCGACGCCGACTACGCAGAGGTGACGCCCGCCGCGAACCGCTGCTAGTTCTCGCCGACGACCGCTACCCCGGAGAATCCTTCGCGGCACTCGCCCGCTGCGTTTACCGCTACCGCTCGGAATTCGCTCCGCCAGCAGTAGCTGGCGCGCTTGCCCTCACCGCCACGGTGCTGCACGGCCGTTTCCCCCACATAGCGCCCTTCGTCGCTGTGCTCACCGCAGCACTGGCGGTCGGACTGTCGCGACCGGAAATCGCCCCGGACCTGCGCCGGATTGAACGCGGCTACGCCATCACCGTCACGATCACGGCCGGATTGTGGCTGACGTTCGCTACCTCCCACGGACCCGGCGCGGTGCCACTGCCCTTGCTCCTGTTTATCGGCACGATTGTCGGCGGGTTGCCCTGGTGGGCACACCGACGCCGCCGAGCCAAAGTCCGCGTCGAGCGAACACTCGACGCCTGGCCCGACATCGCCGACGCGGTCGGACTGCCCGGCTCCCGCGTCATGTCCGCAGTGGTCGACCTGTGGGGCTGGCGAGCCCGAATCGGCCTGCGCCGCGGGCAGACCGTCCACGACCTCGTGAATAGGGTTCCGGCGCTGGAATCCGGGCTCGGCACTCGCCCCGGCGCCGTGCGGATCGAACCTGATCCGGCTCGCGCAGACCACGCCCTGATCCGCGTTCTCCACGCCGACCCGCACGCCCAGTCCCTCCCCTACCCGATCGATCAGCACCACCAGCCGGCCGCCAGCATCACCGGCCCAGTGCCGCTTGGCCTGTTCGAAGACGCCCGCCCGGTCGCACTCACCCTGACCCACCGACACAGCCTGTTCGGCGGCGTCGCAGGAGCCGGAAAGAGCGGCGTCCTCAACGTCATCCTCGCCCACCTCGTCGCCTGTTCCGACGTCGTGCTCTGGGGCATCGACCTCAAGGGCGGCATGGAGCTGGGGCCCTGGGCATCCTGCCTCGATCGGCTCGCCACCACGCCCTCCGAGGCCGCCGACCTCCTCGCCGACGCCGTCGCCATCCTCGACGCCCGCGCCCATCACCTCACCGCAGACGGCTCCCGGCTCTGGCAACCCACTCCCACCACACCCGCTCTGATAATCATGATCGACGAGTACGCCGAACTGGCCGAGCAATCACACGTTGCGGTCATCCACGCCGACTCCCTGGCCCGACGCGGACGAGCCGTCGCCGTCACCCTTCTCGCCGCCACCCAACGCCCGACCCAGAAAGCCATGGGCTCCGGCGCCGTCCGCTCCCAAATGGACATCCGCATCTGCCTGCGCGTCCGCGAACGCCGCGACGTCGACCTCATCCTCGGACAAGGAATGCTCGCCGCCGGCTGGCACGCCCACACCCTGGATGCCCCCGGCAAGTTCCTCATCTCCACCCCCGAACACCACACCCCACAACGCGCCCGCGCCTACCTGCTCACCGACGACGCCGTCTCCGCCATCGCGGCACAACACCACCCGAACAGACCCCCGCTCGACCCGCTGTCCCAGACCGCCGCCGACAACCACAACGCCGCCCGTCCAGCACCGCTGATCATTCCCCCACAACGAACGGCCGCAGACGAGCAGACAGCAGCAAACCCCAACGTCGCGCTGTGGATCGCGCTCCGGCGAGCACCTGGTCGCGGTCTGTCCGTCCGCGAGCTCATGGCCGCAACCGGGATGGGCCGCACCTGGGTCTACGACCGGCTGCAAGAGCACGCCACGGCTAGGCGCGCCGTCCAAGTCAGCCGCGGACGCTGGCTCGCTAGCGACTCAGATGACGACGACCGCGACGACGAGATGACCTGACCGATCGTCC
>JALZHU010000266.1 GCA_030860695.1 Actinomycetota bacterium
GACCTAACAAGCGAGGGCCGCGCCGGCGCGCCACCACCGGATGAGCAGGTTCTCTTGTGATCATCGCAGCCGCGAGCCGCCGGCAGCATCACGACTGACCAGAGCGGGGCCAGTGAGCCCTTCGGAAGACGGCGGGTGCTGTCGGTTGCTGGGGGCTGCGACTGACTGGTGCGATGGTGGGCCGAGGAGCCCTCTCATTAGGGCAGCGCGCACCCTCTTTCGGCTCGACCCGTATCGAGTGCGTCCAGGCTTGGGGCGCGGAAGGAGAGGCGTGAATGCGGATGTGGTGCGGCATCGATTGGGCTCAGCGCCATCACGACATCGCGGTGGTCGACGATGACGGAGTCTTGGTGGCCAAACGCCGGATCGACGACAGCGCGGCGGGCTTTCGCCAACTGCTGGAGCTGTTGGCCGAGCAGACCCAACGCAGCCAGGCCCCGGTCCCGATCGCGATGCAAACGGCAAAGGGACTACTGCCGGCCACGCTGCAGGCAGCGGGATACCAACTGTTTTTCGATCAACCCGCTGGCCGTGTCGCGGTATCGCGATCGCTACGTGGTCAGCCGGGCTCAAAGCGACCCGGGTGATGCGTTCGTGTTGGCCAACATCGTGCGCACCGACCTGGCTGCCCATCGGCCGCTGCCCGCCGACAGCGAGCTGGTCTTCAGCATCCGGGTCCTAGCGCGGGCCCAGCAAGACGCCGTGTGGGAACGCCAACAGACAGCCAACAAGCTGCGTTTCCTGCTTCACGAGTACTACCCCACCTTCCTGGCCACCTTCGACGACCTGACTAGCCCCGACGCCCGAGCCGCCCTGGCCATCGCCCCCACCCCCACCGCAGCCCAGAAACTGCGCCGCTCATCATTGCGCGCCGCGCTGGTGCGCGCCAGACGCCGCCGCAACATCGACCGCCAGACCGATCGCATCCTGACCGGTCTGCGCGGCGAGCAGTTCACCCAACTCCCCCTGGTCGAACAAGCGATGGGCCGCCAGGCCCTGGCCCATCTGCGGGCGCTCAACACCGCGGTGGCCAACGTCGCCGATCTCGAACAAGCCCTCGGCGAGGCCTTCGCCCACCACCCCGACGCAGCAACCCTGACCAGCTTCCCCGGATTAGGCACCGTGCTCGCAGCCCGCATCCTCGCCCGAGATCGGCGATGACCGGACTCGCTTCACCGGACGCCAAAGCCCTCACAGCCTTCGCCGACACGCACCCATCACCCGCGCCTCCGGTGGTCTGCCCGGTCGTTTCCAGGTAGGCCAGCCGGTGCAGGAATGCCTCCATGTCGGCCCGAGCCAGCGCCGCGGGATGCTCGCCGCGGTCGCCCCGCATCCGCAGCGACTCCGACAGCCGCGCCAGGCAGCCCACGTACGGGTCTGCCGCCGCCGCTGCCACGGTCACGCCCTCGTCATCACCCCTTGCCCGCACGACTGCGACGAGCGCTGCGCAGCGCACGTGTACAAGTCGCTGACCGTCTCGTCCATCCGCCAATGTCACGCCGTGCTCAGCGGCGCCCTAAGCGGCCCCGCATCCCCGCACCGCAGCCCAACCCGCCGTCAGCGGAGGAAGCAGCCAAGATCGCCACCGCGCCTGGGCACAGGACCCCGACTGGTGCACCTTCGTCAGGCGGACCTCATCACCGGCGCACGGCGAGGCGAACTGGTCGGACTCGCCTGAAAGCACCTCGACCTCGTCGCTGGTTTGCTCACGATCCGGCGCAGCCTAGTCCGGCGCAACAGAAGACCACCCTCCAGATACGGGAATCAAACTCGCTCAGCGAACCGCAGGCGCCGCGACGTATTGTCTAAATGATCAGAATGATGTAGAGGAAGCAGTATATCAGCCACGAACTGTCAACCACATGGTCCGCATTGATTAGACAATGAGCCTCCACCAGGGCAGACTGGCAGCCATGTCGCCACGCATCACAGAAAGTCCTAGGCCCGTGTACCAGCAGCTCGCTGACTCGGTCCGGGCGAAGATCACTACTGGCGAGTTAGCTCCGGGCGCACAGGTGCCGACCGAGAAAGCCCTGATTGAGGAATTCGGCGCGTCTCGCGCCACGGTCCGGCAAGGACTCATGGTGCTGGTCAACGAGGGCCTGATCGTGCCGTCCCGGCCACAGGGCTACTTCGTTCGGCGTCACGAGTTGTGCTATTTCCGACCGCAATCCGAGTGGGAGCAGCCAGCGAGTCCGGAGATGGACCGGTGGATGACGGAGCAGACCACGCTCGGGCGCGCACCGTCCCAACGGATCAATGTGGAGATCATCCAGCCGCCCAACCGAGTTGCGAACCGGTTGGCGTTGACTGCCAGTGACCTCGTGGTCGTACGCCGCCGCGTCCGTTACCTGAACAACGAGCCATTCAATATCAATGATACATTCTATCCTTTTGACCTGGTCCAGGGTTCGGAGATCGTTAACCCGGCGGACATCACCCGCGGCGCAAGCCAGGTGCTCGCCGAACTTGGTTACGAGCAAGTGCGAGCCATTGATGAAATCCAAGCGCGGATGCCACTTCCGGACGAGGCGTCACGGCTGGAATTGGGCCCAGGTATGCCGGTCACAGTACATCGGCAAACAGGTTTCACCAAGGACAACAAGCCCGTACGGCACACGGTGAACGTTCTCGTCGGATCAAAACATGTCATTTTATTCGAGCGCATGAAACCCCACAGTGCCCCCAACAATGAGTAAGCCATACGTCATGCACCGTGCTGACACCGCAGACCTACTCGAAGTAATGGCTCTGCTCGACGGGCGGATACAGTGGCTTTGTGAGCGAGGAAGCGAACAATGGAACACGGGCCGGAATTTCGAGACACGGATTGTCAACGCTATCGAGCGGCAGAACACTTGGCTTCTCCGAGACGACGGCGCTTCCATCGCCACACTGACTCTGACCTCAGAAGGCGATCCGGATTTCTGGACTCCAGATGAGCTGAAAGAACCAGCACTGTACCTCGCGAAGATGGCGAGCGCCGTACATCGAAGCGGCGAGGGCCTGGGCTCGCTTATGCTCTCGTGGGCGCAAGATTGTGCAGCGCGATCCGGCTGCGATTCATTGCGATGGGACGTGTGGAGGACTAACAAGCAGCTCCAGAACTACTACCGGTCTATAGGCGGGCGGTACATTCGCACCGTCCGGGCCGCCGATCGATGGTCAGGCGCGCTGTTCGACATCCCAGCGAGACGGATCACCGATCTCTCCAACTGTGTGATCACTTACTCTCCGGGAACGCCAGGACGAGGTGGGAACGGACGGCGAGCTGCTCCGCGCCGACGTCGTGCTCGCCTGGCTGGCCATGATCCGGGCGCTGATCCTAGTCAGTGGCACGCACCGAGCCGAAGGCTTCGCTGGCTTGGTTTGCTAGCTGTCCGTTGCTGCGGGACCTGTTGGAGTTCGCCCCGGTATCGGCCTGATCGCCGACAGCGTCGCGGGTGTCGATGGTGGCGGCGACACGCTCCCGCGCCGTGGCGGGGAAGCGGTCCTGTGTCTGGATGTAGTTGTGGGAACAGCGGGGTGCTCGTTTCATCGGATCGCCTCGGTGGAGGGCGGACGGGTGCAGCTGCCATCGTTCTGAGTAGACCGGATACCGTCACTGTCCGGAGTCATCAGGAGCGCTTTTCCGGCCGCAGGCGGCGCATAACGGTGCAGGTTTCGATGTCAGCGCGGCAGTACACCGACACCACCGGCAAAATCGACAATTGTCAGCTGGGGTCTTTTGGCCTACGCCCCGTAAGCACCCGCGAACTGCTCATCCGACAGCCACTCACCGAGCTTGTCGCGCACCAGCACCGGCAGCGGACGCTCGCGCTTGCCCCGATACATCGCCGCGGCAGCCTCGACCAGCTGCGGCGCGGGCTGTGGCCACGGCTGCGGCACCACAGACATCACAGGCTCCAGTCCGCGGCCCGCATCAGGAGAAACCAACAGGGGAAAAGGTCGCAGCCCGATCATGCGGAACACAAAATCCAAAACAGCTGTGCCACGCCGCCCATACTCAGATTCCCACAGAATTAACCACCAGGGTCGGGTCTGCGGGCAAAACCCAGCGTTTCGTCATTGGTTGGCCGCCCACCCGGTCCCGTTCGTGCTGGCCACTCGCAGCGACGGCACCTTGCCGCTGATTGGCGGGCGGCGCCGGCCGCCCGGTCGCTGGCCACCGAGGTCCCCACCACGGCGTGGGAGCGCCGCAGTGCCGGGTACAGGGCATACGGGTCACGGCTGTATGACTGGGCCACCATCACCCTCGACCCGGCCGTGCTATCCGGCGGGTGGGCCACTGGCTGCTCATCCGCCGCCAGATCACCACCCTCACCACTGTGCCCGAGCTGACCTTGTACCGCTGTGCCGGGGCCGCCGCCACAACGATCGCCCATCTCATCCACATCGCCGGGGCGGGTAGGCAATCAAGGAGTGCTTCCAGACCCGGCAAAAACAAGGCCGGGCTGGACCCCTACCAGGTCCGCCACTACACCGCCGGGTACCGACATATCACCCTCGCCATGCTCGCCGCCACCTACCTCGCCGTGACCCCCGACCAGGAGACGAAAAAAGGGACCCCACAGTCCAACGAGCTGATCTCCCTCACCACCAACGAGATCCGCCTGCTCGCCGCCGCCCTGGCACCGCGCACTGTCTCGCCATCCTCCAGCGCTGGTCACACTGACGACGACGCCAGCGCCAAGCCCCCACCTGCTACTACCGCCGCCGCGGCCACCGACCCCGTAACTGCCGTTGCAGTACCAGTGAGGCGTCGCCTCGGACCGCCGAGCAAGGTGGTTGAGCGGGCTTTTCAGTGACTGACGTGATTTTGAGCAAGCTCCCGCAGGGACCTGCGCCATGATCGGCAGACCGCCGCCACCCGACGCGCCGAAGTCCGATCACGTTTCATGATCGGCCGTGTCACCTCGAAGTGGCTGATCAGACAACAAGTCTGCAGATGTGGAGCAGACACCCCCAAGGCACGCCGCGGGAAAACTTGACACAAATGCCAAGAAGCTAGTGACCGAAGATCGTTAACGATAATGTATGCAGCGATGCTATCGGGGATCCCAACAGGTGATACCTCTGCCCCGCACAAGAGGGCCAGCATCACCACCAGAGATCCATTGTTACTCTGCGAAAATTCACTACGCCGTTCGGGACGGCGATGACGTACGCATTGTACGTACCACCTTAATCGCCGGTTATGTATGTTAACGAGCGGCTTGCGGCGCTGGTCTTGACAGATATAGGACGGGGCGTACATTTGCTGATTCGAACAATTTGGCACCGCCTTTCCTGTACGACTGGGGTGCGGCTCAGCTGACGGCGAACTCTGAGCGGCGTCGGATGTCCGAGTTCGTCGCAGAGGGAGGTACCGATGGGTACAGAGGGGCCTGGCCTACTCGGTGAACACGCTGTGGGGTCGGGATCGGGGCGGCTGGTGCCGGAGCAACTGGTAAGGCTGCGTGCGCTGCTGGCGCTGTCGATGGTGGTGGCACAGAGTGCTGAACGTATGATCATTTCGTACCCACAATGGTCTGATCGCGCTATTGCGAAGGTCTGCGGACTTTCTATCAAGACGGTTGGCTTTCTGCAGCAGCGGATGACTGGGGAATTACCGCAGTTGGAGGCCCGAGTCGGTCGCGATGGCCGTGCGCGACCGCTGAAATTCGCGGAGGAAGACGTCGAGCCAGCGAACTGATAAGAGAGAAGTCGAAGGCATCACTGCAGGAAATGGGGGTAAAATTGACTGCTCGGACGACGGAGTTCAATAGCCAGCCCGGGATAAGCATACCGAATGCGACAGGTGGGCACCAAGCAAGCCCTGCCGAAAATTTCGACGAACACCGTTCAGGTGCCCACCTGTGGTACTCCGAATATAGCGCGAGGGAGTTTGGCGGCAAAGACATCACCACCTTGCCTAAAACACTTCCCTCGGAAACTGTCGATATTTGCTCCCTGTTGCCCGGTGATTCTCCACGAATGGACGGTGAAGATGAGCGCCATGTGCTAGCCCTCGCCGAATTTGAAGGTAAGCTTCCACCGATTTTGGTTCATCGTCCCACCATGCGTGTCATTGATGGTATGCACCGCCTCCGTGCCGTCCAGTTGCGCGGTCAGGACAAAATTGATGTACATTTCTTCGATGGTGATACAGAGTCGGCCTTCGTCCTTGCCGTCCGGGTCAACACGGCGCACGGTTTGCCGTTGACGTTGGCCGATCGCCGAGCGGCGGCAGCCCGAATCTTCGCGTCGAAGCCGCAATGGTCAGACCGGGCTATCGCATCTGTGACTGGGCTTTCAGCAAAGACAGTCCGGACGCTTCGGGGGCGTTCAACCGAGGAAAATCCTCAGTTGAACGCCCGGGTAGGTCGAGATGGACGGGTGCGCCCGCTAAGCAGTGTGGAGGGCCGACTTGCGGCCAGCAAGATGATGCAGGAACAGCCAACCGCCAGCCTGCGGGAGATCGCCAAGGTCATCGGCATCTCAATCGGCACCGCACGTGATGTTCGGGAACGGTTGCGTCGCGGTGATGATCCAGTTCGTCCCCGGCAGCGACAGGCGGTGGAGAATGGCCTTACACCGCGAGGGAACTTGAACGAGAGGGCCTGTCCGTCGAAGAGAGTGTCCGAGCAGACAAATTTGGTAAATCACTTGCAGACCATGCAGCAGCTGCGCCGGGACCCATCGCTGAGACTGAACGACGACGGTCGCATCGTACTTCGATGGCTGGACGCTCATGTGATTAATTTGAATGAGTGGGCTGACTTGGTCGGGAAAATTCCATCACATTGCAAGATCGTCATTGCGGATTTGGCTCGCAGCGTGGCAAACGTATGGTGTGAATTCGCGAAGGAGCTAGTGGATCAGGGCGATGGCATCGTCGGAGAACAGGGTGGTGGATCGGCTCACCAGCGCGAGGTGGTGGACTAGGTACTTCGCCCCGAAAAGTGAGGGCCTGTAGACCGTTGAACTGCGGAAATGCTCGGTGCGCCTCCCGCGATGGGGGGTCGAATGACGGGATCATGGTCGTCGAGCCCCCGTGAGTTGGGAAGCGAAGGCCTGATTCTGATCATCACCAACCCGCAGCGGAGGTTGGGGAAACAATCCTGCCCCCGGGCTATAGCAGGACCTGCCCCGCGCCGCGGTGGACGCGTTGCTGTGGAGACCAAATCATATGTAACGGTCAACATTCAGATTTCCGCCATGGAATTTTTCGGGTCGCCGTTTACACGGAGCGTTTGGCCGCCCACCAACCACCGCTGTCGTGGCCCTGCTCGTCGTCCGAGGCGCTCTCCCAGACCCGATGCCGCGGGAATGTTGTGGCCGGACTTGACGTAGGGCGGGCG
>JALZHU010000267.1 GCA_030860695.1 Actinomycetota bacterium
CAAGGACGGAGGCCGAGATCAGGGTGTCGGGGTGGTCGTCGCCCAGGACCCGACGGCAGCGGGTGAGGGTGTCTTCGCCAAGCTGGCGAGCCGGCTCATACTGCCCCAACCCCCACAGGGCGCCGGCAAGGACGGAGGCGGAGTGCAGGGTGTCGGGGTGGTCGTCGCCCAGGACCCGACGGCAGCGGGTGAGGGTGTCTTTTCCAAGCTGGCAAGCCGGCTCATACTGCCCCAACCCCCCCAGGACGACGACAAGGAAGTAGGCCATGCGCAGGGTGTGGGGGTGGTCGTCACCCAGAACCCTGCGCAGGCGGGTGAGGGTGTCTTCGCCAAGCTGGCAAGCCCGCTCATACTGCCCCAACTCCCACAGGACGACGACAAGGAAGTAGGCCATGCGCAGGGTGTGGGGGTGGTCGTCACCCAGGACCCGACGGCAGCGGGTGAGGGTGTCTTCGCCAAGCTGGCGAGCCGGCTCATACTGCGCCAGCGCCCATAAGGCAGAGGACAGACGACCTGTCGATTCCAGGGTGTCGGGGTGGTCTTCGCCCAGTATGGAGCGGCGCAGGTCCCGGGCGCGTTCGAACAGCGGCCGGGCGAGGCCGGGTTCCCCCCGGGTCTGCAGATACTCCGCGGCGCGTTGCAGTAGCCAGGCCACGTCCTCGCCGACTCCGGTGAGGGTGCGGTGGGGGTTGGTGGCGACTAGGACGTGCGGCAGGAGCTGGTGCCAGGCCGGCCAGACCGGGGGGTTGTTCCACGGATCGTCGGCCGGGACTGCGGTACGCAACAGCCGAATCGCCAGGATGGGCAGGCCCGGTGGCTGGTGAGGTTGGGTGCGCAGGATCGCGGCGAGCAGTCGATGCAGCTCTAGGGTGGTCGACTCGACGCGGGCGAGCCCGTGCTGGCGCAAAAGCCGGGTCAGCTCGGTGAACGCCAGCGGATCGGCGGCCACGGTCGCCAGGGGATCAGGCAACTGGACGGGGTGGGTGGTGAACAGGGTCAGCGGGATCGGCTCCGGTGCCAGGTAGGCCGCCAGGCACAGCAGCACCAGCGCCGCCAGGGACTGGGTTGCCAGCCGGTCCAGGGTGATCTGGACGCTGGCCGCCAGCGACACCGGATACGTGGCGGGGCTGCCGTGGGCCAGCAACTCCGTGGTGCGCTCAGCCAACAGAGTGAGATAGCCATCCACGCCGGTGGCGGTGTCGGCCAGGTACGCGGCGGCCTGGGCCAGCGCCAGCGGCAGGTCCCCCAGGGCCTGCGCGATCCGCTCCGCCTCATCCTCGGTCAGATGCAGGGCGCGCCGGCGCAGCAGGGTGATCGACTCTCCCCGGTCCAACACATCTACTTCCACCGGGGTGGCCAGCTCGTGCCAGCCGGGGTTCCGGGAGGTGATCATCACCTGCCCGCCACCTCCGGGTAGGTACCGCGCCAGCGCCGCGGGATCCTCGGCATTGTCGAAGATCACAAGCCACCGGTTCTGTTCCCGCAACGCCCCCAGCAACCGCGCCACCGCCGCTGTCGTGGGGTCGGTGACGCTGGCTACCCCCAGAGCATGGGACAGCTCAGCCAACCGATGAGCCACCAAGGCTGGTTGCTCTGCCGGGACCCACCACACCGCGTCGTAGTCGGCCCCGTAGCGGTGGGCATACTCAATGGCCAGCGCTGTCTTACCGATTCCCCCCATCCCATACAAGGCCTGCACCACCGCCGTCGAACGCTCCTGCTGCAACGCAGCATGCAGCGCGGTGAGCAGCCCTTCCCGCCCGGTGAACACCGGGCTACGGGCGGGCACATTCCACACCCGCCCGGCCAGCGCATCCTGCGACCGGGCAGCCGGCAGATCCCGCAACCCCGCAAACAGCGCCTCGCTAAGTTCCTCCGGTGTCGCCACCGTCGCTGTGGTCACCCCGCTGTCGGTTAGCCGGGCCCGGAATGCCTCCTGCCGCGCGGCATACTGCAGATCGACAAATAGATCCCTGGGGCCCTCGGCCTCCTCGCTCAGCAGCATCACCAGCCGCGGTAAGCCAGCCTCGCGGGCCGCCTGAAACTCCCACTCCGTATACGACAGCTCCGGACGATCACGCACCGGCGAGCCGTAGCGAAACCCCACCACCGCCACATACACATCCGCACCCAGCACCGCCTCCCGGCACACCTGCGCCGGCTGCTTCTCCCGCGGCCCGAAATACCCCATCTCGACAATGGCATCCCCGGCCCGAGCCACCGCCCGCTGCGCCGCCGCCACAAACGACCGCCCCACCGGAAACCGCGCCAACTCCGACGTATGACTCACAAACACCCGCCGCGGCCGCGACACAACACACAGCATCCCACCACCCCCTCGGCCACGAGCAAGACCAAGCGACAGGTCATAGCCAACGAAACGGGCCAATAGACAAGTCAGCCAGACACCCGGGCGCGAACCACCCGCCGAACACACCGGTACAGCCAACCTCGGCTGACAGCGAGCGCGCTACCGAAGAGATGACCTGTGGGTGCCGAATTGGTCATCCACGTCATGCGACCTGGGAATATTCGTGGATCAATCCACCGAGCCGATCGCGACGTCGGATGTGAAGCTGGGAAGGCGACGCCGGGGGTGGAAGCGGTTGGAGCGGCGCTGCCTGGTTCAGTGTTCGGTGAGGGCGGTGGGTGTTGAAGTGCGCCACGTACTCGGTCAGCACCGTCCCGAGCTGGCGCTGGTTGAGGATTAGCATCCGATCCAGCAGCTCGCGGCGGATGGTGCCGATCCATCGTTCGGCGATTGCGTTCGCGCGCGGAGCCTGCACCGGGGTGCGTAGGACGCGGATGGCCTCGCTGGCGAACACGGCATCGAAGATGGCGGTGAACTTGCTGTCGCGATCTCGGATTAAGATCTTGAACTGAGCGGCGCGGTCGCCGAGGTCCATCAGCAGGTTGCGTGCCTGCTGGGTGACCCAGGCTTCGGTTGGGTTTGCGGTGATGCCCAGCAAATGCACGCGGCGGGTGGCGTGCTCGACCACGAACAGAACGTAGAGCGGTGCCCCAGCAGCGTGTCGATGCAGAAGAAGTCCGTGGCGAGAATGCCGTGTGCTTGGGCGCGCAGGAATTGTCGCCAGCTGGGCCCTTCGCGGCGAGGTGCGGGGTCGAGGCCGGCTCGTTTCAGGATCGACCACACTGTGCTGGGCGCAAGCCGGTAGCCCAGGCCAGCAAGTTCACCGTGGATCCGCCGGTACCCCCACGTCGAATTCTCCGTCGCTAGCCGCAGCACCAACCGGCGCAGCTCGGGAGCCGTGCAACGGCCGCCGCTGCGGCGGCGTCGAGGCTGCGTCCAGCGTCGGGTCACCAGGTCCCGGTGCCACCGCAAGATCGAGGCAGGGGTGACGATCCGCTGCAGTTGGTCAGCCTGGGACAGCAACCGGGTCAACGCCGCGAACACCGCTCGATCCGCCCATGACAGGCGGGGGCGGCGGACCTGGCGACGCAACACGGCCACCTCATGCCGCAGCACCAAAATCTCCACATTCTTCGATCGCGAGCTACGGGCCAGGAGCCCGAACCAAGCCATCACCTGCCGGAAGACGAGATAGAGCAGCCGAACCACCACGGCCTGCGATCATGCCCGACGGTCACCACTCGAAACGCTCCATGTCACGGCCATGGATGACCAGTTCGGCACCCACACCATGCCCCGTTACTCCCTCCATGCGCCTGAAAGATCAGTGTGATCCTTATCGGGGCGCCTCGCACGCATCGTCACCCCGTAGCCGGAGACAATGACCTGGATGGACCCGCAGCACCGGCTACGCTCAGTGCTGCTGGACAACATCGCCGAGGAGGGCATGGGGCGTCTCGCCTTGCTGGTGTTGGCCCTGTTCGCTGAGATGGAACGCACCTTTACCGCCTTTACCGCCTTTACCGCTGAGCGCACGGCGCACGCTTGCGTCGTCGCGAAGCCGCCGCTCGCGCGGTGGCCAGCCCATCGCCCACCCCGCTGGCAAGATCGAGTACGCGCGGTTGCTCCACGGCGGGGGCCACAGCCTTGGCCAGATCGTCACCAAGACCGCAATCGCGAAGACGTCCCTGCACCGCTACCTGACGATGTCGACCACTAGCCTGGCCGGGTGGCCATTGATCTCCCCGAGACCGACCTCACGTGCGTCCAGCGCTGGTGTCAGCAGCGGATCCCTGAGCAGGCACAGCATCAGCTACGCCTGGAGCACGAGATCCGCGGCCACGACGTGATCCTGGTGAAACGCCGGGTGCCCTGGGACGCCCCCGACACGCAGTTTGGCCCGCAATGGACCGCCCGTCCCCTTGCGCGACTGCGTCACAGTACCGCGGGATGGCGGCTGTATTGGCCCGACAGCAACACCCGCTGGCACCTCGTCAACGACCTGCCGGCCGCGGCCAGCGTCGTGCCACTGCTGGAAGCCGTCGACGACCCCCAGCGCGCGTTTCGCGGCTAGTTTCCAAGCCTACGGACCCCTCTCACCCGAGACCCCGGACTGATCAGCGCATCAAGTCATCTCCGATGGTTTGCATCTGGTCCTGGAAGCCCTGCTGGACGCTCACCGATCCTCTTACGAACAAGATCAAAGATGCCTACGAGCGCTCCGCTTAGACGGCGGTGGAGCGAACGCACGCTCGTGCCGCTATGTGCGCGGTGAACGCCGGGCATGAGCGGCTACGGATGCGTCGTGGTCGGCGTTGCCTTCATAGCTCGTCGAGTGGGCGGCATCCGGCGGACACCGGCGATGCATAGGAGGCGCTCGACACTCCTAAGACTTCAGCCGTGGACAGCGGCGGTGGCGCCCTCGCGGTAGGCGGTGATCAGGTCGGCGATGTCGCGCTCATCGAGGCGGTCGCGCAGGCTCCACGGACACTACGCGCTCGATCTGGGGGCTGGCGAGAGCCACGGTGTGGCAGATCCGCAGGTCAGCGGCTTGCGTCGAGTGCGAGTAAGCGGCCAGTAGCTCCACTGAGCACGCACGAGGTCTCTGAGCTGGGCGTTTATGCGTCTTCGGTGTGCGAGTCCCTTCTCTTTGCTGCTACGGAAGTAGAGTCGCGATCCGTAGTCGGCTCGCCAGCGGGACGGTGCCCGCTCATGCCGATGAGCGGACGTTGCGCGCAGGCGCGCAGGCTCCGTTGGGATCCCTGTGTTGGTGTTCTAATCGTTACGGATCGCTGTGGATGGTCTGAGTCGTTACGAGCCGGTGTGGACCAGAGGCGCGCAGAGGCGGGGCGGTGGGGGTTGGCAGGCGTAGAGATCAAGTGCGCTGCAGCGGCCGCTGGCAACGCGGCTGTTGCTTGCGGCCCGTGGCAAGAGCTCTGGCGCAATCCACGCTCCCACGGAGGCCCGTGGGCTGCAGGGTCGTGCCCTGGACAACGCACAGCGCCTAATTGTCTATCCTCCACCCTCTGTTGGTGGGACCCTCGGCCGCGAATCGCTGGGAATTACAGTAAGGGCCACCCTGCAGCTATGTGTGGGGCATAAGGAGTCCATTCGAAAGGATGTGAACCCACTATGAGTGAAGACAGCTACAGCCAGACCACGCCCAACACAACGATCCTTCGGCTGGCCGCACGCCCAACTTCCGTCAATCGTGTCGACAATCCACCCCAGGGAGCCTCGGCGACCGACATCACCACCATCATTGATGATCTGTTTGATGCTGCTGATAAGGAGAAGGTCGGCCACGATGAAATCTTCTGCGTCGCTGTCAACGCCACCGACTCGCAGTGCACTGGCACGCTCTTTTTACCCAAGGGCCAGCTCACCTTCACGATGCCGTACAGCCTCAAGACCCGCAGCGGGGAAGGCGCTATCACTGGAGGTACCAACGCGTACCAGACAGCGGGTGGCACCTTCAAGGCCGTCGCCCGGCCCGACACCGCACCGCCGGTCTCTGACTACACGTTGAGCATCATCACCTTAAAGGTGTAACACAAAAAGGACGTGCCAGCGATCGCCGCCACCCCCGGCACCGCCATCAATGACCGGTCCGACGCGCCGATCCGCACACGCCGTCGCGACCCACGTCCCACCGCATACCCTGCCCACCGGATAAGTACCCCTCCGCCCAGGACCGTGATCTTCGCAAAGCGCACTCTCATGCCGCTGAGCGGGCGGTGAACGCCTGGGCAGAAGCGGCTACGGATGCGTCGCGGCCGGCGTTGCTTTCGTAACTTGTCGAGTGGGTGAGGTCCGGCGGACACCGGCGGTGCGTAGGAGGCGCTTGACGCTCTTGAGGCTTACGCCGTGGGTAGTGGCGAGGGAAGCGGCGGTGGCGCCGTCGCGGTAGGCGATGATCAATTCGGCGATGTCGCGCTCATTGAGGTGCTCGCGCAGGCTCCACGGACGCTTTGCGCTCGATCTCGGGGCACGCACCGGGCTGGTGAGCGTCACGGTGTGGCAAAGTCGCAGGTCAGCGGCTTGTACCGAGTGCGAGTAAGAGGTAAGTACCTCCACCATGGTGTTTGACCTGTGGCTTTGTCGTGACAACCGTGTCAGTGCGCGAACCACAGACCATGATCAGACCGGGCTAGGGTGGTCTGTGGAGAGGTGCTCTCAGGATGGTGATGGTGCTCTTTAGGCAGCCGTGACCAGGTGTCAGCCATGGTGCAGGGCTGGTGCGTGCAGGTTAAATGGTTGTTGTGGCTGTGATTGCGGTACGTGATGATGATGGCAATGTTTTGGTGGATATCCGTTTCGTTGCCGAGTCAGATCTTGGAACGTTGGAGCGTCGGCTGCCTATACCGGCCTCTCTAGTCGTCGTTCGCTTTGAAGACTCAGTGCTGATGATATTTGATGGCTGGCGCCAGCAGTGGGAACTGCCCGGCGGTAAGCGCGATCTTGGTGAGACCGCTCGGCAGGCTGCCGTGCGTGAGTTGGCTGAAGAGACGGGTATCGAGACAGTAAATCTGGATTTCGTCGCTGTCGCGGAGTGTGATCTACGACGGCCGAACCGCCGGGAGTACACGGCGCTTTACAGAACTGATCTTCAGGTGGCTCCACAGATGATGATCAATGATGAGGCGTTGGCGTTCTTGTGGTGGAATCCACAATTACCAATAGCTGAGCAAATGAATCCACTGGATGCAGAGATGGCCAGACGCACGATCCACGGCGGCCAAGATGGCAGTCTCCCTCAGTCGTGATCTTAATGAAGATCATCTTTCGCTCGCGTGCTTGGCCACGACCGCATCGATCTAGTGTAGTGTCTTACGAGTAATTTTACAGATTTGTGTTATGCTGTGAGCTATGAGTCGAGCAGCAGCGTCGTTGGCGATGTCCGATCAACAGCGAGAAATCCTGGAGAC